>NZ_JBBBNV010000017.1:0-101755 GCF_037137075.1 Paenibacillus sp. y28
ACAGGAACTACCTGCCAATCCATTGTAAAGGATTTTTTTGCGTCTGAATGAGATAAATACAGAAAATTATGAAGATTTAGGGAAAATTAATGCAACGCTAGTGAAATCCGATATACCCTAGAGAACCCTAAAACTAAGTCGGTTTCCATATTCGAAAAATCGTCAGAACGAAAAAGGATGAATGAGCCATGAATCACAGCTGGATTACGTTAGGCATTGAGCCTACCTTGAACGTTGCGGACATTAAACGGGCGTATGCAAAAATGCTCCGAATCCACCATCCCGAGCATGATCCGGAAGGCTTTCAGCAGTTGCGGGAAGCCTATGACCAAGCGCTTCGTGAAGCGAAATACATGAAAGAAGCCCATTCTGCCGGCGTTTCCCTACAGGCGGAGGACAAGCCGGATGAGGAGGAACGTGTCAGCGTACGCCCTTCTGAAAGTCATCTGCAGCATGCAGCTGCACTGGAGCTGGACGAAACAGGGCCAGTGTCTGCGGAGGAGCTTGCCGGGAATATGATGGCGGAGCTGCAGCAGATTTATGAGCAATTTCCTCGGCGGATTCAAACGGAGGCTTGGCGGGCTGTACTGGAGCGGGAGGACATTTGGCGGCTGGATGTGAAGCTGAGGCTGGATCAGCTGCTAATAGAGTACCTTTTTAAGCATTATCATCTCCCGAAGCAGGTGTGGGAGCTGCTGGATACCACTTTTTCCTGGAGCGAGCAGGAAAGGAAGCTTTACGAAATATATCCGGAAGGCGATGTGGATGAGCTTCTTCGGCAAATGAAACAGCCCTTTTCGCCTCGTTATGAATATTTAACGGGCATGACCATGACGGACGATCGCGAGACGTATATCGAATTTCGTGCGAATGTTCAATATGCATTGGCGCGGGGGGAACTGGAGCGTGCCGGGCAGTATTTGAAAGCGGCATCAGATCTGTTTACGGCTGATCCGGATTTGCTGCGGCTAATGGGGCTGTATTTCATACGGTGCGATGATGCGAATCAGGCGCTTCAAGCGTTTGACCGGATGCTTGAGCTGTGTCCCGACGATATTGACGGACGGCTGCACCGGGGAAATCTGTTCCTCAAGCTGGAACGGGCCAGAGATGCATTTTACGATTTCCAGCAGGTGCTGGCGCAGCAGCCGTATCACTTGACGGCACTCAGCGGACTTGCCCGATGCTTCCTGGCTCTGGATAGAAGCCTGGAGGCCAAATCCCTGCTGGAGCTCATTTTGGAGCACCATCCTTATGATATTGATTCCCGAATCCGGCTGCTGGCTCTGAACAAGCAGATTGCTCTGCTGTGGCGGACTGCACTGGCCGCGAAGCCTGAAGATCACACGCTTCGCTTCGCCCTGGCGGAGTTGTACTATGAGTTGGAACGGTTCGAAGATTGCCGGAAGGAGCTTCAAACGCTGGAGAAGCAGACTACAATGAACGTAGAGATGCACATGCTGTTTGGACGCGTGTATGTTCAGCAGGAGAAGCTGAAGCGTGCAGTGGAGTGCTACAACCAGGCATGGAAGCTGGCCAAGGAAGAAGGCCAGAACGGCTATGACATTCTCATACAGCGGGGGATGGCATATCTCCAGCAGGAGAGCCCTGCGGAGGCCATAGCCGATTTCCAGGAAGCGCTGGGGATGAACCGCAACGATCCCAACGTTCTCATACATCTCGCAGATGCATACCGGCAGCAGAAGGATGAGCGGAAGGGACTGGAGCTGGCGGACCAGGCGATTGCTATTGATCCCGGCCGCTGGAGATATTATTCGATTCGGGGGCACTGTTATTACGGGCTCGGGAAGTACCGCCAAGCGGCTGCAGATTACACCGCGGTGGTTGAGCATGAGTACAGCTGGGCGTCGATATGGTTCCAAAAAGGCGATTGCCACATTCGGCTCAAGGAATACGATATGGCGTTGGAAGCTCTCAAGACGGGCTTGTCCTATGGGGAGAATCATCTGGCATACTACCAGCTAGCGGCGCTGCATTTTGCCAAAAAGAACTATACCGGTGCCTTGCAGCTGATGGAAGAGCTGAAGGAATATGACGATGAAGACCCGATGGCGTATTTGCTGACAGGCGACATTCACCGTGCGATGGGGAATCTGGATTTGGCCCTGGAGGAGTATGAGGAAGGCGCTGAGGAATTCCCTGACGACCCCGGTCTAGCCCAAATGATGGCGTATACGTATCTGTGCAGCGAGGATTTGCACGAGAGAGCGGAGGCATCCTCCCATCTGGCGGTTATTTTGAAGGATTCGTGGGGGCTGATTGAAGCGTTATGGCTTAGCATTGAATGTCAGGCCTGGAAGGGTGCGCTGGACATCGCCAGAAACCCGCAATGTGCAGACGGCGAGCCGGCCGACGGTTCAGCCATTTGGTTGTACAGCGGGGTAATATTGTACCATAGCGGGCTGTACAGCCAGGCAGTCGAACGGCTGACTAAGGCGCAGGCCGCCGGGTTGGGTGGCGGGGCCAGCCATTATTTAAGCTTGGCCTATTATCAGATCGGCGAGAAGGGCAAGGCACTGCAATGGGCGGAGCAAGCCTGCAAACAGGAGCCTTCCCATCCCGTCTACAAGCAGCACTTTCAGCAGCTGAGGGGTGGCGGCGAAAAATCTTTCTTTGGTCTGTTCCGCAAGAAGGCACCGGCCGTAGAACTGCGGCCTGCACGCCTAGCGAAGCAGCATACCATGGGCAGTGTCCCCGCATTCCATTACCGGTTAGAGGAGGAGCAGTAAAATGACAAAGGCAAAGCCGAAGCACCTCCGTCCGACAGATTTGTGGTTCCGGGCATTGGGGGCCATTCTGGACGAAATGAACGGCCTGGACTCAGAATCGTACTACGAGCTGAAGCGAACAAAAGACAATATCGATATGCACGCTTACTCGCTCAAACGGGATTGGAATATTGCGAGCGGTGAGGATCTTAAGGAAGCTCTGGGCCAGCTTCGGGATAACGGGCACCGGTCTTCTTTTGACAAAACCCGGTGGATTCTGTCCTCTATGACGGAGGCAGAGCAGGCGGCGTATATCCAGACAATTTCTCCTGCCAGCAGCCAATATACTCAAGCCTGCATTGTCCGAGCGTACATGAACCGACTGCCTCGTGCAGGAATCGCTGCCTGGGATTGGGGACGTTATGCGAACATGTGTAAAAAAGGGGTTTTCTTAAGCTACATTACGGAGAGCGAAGCGCGAGAGCTTTTAATGCTGATTGGACCTGAAGTGCAAAAGGCGTATTCAGGCTGGCTTGAGTTCGCGATTAGCTATTTGGCGGGCCGTCAGTTCTGGTGGAACCAGTTGACCCGGGAGAGCGCAGAGGAGCATGCCGGATATGTGCACAAGCTCGTTACGGACAATAAAAGCCTTTGGAACCAGCTGGACTGGAAGCTTTCTTTGGAATGAGCTTCATGTCCCGCTTTGACGGAGACTCGTTGAGCCCGGCTTCAAAAAACAAAGGGGTTGACATTTTTTTCAAAGGCGTAGTAAGATACAGCAATACCATTTTTTGAAAGGAGGCCAATCACATGATGAACGTTAGCTGGGTTGCAAGCCATCGGGAACAGCAGCAGGAGAAAGCATACAATTGCATAGGCATGCGGATTCGGCCTCATACGGGATTGCCGGGTACAGTTCATAGGGTGAACGTGTAGCTGTGTAAACAATAATGGATGTTAACCATAAACCGTTGGTCCGATCAGGATCAGCGGTTTTTTTTATGTTTAGGCGCACGAGCGGGCAAGGCCATGAGCGGCAAGGCGGTATCGGCTGACGGACCGACTGGCGGTGAATACAAACCGGCATGAGATAGAATTGAATGCTAGCGTAAAATATATTTTTTTACAAATTTGAAAATAAATGGTTGACGAAGATTCCGGTCCGTGCTAAGATAGGAACAAGTCGAAGGGCGGACAGCATGGAGCGCTGTAACCATAAGCCTATTGGCGGAACAACTTAACGAATGAAATGATTCGGGAAATTTATCATAAACGGACATGAAGGGGGGATAGGACCATGAAGAAGCATCTTGAATATGAACCGCAATTCAATCAGGATCAGCATGAATCCTATATGGACCTTAGTGTCTGGCGTAGCTGTCACGTACCCATCCGATATCGAAGCTGAAAGCAGGCTTTATTTGGAATAGGTCGGTATGTGAGGCTGCGGATGCAGTCTTTTTCTTTGGGCTGAAACAGCCGGGGAGAAGGACGGCAGGCGCGGCTTTTTATTTTGACAAAAGAAAGGAGGACACCGGGATGACAATATTCAAGGAACAGCAAGCATGGTTAAGCAGCAATCCGTATGACGGAATTCATAGCGGCTTCGAGTCTGCGCAGGAGCAGAAGTATGCCTATGATTATAAATCTTACGATGAGCACCGGCATGAGCATGGATACGAATATGCACAAGACAATACGATGGAATATACTGGCGGTCTTGATCCATCCACGGGTCCTCCTGTTTTAGAGGAAGGGTTCATCTGACGCACGCATTTTGGCGTGCTCCGATATGGAAAGAACAAGGCTGCCCATTCACGGCGGCTTTTCTTATGAAATCGCAGTATCCGCTGAGCACTGTGCTCGCGGAACGGATTCGACTGCTTCACGGCTTGCGTCCTTGTAACTAGGGGGCAAGCTGCGGACAGGGCCTTTGAACGGGCCGGGAAAAGCGCGTCAGGTGAAGAGGCGGCCTTTTTGCGGTCTGCTGCGGCTTGGCCGCCGCCTGTCCTGACTTAAATAGCAAGCGGTTCAATAAACCTATCTCAGTACACTGCACAAGCAGCAATTTATTCCATTCGGCGCATTCGGCAAGCGGTGAAGCCACACGACTTTCAATCGTGGACTCGGCGGGTTCGAATCCCCCATGCGTCGTTATACCCTGGAGAGTATGGCGAAAAGGCAACGCAGCCGGCTGTGAATCGGCGAGTACGGGTTCGAGTCCCGTTGTTCTCCCCAATTGTATTCTTTGACACCGTGAGCGGTGGTTCGATTCCACCTTCCTCTGTTTATCCCGGAGCTGCAGAGAAGCGGAGTTCTCGCCGGTTTGTCAGACCGGAGAACGCGGGTTCGAGTCCCGCCGGCTCCCCAAAATACATATACATAATAGAAGGAAGGATGTAACGTACGTTGTACAGGTGAGGATGATGACAATGATGAAACGATTTTCCATGCTGGATGAGCTGACTTTTCAAAATGTGTCCGAGCGGAGCTTGTCGCTCCAGGAGGTTCAGGACCGGATTATGCAGTTCATGTCTCAAGATCCGAAGGCGCTGTATCACTTTGTAATCGGCACCGACAGTCAGGTGCACCGCGGGTATACGAAATTTGTGACGGGGATTATTATCCACCGTCTGGGCAAGGGCGCCTGGGCCTGCTACAGCCAAGTGGCGATTCCCCGGGAGCTGACCTCGATTAAGGAGAAGCTGGTTTTGGAAACTACGCTGTCCCAGCGGGTGGCGGGCTTTTTCGCGGAGGGGCCTTTGACGCAAATGGAGGAGCTGCTGCTTCCCCATGTCTATCAGGGGGCGATGCTGTATTCGTATATCGATATTGATGCGGGAACGGAGCCGGTGGTGAACCAAACCTCCCTCTATGTGCAGGAAATGGTGGATCGGGTCGAAGCGATGGGAATGTATTCACCGCGCGTCAAGCCGTACTCGTACGGAGCATCCGCCTACGCAAACCGCTTTACGAAGCAGGGGATGCGGCAGGTTATGTAAGCGGATGAAGATTACAATCAGATTCTCCCTCCTTCAAGCGGGATTCTCCCTCCCGGTTGCCAGGGCCGCCGGTTTATACTGGAGCCAGCAGGCTGGTTCAGTTTCATACAGAACGCGGGAGGGGTGTGAACACCGCATGATGAAGGAGAATACGATGATAGCTACCAGTGAGATTCAAATCCGGGATCCGTTCGTCGTTCCGGTTCCCAGTGAAGGAAATTATTACTTGTTCGGCAGCACAGACAAAAACGTGTGGGGCAAAGGAACCGGCTTCGACGTGTATGTCAGCCGGGATTTGGAGCAGTGGCAGGGTCCCTTGCCTGCGTTCCGGCCGGAGGAGGACTTCTACTCCGACACCAATTTCTGGGCGCCCGAGGTGTATGAGCACCAGGGCCGTTACTTTATGTTCGCTACGTTCAGGCGAAAGGACAACGGGCGGATTGGCACGGCGGTGTTAGCCGCAGACACCATCACAGGGCCATACCATCCCCACAGCGAAGGCCCGGTCACGCCCGAGGCATGGAATGCGCTGGACGGCACACTGTATCTGGACGATGACGGGCTGCCCTGGATGGTGTTTTGCCGGGAATGGAAGGATGTCACCGATGGGCAGATATGCGCAGTGCGGCTGACGGCTGATTTGAAGGCCGCCCTCGGGGAGCCGCTGGTGCTGTTCTCCGCGACGGAGGCTTGCTGGACAAGGCCTTACGAATCGGAGAAGGTCGCGGCACAGGAGAACAAGTACGTCACCGACGGCCCGTTCCTGCACCGGACAGCAGGCGGGGAGCTGCTGATGATCTGGGCCAGCTATATCGGGACAAGCTATGCCATCGGCCTTGTCAAATCGGTGACGGGACAGGTAACCGGACCGTGGGTTCATGAGGAGGAGCCGCTGTATAAAAGCGACGGCGGACACGGCATGATTTTCCGCGACTTGGCCGATCGGCAGCTGCGCTTAGTTCTTCACACACCGAATCAGAGTCCTCTGGAACGGGCGATTTTCCTGACAGTCGCTGAGGAGAACGGGACGCTCAGGCTGGTCCGCGCTTAGGCCGGACGAAGCGAAGCCAGTTGTGGGTTCTAGACGGCCCTTAATAGGAAACAAACGTGAAGACGCGTGCGCTGGAAACGAGGCGAGGCACGAGCGGCTTCAGCCCTGCTGCGGGGCTGAAGCCGTTTTTTTGCGTTCCGGTGACAGGCTGTGCCTAACTCGAAGTTATTTTTTTGTCAGGTGAAATGCAGGGTTGACATTTTTATTGATTATGTCATAATGACATTATTGATATTTTGAATTGCGGTCTTGATGAGGTACACTTAGGTAATACTGACGGTTTGGAGAGGGCGATGTGTCTGCTTGCCCTACTGGAGCTGTAACGGGGATTTCTTTTTCGGAATCAATACTGTCGAAACAACATTATTGAAAAGGCGGGATGGGAATGAAAGCTCTTATTGTCATTGATTATACTGTTGATTTTGTAACCGGGGCGCTGCCTTGCGGCCAGCCTGCTATCGATATCGAGCAGCGTATCGGGGAGCTGACCCGGCGGTTCGTTGAAGAAGGAGCATATGTGGTTATGGCCGTGGATTTGCATGATGCCGAGGATGAATATCATCCGGAGCACAGGCTGTTTCCACCCCACAACATCCGGGGGACGGCCGGACGGGATTTGTACGGAACGCTTCATGGCATCTATGAGGCAAACAAGGCAGCGATATACTGGATGGACAAGACAAGATACAGCGCCTTCGCCGGTACAGATCTGGAGCTTCAGCTTCGGGCGCGCGGCATTACCGAGCTGCATCTGATAGGGGTATGCACCGACATTTGCGTTCTGCATACGGCTGTGGATGCGTACAATAAAGGCTTCCGGCTTGTAATACACGAGGATGCGGTAGCGAGCTTTAACCCGCAAGGGCATGAATGGGCGCTGGGGCATTTCCGGAACACGCTGGGGGCTTCGGTTGTAAAGGCCTACTAAAAAGGACGAAGCAGCCTACCCGGGCACACTCGGCACCCTTATGATTTTGTCTGCTGTAACCGATCGTTTGTTAGAAGGCCGGTGAAGAATATAATCAGGGGATTCGATGAGGCGGAGCGGCGGCAGCGGGCAGCGCTGACGGCGGATTGTTGGACGGGAGATTGTAAAAAAAGGCATTCTTATCCGCGCCGCAGGTCTTCTCTGGCCGGTCAGCTTGATGCAGAGCGGCAGCGTCGCGATATCATTCACTCGTGGAGGTTCGGAACATGACATACGACAACTTGACGCTTCATACGGATAAATACCAGATTAATATGATGTACGCCCATTGGGTGCAGGGCTCGTGGAATGACAAAACGGTATTCGAGGCCTACTTCCGTAAGCTTCCGTTCGGCAACGGGTATGCGGTATGCGCGGGACTGGAGCGTATCGTGCATTACATTCAAAATTTGAGCTTCGGCGATGACGAGATTGAATTTCTCCGCAAGCAGGGGGAGCAGTACAAGGAAGAATTTCTGGAGGAGCTGCGCAAATTCCGCTTTACCGGAAATTTGGATGCCGTGCCGGAGGGCACGTTAGTGTTCCCGAATGAGCCCTTAATCCGGGTGGAAGCGCGGGTATTCGAAGCGCAGCTGATTGAAACCGCCATGCTGAACTTCCTGAACTATCAAACCTTAATCGCGACCAAGGCATCGCGCGTCAAGCAGGTGGCTCCGAACGATACGCTGCTGGAGTTCGGCACCCGGCGGGCCCAGGAAGCGGATGCGGCGATTTGGGGCACACGGGCGGCCTACATTGCCGGCTTCCACGCCACATCGAATATGCGGGCCGGCATGCTGTTTGATATTCCTTGCAGCGGCACGCATGCCCATGCCTGGGTTCAGTTCCATGACGGGGAGGAGGAGGCGTTCCGCAAATATGCCGAAGCGCTGCCGGATGGGGTGACCCTGCTGGTCGACACATACCATACGCTCAAAAGCGGAGTGCCGAACGCGATTCGTATTGCCCGGATGCTGGAGGAGCAGGGGAAGCGGATGAACGCGATACGGCTGGACAGCGGCGACTTGGCGTATTTGTCGCAGAAGGCCCGGAAGCAGCTGGATGAGGCCGGCCTGGATTATGTTAAGATTGTCGCCTCGAACGATTTGGACGAAAACATTATTATGAACCTGAAGCTGCAGGGGGCCAAAATCGATGTGTGGGGCGTCGGCACCCAGCTCATTACTGCGGCGGATCAGCCTGCGCTGGGCGGGGTTTACAAGCTGGCGGCCCGCCAAAAAAACGGCGAATACATTCCGGTCATCAAAATATCGGGCAACCCGGAGAAGGTATCGAATCCGGGCATCAAGGATGTTTACCGCATCATCGACCGGAAAACGGGCAAGGCGGAGGCGGATTACATTACGCTGCATCATGAAGAGGCTGTACGCAAGGGAGAGCGCATCAAGCTGTTTGACCCGATTCACCCTTACCTTTACAAATATATGGACGACTATGAGGCGGTTCCGCTGCTTCAGCCGATTTTCCGGGATGGCGCGCTTGTCTATGAGCTGCCTGCGCTCGAAGACATCCGAAGCTATCATGCGGAGCAGCTGACACATTTTTGGCCTGAATACCTGCGCAAGCTGAATCCCGAGGGATACCGCGTCAGCGTCAGCACCGAGGCCTGGAGACTCAAGATGGCGCTGATTGAGCAGCATCAGGGATAGCACGAAGAGATGAAACTTACAAGGGAGCGAACAAGCACATGCCGCAGTTAACCGTTAGAGGAATTACAGTAGAGCAGATGGCGAGTATTAGCGGAGGTCTGGTGGAGGAGATGGCTGCCGTATGCAAGTGCGGCACAGACAACTTCACTATCGATTGTTTGGCGGTGACCTCCGTGTTCGGCGGCAAAACGACCGAGACATACCCGTTTATCGAGGTAGCCTGGTTTGAGCGCGGGATGCAGGTGCGGAGCCGGCTGGCCGCGGTGATTACCAAGTATGTGCAGGGGGCCGGCGTGCCTGAGCTGGAGGTTGCGTTCAAGGTGTATGCCCCTGCGGGATATTACATCAACGGAGAGCGCTGCGGGGAGGAAGAATAAAGCGTCTGCGGGCCTCATAAGGTAGGGTATCGGACGATTCACGGGGAAGGAGGGAGCGCATGAGCTTTTTGAAGAAAATAAAAGACGGCGCCTCGGCAGCCAAATCCAAAGCCCAGCAAACGGTCGATGTTACCCGCCTGTCAGCCCAAATCTCAACGCACCGCAGAGACATTGAACGGGCCTATGCCGCCATCGGGGAAGAAATGTATCAGGCGTATCTGGGCGGCGGCGATTCCAATCAGGAAAGCGCGATCAAGGCGCAATGCGAGCTTATTGATGACCTGTATGCCAAGATTAAAGCGCTGGATCTGAAAATCGCCGACATCAAAGGGGAAAAATTGTGCCATTGCGGCACGATTGTACAGAAGGAAAGCAAGTTTTGTCCTTCCTGCGGCATCAGTTTATAAAGGCTGTAAAAGCAAGGCCTTTGGTTACCGCTCAAGGCTCAAAGCATTCATTCAACACGGCTTAAAACCATCGTCCTGACGGCCCGTATGCTTGGGGCTGGCGGGGCGGTTTTATTTTTGCAGGATAGGTTATGGAGATGATGGAGGATTGAACGGCCGAATCACAATTTATGAGCCGGCCCCCTTTTCAAAAGCGGAAGGAGTTGCTATAATCAAATTAGATTAAGCGGTTACCCAAATTTGATGATAGTTGGGGAAGGGAGTATGACAATTGAAAACAGTCAACATCGGCATTATCGGTGCGGGCAGGATCGGTCAGCTGCATGCCGAGAACCTGGCACGAAGCAAGCGAGCAAATGTGAAAGCGATTTCAGATATTCGGGTAGACCTTATTGAACAATGGGCACGGGCACTCGGAATTGAAACCGTGACGACAGACAGCCGCAAGCTGCTGGAAGACCCGGAGATTGAAGCGATTTTCATCTGCTCGTCTACGGATTCGCACATCACTTATATTGAAGCGGCGGCCAAAGCGGGGAAGCACATTTTCTGCGAAAAGCCGGTCAGCTTTGACCTGAAGCAGACGAAGCGGGCACTAGAGATTGTTGAGGAGCATGGGGTTAAGCTGCAGACTGGCTTTAACCGCCGCTTTGATCATAACTTTATGAAGATTCGCCATCTTTTGAATGAGGGACGTTTGGGCGATCCGCACATTATTAAAATCACGTCCCGTGACCCGAATCCGCCGGGCTACGACTATGTCCGCGTTTCCGGGGGCCTGTTGTTCGATATGGCGATTCACGATTTTGATATGGCGCGGTTTTTGTCCGGCAGCGAGGTTGCGGAAGTGTATGTGCAGGGAGCGGTCCTGGTGGACCCCGCCATCGGAGAGCTCGGGGATATCGATACGGCAGTGACGACGCTGAAGTTCGAGAATGGGGCTATTGGTGTGATCGACAACAGCCGCAAGGCGGTATACGGCTATGATCAGCGGGTGGAGGTGTTCGGATCGGGCGGCAATGTGAGCGTGTCGAATGACAGCGATAACTCCGCAGAGTGGAGCACAGCCGAGGGCGTATTCCGCGAGAAGCCGAAGTATTTCTTCCTGGAGCGTTATCAGGAGGCGTACATTCGGGAAACAGAGGCATTTATTGACGCGATTTTGGAAAATAAGGACGTGCCGGTGAGCGGCCGGGATGCGTATATGGCCGAGCTGATCGCGGCGGCGGCGAAGCAATCCTTGACCGAAAAAAGGCCGGTTTCGATTCAGGAGGCCGCGAAGGGGCTTTTGGGCTAAAACAGGCGGGGAAAGACCATTCCATTCAGCCTTTTTTTATGGAATATGATTAAGCGGTTACTCAATTTGGAGGGGTGGATGAATTGACGAAAACGGTACGTTTGACGATGGCTCAGGCGCTGCTCCGGTTTCTGGACAGCCAATATGTGGAGCTGGACGGTGTGGAAACGAAGTTTGTCCGCGGGGTCATGGGGATTTTCGGCCACGGCAATGTGACAGGGCTCGGCGAGGCTCTGGAGCGGCAGCGCGGCGGGCTGGAATTTATTCAGGGCAAGAACGAGCAGGGCATGGCCCACGCGGCGGCAGCCTTTGCCAAGCAAAGAAACCGGCTGGAAATTTTCGCCTGCACCTCGTCCATCGGGCCGGGTGCGTTGAATATGGTCACGGCGGCGGCGACAGCCACGGTAAACCGGATTCCGCTGCTGCTTTTGCCGGGGGATATCTTTGCCTGCCGGCAGCCGGACCCGGTGCTCCAGCAAATTGAGTTTCCGACCGATTATACGATTTCCGCCAATGACGCCTTTAAGCCGGTGAGCCGGTACTGGGATCGGATTAGCCGCCCGGAGCAGCTGATGACAGCGGCGCTGAATGCGATGCGGGTATTAACTGACCCGGTGGAGACGGGGGCGGTCACCTTGGCGCTTCCGCAGGATGTGCAGTGCGAGGCTTATGATTATCCGGTTGAATTTTTCGCTAAGCGCGTACACCGTATTGAACGGCAGACACCGTCTCCGGGGGCGCTTGAACGGGCTGCAGCCTTGCTTGCCCGGAAGAAGAAGCCGCTTCTGATTGCCGGAGGCGGGGTGCATTATTCGCTGGCGGCACAGGCGCTGGCTGAGTTCGCGGAAGCGTTCCAGATTCCGGTAGCCGAAACTCAGGCGGGAAAAAGCGCGCTGCCCTGGGATCACCCGCTGCAGGCTGGCAGCATCGGGGTCACCGGCTCGCTTGCCGCCAATCGTCTGGCGGCCGAGGCCGACCTCATTATATGTGTCGGGTCGCGGCTGGCGGACTTCACAACGGCGTCGAAAACCGCATTCCGCCATCCGGAGGCTGAATTTCTGAGCATCAATGTGTGCAAGGCCGACGCGGTGAAGCTGAATGCCGAGCAATTGGTCGGCGATGCCCGGGATACGCTGCAATTGCTTCAGGCCGCCCTTCAGGCGCAAGGCTACCGATCCGGCCATGAGGAGCCGGAGCTTCGCAGCCTTATCGGGCCATGGCGGGCTGAGGTCGATCGGCTGTATGGCATAGAGCTGGAGAGCGGCTTATCCCAAACAAGAGTGCTGGGAGAGATTAACGCGGCTATTGGCGAGGAGGCGGTCATCGTATGCGCCGCCGGGAGCCTGCCGGGAGATCTGCACCGGTTGTGGCGCAGCCGCCGTCCCAAAACGTATCACATGGAATACGGCTTTTCCTGCATGGGCTACGAGGTAGCCGGAGCGTTCGGCGTGAAGCTGGCGGAGCCGGAACGCGAGGTGTACGCTCTGGTCGGGGACGGAAGCTACATGATGCTGCATTCCGAGCTGCTGACGAGCATTCAGGAAGGCGTCAAAATCAACGTGCTGCTGTTTGACAACCATGGCTTCCAGTGCATCCACAATTTGCAGCGCGGCCACGGCAGTGACGGCTTCGGCAACGAGTTCCGCAGCCGTTCGGCGGAGACGGGCGGCTTGGACGGCGCCTATTTGCAGGTTGATTTCGCCGCACAGGCACGCGGGCTCGGCGCCAGGACGTACACTGTTCGGACTATCGGCGAGCTGCGGGAAGCGCTGAAAGCGGCGGAGCGGGAAAGCGTATCGACCTTAATTGATATCAAGGTGCTGCCCGGCACCAATACAGGTGGCTATGAGGCCTATTGGCGCGTTGATCCGGCCGAGGTATCCCAAAGCGAGAAGGTAACCGCATCCCGCAGCCACATGGTGCAGCAATTGGCTCATGCCAAACCACTTTGAGAAGGGAGCAGGACGATGGCCTTTCATTATAACGATTTGAAGCTCGGGATTTCGCCCATTAACTGGGTCAATGAGGATGTGCTGGAGCTCGGCGACCATTATACCTTTGAGACGCTGCTGAACGACTTCCAGCGGCTCGGCTTTACCGGCACGGAGAACTGCCGCAAATTTCCGAAGGACCCCGCCGTGCTCCGGGAGGCGCTGGCCGCCAAAGGGATTCAGCTGACCTCACAGTGGAAGGGCGTGCTGTTCTCAGACCCCTCCCGGCGTGAATCCGAGCTGGACGCATACCGGCAGCATGTGGAGTTCCTGCATACGATGGGCAGCAAGCATGTAGTGACCTGCGAGCTGGGCGGATCGATGATCGGCGACCCGCGCCGGCCGCAGGGGGTAACCGATGTTATTCCGTTGACCGATGCAGAGTGGGGCCACATGGTGGAAGGGCTGCATCAGGCAGGAGCGATTTGTCAGGAGTACGGCATGAAGCTGGTGTATCACTACCACATCGGCACCGTGGTTGAGAAGCCGGATGAAATTCAGCGGCTGATGGAGACGACAGACGCCGCGCTTGTACATCTGCTGTTTGACACCGGCCATGCGTATTACGGCGGGGCGGACCCGCTGGACATTCTGAACCGGTATGCGTCCCGCATTCCGTACATTCATTTGAAGGATGTGCGCCAAAGCGTGCTGGACCGGGTTCGTGCCGAACAGATTCCGTTCCAGCGTTCGGTCATAGACGGCGTGTTTACTGTGCCGGGGGACGGCGCGATTGATTTCCGGCCGATTTTTGACCGATTGTTCGAGCTTGGTTACGACGGCTGGATGATTCTGGAGGCCGAGCAGGATCCGTCGGTGGCGGAGCCTACTGCATATGCGGAGAAATGCAAGCAGTATTTGAAGGGGATTTTGGCCGGATAAGGCTAACAGGAGGGATTACCATTGGCGCAAACAGATTTTATCGTGCATAGCGGCCGGCCGGATGAAGCGGGCAACGTATTGACCATCACTCCGCAATCCGCAGGCTGGGAGTATGTTGGATTTCAGGTGTTCCGGCTGGAAGCGGGGCAGAAGCTGCGGCAGGCGACTGAGGGACGCGAGCTGTGCATCGTGCTGCTTAGCGGAAAAGCCAATGTTACGACGGCTCAAGCGAGCTTTCTCAATATCGGGCGGCGGATGAGCATATTTGAAGGCATTCCGCCGTACTCGGTGTATGTGCCGGCCCGGGATGAGGCCGAGGTGGAGGCGGTTACTGCGGTGGAGGCGGCCCTGTGCTGGGCGCCTGCTGCAGGCACGCTGCAGGCCCGGCTGATAAGCCCCGAGGAGGTTGGGGTATCCGCCCGCGGCTACGGTTATATGGAGCGCCGGATTCATAATATTTTGCCGGAGGATCAGCCTGCGGAGAGTCTGCTTGTGGTCGAAGTATTCACCCCCGCCGGGCATTGGTCGAGCTATCCGCCGCACAAGCACGATCAGGATAATTTGCCGCATGAATCCTACCTGGAAGAAACGTACTATCACCGGGTTAGTCCGGCGAACGGCTTTGCGATGCAGCGGGTCTATACAGATGACCGGTCGCTGGATGAGGCGCTTATTGTGCGCGACGGGGATGCGGTCCTTGTTCCCAAGGGCTACCATCCGGTGTCCGCGCCGCCCGGGTATGAGGTGTATTACTTGAACGTGATGGCGGGTCCGGTACGGACCTGGAAGTTCCATAACGATCCGGATCATGAATGGCTGTTTAATCCAAATCCACGGAGGGATGCCGAATGAGTAATGTGCTGCAATTTCCTGCGGACCGTCCGCTTGACTTCATCGGACTGGGCCGGTTATGCGTTGATCTGAATGCCAATGAGATTCACCGTCCGATGGAAGAGACGTTGACGTTTACCAAATATGTAGGCGGATCGCCTGCGAATATTACGATTGCTATGGCAAGGCTGGGCGCGAAGGCCGGCTTCATCGGCCGGGTGTCCAACGATCAGTTCGGGCGTTTTATCGTGCATTATTTGAAGGAGCGCAGCATCAACACGGACAACATCATAACGGACTTGTCCGGCACCGTGACGGGCCTGGCTTTTACCGAGATTAAATCGCCAACCGAATGCAGCATTTTGATGTACCGGGACAATGTCGCCGATCTGAAGCTGGAAGCTGGAGACGTGAGCGAGGACTACATCAAGCAGGCCAAAGCCATTCTGATCTCCGGCACCGCCCTGGCGCAAAGCCCGTCGCGGGAAGCGGTATTCGTCGCACTGGAATATGCCAAAAAGCATGGGGTTGTTACACTGTTCGACATCGACTACCGGCCATATTCCTGGCAGTCCCAAGCGGAAATCGCCGTTTACTGCAAGCTGGTTGCAGAGAAGTGCGACGTCATCCTGGGCGGGCGCGAGGAGTTTGATTTGCTGGAAGCGTTCGACGGCCCGCTGAAGCAGGATGATGCGGCCACGGCGCAGCACTGGATCAACCACGGGGCTTCCATCGTTGTCGTCAAGCGCGGCGGAGATGGCTCCACTGCCTATACGAAGGACGGCGAGTCGTATAAAGGAAGGATTTTTCCGGCCAATGTGGTCAAGACGTTCGGCGCGGGGGATTCATTCGCAGGCGCATTCATTTACGGCTTGATGCAGGGCTGGAGCATCGACCGCTGCCAGGAGTTCGGCGCAGCCTCGGCTTCTATCGTCGTCTCCAGCCACAGCTGCTCGGATGCGATGCCGACCGTAGAGCAAATTCAAGCGCGCATCGAGCAATATGCTACGCAGGGAATATAAGGGGGAATTGCAGTGCTTGTTCATTTAAAAGAGCTCGTTCAGGCGGCGGCGCAAGCCGATTATGCGATTCCAGCCTTTAACGTATTCGGCTATGAGGATGCGATTGCCGTGGTGCGGGCGGCGGAAGCGGCGGCGGCGCCGGTTATTTTGGCAACGAATCTGCCTGCGGTGAAGCATATGCCGTTTCGGATCATCGCTCCGCTGCTGCGGCAGGTCGCCATAGACGCCAAGGTTCCGGTGGTGCTGCATCTGGACCACGGCAAGGACTATGACTATGTCGCTGCCGCCATTGAGCACGGCTATACGTCGGTCATGTTCGACGGCTCTCAGCTTCCGTTCGAGGATAACGTGCGGCAAACCCGGGCGATTGTTGAATTGGCGGCGCGTCACGGCATCTCCACAGAGGCGGAGATTGGCTCGGTCGGCTATAGCGACCCGTCGCTCGGACTCAAGCACGAATATTCCGATCCGGAGGAGGCGCGCCGGTTTGCAGAGGAGACCGGAGTGGACGCAGTTGCCGTATCCATCGGTACAGTGCACCGGATGGAGGTCCAGGGGGCCAGCATCGATTTTGACCTGCTGGCGCAAATCGAAGCGCGGGTGAAGACCCCGCTCGTGCTGCACGGATCGACCGGGGTGGCGGATGCGGATTTGCGGCGGCTTGCCGCAAGCCGGATTGCCAAGGTGAATATCGGCACGGCGCTGCGGATGGCGTTCGGCAAGACACTGCGTGCGGAGATGGAAGCCCAGCCGCAGCAGTTTGACCGGATACAATTGTTTCAGCGGCCAATGGAAGCCGTTCAGCAGGCTGCCCTGCACAAATTCCACATTCTTGGACTTGGGAGGAACGAAGCATGAGTACAACGACGAACGCACCACGTCTGGACAATTTTATCGGGGGCCGTTGGGTCGCCTCGGAAGCAACGAAGGTCGAAGCTGTTCCGAATCCGGCGACCGGTGAATTGCTGGCGCATGTGCCGCTGTCCACTAAGGCGGATTTGGACCGGGCTGTGCAGGTAGCGAAGGAAGCTTTTCCGACATGGAGCCGTGTAGCGGTGCCGCGCCGGGCCCGGATTTTGTTCAAGTATCAGCAGCTGCTGGTGGAGCATTGGGAGGAGCTGGCCCGGCTTGTAACGACGGAGAATGGAAAAAGCTACAGCGAGGCGTACGGGGAAGTACAGCGGGGCATCGAATGCGTCGAATTCGCCGCAGGCATTCCCACGCTGATGATGGGCTCGCAGCTGCCGGATATCGCGACAGGGCTGGAATCGGGAATGTATCGTTATCCGATCGGCGTTGTCGGCGGCATCTCGCCGTTTAACTTCCCGATGATGGTGCCTTGCTGGATGTTCCCGCTGGCGATTGCCTGCGGCAACACGTTCGTGCTCAAGCCGTCGGAGCGGACGCCGCTTCTGGCGAACCGTCTGGCGGAGCTGTTCAAAGAAGCCGGGCTGCCGGACGGGGTGTTCAATATTGTGCACGGCGCGCATGATGTCGTCAACGGCATTTTGGAGCATCCGGATGTTGCCGCGGTCTCATTCGTCGGTTCGCAGCCGATTGCGGAGTATGTGTACAAAACCGCCGCTGCCCACGGGAAGCGGGTGCAGGCGCTGGGCGGGGCGAAAAACCATTCCATCGTGCTGCCGGATGCGGATCTCGATTTAACGGTCAAAGAAATTACGAATGCGGCCTTCGGCTCGGCCGGGGAACGCTGCATGGCCTGCTCGGTCGTGGTGGCGGTAGGCGGTATCGGAGATGAGCTGGTGCGTCGTCTGCAGGAAGCGGCGAAGAACATAACTATCGGCAACGGCCTGGAGAACAACGTTTTCCTCGGTCCGGTCATCCGCGACGCTCACAAAGCGCGCACAGTCCAGTATATCGAAAAGGGTGTAGAAGAAGGTGCGGCTCTTGTATTGGACGGCCGGGAGCACCAGGCCTCCTCGGGAGAAGGATACTTCCTCGGTCCGACTATTTTTGACCATGCCCGGCAGGGAATGAAAATTTGGAACGATGAGATTTTCGCGCCGGTGCTGCAAATGATTCGTGTCGAGACGCTTCAGGATGCCGTGGCGCTGGCCAATCAGTCCGAATTCGCCAACGGCGCGTGCCTGTACACGGACAGCGCCAAAGCGGTCCGCGAGTTCCGCGACACCATCGATGCGGGAATGCTGGGCGTGAATGTCGGCGTTCCGGCGCCGATGGCGTTCTTCCCGTTCTCCGGCTACAAGAAATCGTTCTACGGCGACCTTCATGCAAATGGCAAGGACGGCGTTGAATTTTATACCCGCAAAAAAATGGTTGTGGCCCGTTACTAATTGCAGCCTTCAGGTCATCCGCGCGACTTACAGATTACCGTTACGCATGCCAAGGGTGTACATCTGTTTTCGTGAAATAGAAGCCATAGGCAGGGAGCTGGCGAGCAGCGCTAGAGGTTCGTTTCTGCAGCCGGATTTATACGATGAAACAGCGGCTTGCGATGGAAAAATCCGGCCAGGACAGCGAGCGCAGCCCTTTCCCTGCCGCGGGCCTCTCCATTTTCACCGGATCGCCGTTCCAGCCAGCCCTCCGATGCCCAGCCATCGTCAAATGGCGGCCAAAACGAATTGTCAAAGGCCCCGGGTTCGTATATGCTTAGGTGAAATGGACCAACAGTTGTAAACAGAAGGCGGAGGAGTGCAGCGTGGCGACTATATATGACGTGGCAAAAGAGGCAGGCGTCTCCATCGCTACAGTATCCAAGGTGATTAACCAGACCGGCCGGATTAGTGAGAAAACGAGGCAGCATGTGCAGGAGATTATGAAAAATCTCAATTATCAGCCCAGCGTCGTCGCCTCGGCGCTCACCAAGAAGCGGACGTACACGATCGGGCTGCTGATTCCTGATTTGGCGAACCCGTTTTTCGCCGAAATCGCCCGCAGTGTGGAGGATCGCGCCCACGAGCTTGGCTTTAATCTGGTCATCTGCAATACGGACAACGATCTGGCGAAGGAAGAGCGGTACACGGACTTGCTGCGGCAAAAAAGCGCGGACGGCATCATTCTGGCGACCGGGGTACGAAGCAACACCATGCTCAAAAAGCTGATGCAGCAAAAGCAGGCGATTGCGGTGATTGCCCGGGATATGCCTTCGCTGGCCGTGGATACGGTGCTGGTGGACGACTTCCTGGGCGGCTATCTGGCCGCCTCGCATCTCATTGAGCTGGGGCACCGGCATTTGGCGATTATTACCGAGAATCTGGAGGTCATGAGCAGCCGGGAGCGTCTGCGGGGCTGCAGGCAAGCGCTGGAGGAGGCCGGACTGGTCCTCGAGGACAAATGGGTCCGCGTCAGCGCGTTCGACGTGCAGGGCGGCAAGCAGACAGCGGCAAGCCTGCTCGATGAGGAGCACCCGCCGACGGCCATTTTTGCGTGTAACGATTTGCTAGGCATCGGCGTTATCCAGGCTGCCCGGGAGCGGGGTCTGACGGTACCGCGGGACTTGTCCGTGGTCGGGTTCGACAACACGATTTTGGCGACCATTATCGACCCGCCGCTGACGACCGTCGCGCAGCCGATTCAAGAGCTGGGCCGGCAAATTGTAGACCTCATCTCCCAGGAAATTAACGGGAACAAAGGCAGCAAGCAGCGTGTGGTGCTGCTCCCGGAGCTGGTGATCCGCGGATCTACAGGGCTATACCGGCCGGAGCAGCAGTCTGTCTGAATAAACGAGGCTTGGGACGACAGGGTGCAGTATGACGGTCTGTACCGGGAGAACAGGTGGCGGTTGGGGTCGACCGGCCGCCGCGCAGTACCGCAGCGCGCGGGTTGGAGCGGAGCGTATTTCGATCGGACGAAATACGCTTTTTTTCTATATATAAAGAACTGTACATAGCCGCATGAATTAGGAAGCGTTTCCGACAATAGTTGTATACAAACGCCCGGTTTTAGAATATTTTAATTCTATACTTTATTTCTATACCGGTGGTACAGCTGCATCGTGCAGGGGAACGGTACACCGCCTCTTCAGGGGCATGCCGAGACTATCCCGGACCGCATTCTTTATATTTGACCATAAGGGGGGAGCGGCATGGCTTGGTTCGATAGCGCCGATGTATGGCATATCAGCTATGTGGAATTAATTGTTCGTATGATTTTGGCGACCGTGCTGGGCGGTATGGTCGGGATTGAACGGGAATGGAGCAATCATGCTGCGGGCTTCCGGACGCATATTCTGGTGTGCCTCGGGTCGGCTACAATTATGCTGCTGTCCATTTACGGCTTTTCCGAGTTCGTCAACGAATCCCAGGTTCGGGTGGATCCGGCCCGGCTAGCCGCGCAGGTCATTAGCGGGATCGGATTTTTGGGCGCCGGGGCCATTTTGCGCAACGGGAACGTGATTAAGGGGCTGACAACGGCTGCTTCCGTTTGGGTTGTGGCCGCCATTGGCTTGTGTACGGGAGCGGGCTTCTATACGGGGGCTTTTATTTGCACCTTCTTTGTTCTGGTCAGCCTGTATGTGCTGAACAAGTGGGAGCGGCATATGCTTCGCCACCGCAGGGCATGCGATGTAGACATCGTCATCCGCGATGAGCCGGGAGCGCTCGGGCGGATTGCTTCCATTTTCGGTGAGCAGGGCATTCAAATCTCCAATTTGAAAATGAATCCGGCGGAAAGCCCGTCCAGCGAGGAGCCCCTTCCCTCTCTGATGACGCTCACGTTCCGGCTGCGCATGCAGCGGCAGGACAAGTTAATGGCGGCCCTGGAGCAAATCTCCTCCTTGAACACTGTGATCTCGATGGAAACACAGGATATGGTGTTGGCCAAAAACGGCTAGGAAGCAGCATCGTCTTCCGGAGCCAGGGACACTTTTCTGTGAAAGAGCTGCTTTCATACCGGGGATGCGACAGAAAGTCATGACGGTTTTTAGATAGATTCGCTCCAATCCTAGTCTTATAGACAGAATCCTGAAAGAAGGGGATTCTGTTTTTTTGGGCTAGTCGCCATTTCCAGGCGGCCCGGCTTTCCTTGAAATGGCCGGGGAATCGGTTGATTGAACTGATATGCAGCGGAGAAAAAAATTTTAACAGATGTTCCAATTGCTATTGTCGGATTCTATGTGATAGAGTCTATCTGATATACAAAATATGACAATGCTTGAATCAAGGGGAGAAGATGAAAAGGATGAGCAGATGGAGATTACGTCTGGTTCGGGCCGTATTCGCGGCAGCACTGCTGCTGGGCTCAACCGGAATGAGCGCCTATGCGGCGGACACAGGGACGGGGAGCGGAAGCATCCCGGATATTGTGCAAAAAACAACGTCCTCCGTGGTTGCGATTATCGGCAAGCCGACGGATAGCGGAACGTCGAAATCCTGGCAGGGCAGCCGTTATGATTTGGCGCACGGCACCGGCGTTATCGTACGCAGTGAAGGCTATATTGTAACCAATGCCCATGTTGTAAAGGATATGCGGAATTTGCTCGTTGTGACCGCGGACGGCAAATCCTACAACGGCAAAACGACGCATTATGATGAAGAAAGCGATTTGGCGCTGGTCAAAATTGAGGCCTCCGGGCTGCCGGCCGCCTCGTTCGCCTCGGCCTTCGACATTCGGGTCGGCGAGCCGGTCATGGCCATCGGCACGCCGCTGTCCTTTACGCTGCGCAATTCGGTTTCTTCGGGGATTGTCAGCGGGATGGAGCGGTCGGTTCAGTCCAAGTACCAGCTCATCCAGACCGACGCAGCCATTAACCCGGGCAATAGCGGGGGAGCCCTGGTGAACATGAAGGGGCAGGTTATCGGGATTAACACGATGAAATACGTGGAGTACGGAGTGGACAGCCTCGGCTTTGCCATTCCGGTAGATACCGTGCAGTATGTGCTGGATCAATTTTTTAAATATGGCAAGGTGAAGCGTCCGTATTTGGGCCTGGAGCTTGGCGAAAGCTGGGAATCGGTGGTAGGCCTGCCGACAGACAATGGGCTGGAGGTCACATACGTGGAGCCGGATTCTCCGGCGGCCAAGGCCGGGGTGAAGCAGGGAGATATCCTGCAATCGGTGGGCAGCACGAACACCCACACGCTGGTAGCGTTTAATGAAGCGCTCAAGAAGGTTTTGCCTGGGGAGACGGTGCGTCTGGGACTGAAATCCGAGGGCCTGCTGAAAAATATTGATGTGGTGGCCGAGGAGGATCATTCCAGCGGCACTGAGCTGGTACAGGCAGCGGATGGAACGTACATCGACGATGACCAGGGCAAAACCCAAATCGGCGACAGCCATTTCGGCTGGTCGATGAAATACTCGGCAGGCTTAATTAAAGCGAACCAGAGCGAGAACGGCAACCAGGTCGTTTTTATCGATGCCAAGGGTGAATATGCTATTCAGATTGCCATTCAGGAGAAGCAAAGCCTGAATTTGTCCCCTTTCAGTCTGATGCGCAAGGTCGGAGCCGACTATGGGGATACGGTGCTGGAAAAACGGTTCGTCGAGCAGACGCCTTACTCCTACGCCAAGCTGATCGCCAAGACGGAGGACGGGGAGTATTATGAGACCCGAGCCTTTCAAAAGGAAGATCAAATTTACAGCATAACGCTTTATATTCATGACGAAGCCAACTATGAAAAGGCGTTTAAGCGGAACAGCTATTTGGATGTGCTGGATTCGTTCGTACTGGCCTTTGACCCGGATGCCTCTGCAATGAAGGATATTTCCGTGTTCCAAAACCAGACGACGATTACCTCGGAATACGGCATCAGCTTCGACCTGCCGTCGGAATGGAAGGAGTTCGGCTACGGGAAGGAGCTCTCCTTCAGCAGCAAGGATGGCGAGCAGACTCTGGATGTGCGGGTGACCTCCGCTTCCTCCGGCGATACGCTGAAGGACTGGGTGTCCCGTCAAGAGAGCATGATAAAGGAAACCTACGTAGACGGCTACTTCACGGTAGATGGTCCGAAGGAAACGGCCGCTGGCGGGGTATCCGCGCTGGAGGCCCGGTATGAAACGACGATGGGCGACAAGTGGCGTGTCGACCGGCACATTTATCTGATTAAGGATAAATTAAAATATGATTTCCAATTCAACTATCCGAAATCAGCGAAGAGCGAAGATATTGACGGTGTTGTCGACGGAGTATTGAAGTCGCTGCAGTTTTCCAAGGAGGCGCTGAACGCGTCTATCGGCTTTATTCAGGATGAGGATGACCTGCGTGACAAGCAGCGGACAGTGACTTACAGCAGCACCAAGTATCCATACTCTCTCCAGGTGCCAGAGGTGTGGTCATGGTCCAGCAACAGCGTGTATGATGATTACGGCTATGGAGAGAATTACAAAACGTTCTCCTTCATCGGCGGCAGCCTGGGGGTTACGGCGGATGACAGCACCAAGCTGGAGGATGTGCTTAGCAAGACGGAGAAGGAATACAAAAAAAATGCTGAAACCGATGCGGACTACGTCTATGAATCGACTCAGGAGGAGCTATTCGGAACAACCGTTCAGAAATATGCGCTGAAGTATAAGACCAAGAGCGTGCCGTACACCTCAGAGGAATACTTGTTCCAAAACGGCGATGTAGTGTACACGCTGAAGCTGCGCATTAACGACGCGGTGAAGACGGAGGAGCAGTGGCAGCGCATTCAGACTGCGATCCGTTCACTCACGTTTGAAGAGAAATCTGCTCAGTGAGAACCCGTGCCGTACACCGGTAAACCGGGCAACTGAAACAACGGCGCCCCGCCATAAAAGCGGGGCGCCGTTGTTAATATAGCAGAGATTGTAATGAGAGAAAGCCGACAGCTGGTGCAGGAGAGAAATAAAGAAGCTTGCGGGAAAAGCGCGGGTGGCGAGAGCGAGCGCATGAGTACATGGCCCGGTTCTTTACAAACCGACCGTCGGTTGTCATAATGGAAGCAAACATAATCAGGAGAGGAGAGGCTGAGCATGATGACAGATAACCGGGGGAATCCTAGCTTTCAGCTGCTGCTGGAAACGACGGAGCGGCTCATTCGGCAAAAGGGCTGCCGCAGCACGACGATGCAGGATATTATGCAGGAGACAGGTCTTTCCAAGGGCGCTATTTATTATTACGTCAAGAGCAAGGAGGAGCTGTTCGGCGTACTGCTGCATGACAAGCTCGTGCAGATGGACGCGCGATTCATGGAAGCGGCCCGCCAGTCCAAAGGGCTCGAAGACCCGCTTAGTATTATTGCGCAGGGGCAGCGTGGCGGGCATCATGAAGGCGAGGTCGTCAACCGGGTGCTCATCTATTTGCTTGGGCAAAAGGATAAGCCGGGCATTGCCGAGCTGCTGGACCGTTTCCACGAGGCCTGGCTGCGCACGGCCGCGCAGTGGATTGAGATTGGGCAGCGGAGCGGGGTTATTCCCGCGGACATGCCAGCCCGCAAAACGGCGGAATTATTCACCCTGCTGTCGTACGGGATGAGAATGCGGAATATGATGGCCGGCGATCCGGAGGAGGTCTTGTTCACCGATCGGGATTTTTTGGAGTTCATGCGGACAACTCTGCAGGGAGAGCGGAACGGCTGAAGGAAAATTTCCGGAGACGGCAGGAAATGAGGGCATGTCTATCGAATAGTAAGCTGTCTATTTCCCTACTTCTGTGTGAATCAGCATGATAATCAGACGAAATTGGGCGGAGGCCGCACATCCCGTGACTCAGGTCAATGCGGATTCGGCTGGCGCGCTCGGAGAGCTGGTGAACATGAAAAATGCGGGTTTTGGTAAGTGGGATTTGTGCGTGCTTAATGGTCGCCAATTGGTGGCATTTGCTTGATGAGGCGAATCCGGTATGGATGCGTACCATGTTCGGGGTTTCCGGTGCCGTCTCGCTGTGCTTCGGCTTATACGTTTCCAGGCTGCTGCGCAGGAAATAGGTGCTTCGGGAGGCGGCGAAACTTCCGGTTGAGACGGTAAAGCGATAAAAAAGGCGATAACCTGCGGTGTTTTACGTGCACCATGGTTCTCGCCGTTTATAATTTAGTTCATGCTTTGTTAAGCATGGAGAGATTAAGCCAGAAGCTCCTTCAGCTGTTTGTACAGCTCATCGGCTGTCGAGGCGCGGACAAGCTTTTTATTTTTACCGAACGAAACGACACACTGCTTGGAGCACATTTTACAGCAGCCCAGGCAGTCTTTTTTCTTTTGCTTGATGTCGGGGAACTTTTTCTCAATTTTCTTGTAGATGAGCTTGGTGCCCTGCTTCATGTTTTTACAGCAGTATCTTAATTTCACCTCTGCACCCTCCCTGAACAATGATTTTCATTCTCGCCGACATGATTATGATAATCGTTTTCACGAGGGGCGTCAAGGTTTTTTCGTGCTGCGGCAGCATGACAGGACCGAGCAAAATATGC
The DNA here is from genome assembly GCF_037137075.1 of Paenibacillus sp. y28. NCBI lineage: Bacteria > Bacillati > Bacillota > Bacilli > Caryophanales > Paenibacillaceae > Paenibacillus > Paenibacillus sp. y28. The sequence goes on from NZ_JBBBNV010000017.1 coordinate 25,574, forward strand.
ACCTATCTGCAGGTAAACAGGTACCCAAATTAACCGTCAGGCAGGCAAGGAATAGGACTTGCACGGCGGCCTCATGGATACGACATGCGAGGCTGGCTTCCTGCCAGGAACGCGTGTAGATCCCTCGTTGCGATTGCCAGGCGCTTTATACCATGGCGGCGATTCACTGGTGGGATTCCGATGTCAAGAGATGAAATTTTTAAAACTAAAAAGTCCTTTTATTAGGTGTATTGACACAAATTGACTGTTGATAGTAAGATGCTACTAATATTGTTATGGAAAAGAGGCCGATCCTATGCGTGGACGTAACCAAATCATGCAGGCGCGGCAACTTCCTTCCGACTCAACGGATTGGCCTCAGCGGGCCGGTACCGGGCTGACATATCATTCGAACGGCTGTTTTTTCTTGTAATAGGCGTCCTGTTTTTTTGAACAGCAGGATCGCTTCGGGGACAATACAACGCTAGTTCATATCACTAGCCCGTTGATTATCCGCAGGCTGAGCGCCTGCGCTTTTTTGCTGTACCGGCAGCAGAAAAACCATAGTTTTATGAATATGCTGGCCTGGCACTATGAACAGGAAGTACCCGTGGAACGGCTTGCTCAAGAATGGATAGGGAATCTGGCGAAGGGGCAGTCTCAGTCCTGGCTGGTGGAGGAATCCGCCTGCCAGGCCGGCTTTCTTCCTAACAACCAAACGATGATAGTATAGAGGGGATTAGAGATGATGACGACGTTCATTGATATCGGTGTCAATTTGATGCACCGTTCCTTTGCGGAAGACCGGGATCAGGTTATTTCGCGGGCAGAGGCTGCCGGCGTAAGCCCGCTCATTATTACGGGAACGAGCCTGCGTTCCAGTGAGGAGGCCGCCCGTTATGCCAAAGCCCGTCCGGGAAAGCTGTACAGTACGGCAGGAGTTCATCCTCATGATGCCAAGCATTTTCATGCGGGGACAGCCCGAAGGCTGGAGGAGCTGGCAGGTCTGCCGGAGGTTGTGGCCATCGGGGAGTGCGGGCTCGATTATAACCGGGATTTCTCCCCGCGTTCGGCGCAAATTGCTTGTTTTACCGCTCAGGTGGAGCTGGCCTGCCGGACGGGGCTGCCGCTGTTTTTGCACGACCGAGAGGCGCACCATGATTTTATGAAGGTGCTTCGCGAGCATAAGGCGCAGCTTCCCGCAGCTGTCGTACACTGCTTTACGGGCAGTGCGTCAGAGCTGGAGGCGTATTTGGCGGCCGGCTTTTATATCGGAATCACGGGCTGGATTTGCGATGAGCGGCGCGGAAAGCCATTGCAGCAGCTGGTCCGCCGGATTCCGCTGGATCGGCTGCTTGTGGAGACGGATGCCCCGTTCCTGACGCCAAGGGACCTGCCGGTGAAGCCGGACAACAGCCGGAATGAGCCGGTCTATTTGCCGCATGTGGTGCAAAGACTGGCCCGCTGCCTTGGTGTTCCGGCGGAGCAGGTGGCGGCGTCCTCGACGGCGAACGCGCACAACTTATTCGGAATCGGGCCGGAGCGTCAAAAAGCTTAAGATGCGAAAGGGCCTATGGGCCTGTCCCGGCTGGAAGAAATCCTCCTGCATACCACCCGCTAGTAAGTATTTATTCTGGAATATGGCGTACCACAAGCAGATGTGGCCCGCTTAAGCGAAGAGCCCCTGTCCGGCGGTGCGCCGGGCAGGGGCTTTGAACTGAACAAGGGCAGATATGGCTGGGGATTATGCCGGTTGCATGGCGTTCAAGGTGAATAGGGGCATCCTGATCTTGTTGTTATACAAGTACAGCACATTATTCCAATATCCATGAACAGCAGCGGATCACTGCAATTGTGGGAGGGGCTGCCTTCTTCTTCAGTCGGGTGCCGGCACCGCTTTGGGCAAAGCGATGCCGGTTCCGCCTCTAACATGACAGCTGCTGCGCTATGCTAAAGGGGGCTGGGGGCGCATGAAGCTGACTGACCAGAGAAACGCAGAGCGTCGTACGCAGAAGAGAGCCATTTGTTCAAAGAGGCATCTCTCCTTTTCCGAAGCAAGTTGGAGGCTTGGGAAATCGATGTCTTATTACAAACAGAGACAAAATACGACATTTTATCTCCAGAACCCTCCTCATTCCTAGTTCCATTGGACTAGTATAGCAGGCGACTCTGAACAGATTCTGAACATCAGGGACTCGTAAACCTTATTTCTAAAACCAATCCGCCTGAAGTCAAGGGGAATATCATAAAGGTGTTGACATTTTCTTTTAAAATGTCATAATGATAATATTAAATCGAATGTAAGGGGTAATCTGCCATGGAAACAGACCATGAACGTGCCTATGATCCCGGAAAATACCGGACACCGGACGGAGCGCCCGCGGATATTGTCATTTTTACTATTACATCCGAGCCGCAGCAGCGGGGAACGAAGTCCCTTCCGAAGCGGACGCTGGAGGTGCTGCTGGTCAAACGCAAGGCATGGCCGTTCGCCGGTATGTGGGCGCTGCCGGGCGGCTTCTCTCACGAAACCGAGACGATGTACGAAACCGCCAGCCGGGAGCTTCAGGAGGAAGCGGGCATTGAAGGAGTGCATATGGAATATCTGAATGTATACAGCGAGCCGGGGCGGGACCCGCGGGGGTGGATGATTTCCCATGCGTTTTGCGCTTTGGTGGAGGAGCGCAAGCTGCTGTCTCGCAGAGCAGCCTCCGATGCCTCCGAGGTTGGCTTGTTTCCGGTAGAAGAGGCGCTGTCCGCCATGAAGCTGGCCTTCGATCACCGGCGGATTTTGCAGGATGCGCTGGCGCGCATACGTGAGCAAATGCTGCTGACCACGATTGCCAGAGCGTTTTTGCCGGAGGAGTTTACGCTGGGAGAGCTGTATCAAATTATTCGTACCGTAGTGCCGGATTTTGAAGAGGCCAATTTTATCCGCAAAATGAAATCGACGCGCAGCCGGAGCGGGGTGCTGGAGGAGGTGCTGGACAGCGCCGGGCTCCCGAAGACGTCCAACCGTTATTCCCAGCGGGCGGCGCAGCTGTACCGGTTCACCGGCGAGATGCCGAAGCTGTCCTTGTACAGCTAAGCTTGTCCGGCCGAATCCGGGCGGCTCTATTGGCACTCGTGCGGGGGATCGGATGGAACTGACAAGCATCCGGGTCTGTGGACAAAAGCGAAGCCGTTTATCCGGCTGTATCCTGGCGGAAATCGCAGCGTGCTTCTGAGTTCCATGATGATTGGGCTGCTAACGGGCCGCTGTTTTCATTACAGAGCCCCGCTTTTTATGCGGCAACTGATAATGTCATAATGACATTATAATTATTTTGGTGGGAGTGATGATATGAAAAAGCTTGGACTGCTCGTAATTATGCTGCTTGGTCTGTGCGCCGCCGCTTATTTCACCTCTTCGTCGGCACTGGAATTTACGGCGACCCTGAGCGGGCTGCTGTGCGTTTGGCTGACCGCCCGTCAAAACATTTGGTGCTGGCCGATTGGCCTTGTTAATGTGATTTGTTTTTTTGCGATGTTTTATGAGGCGAAGCTGTATGCGGATATGCTGCTGCAGGTGTTCTTTTTCGTCATGAGTGTTCAAGGCTGGATTGTCTGGCTGACCGGGAGAGGAACGGCCAAGGTGCGGCCGACACGGCGGCTCACGCTGCTGCGGGGCATTCTGCTCGGTATTGCCGTCATTGCCGTGACCGGAGGCTGGGGAATGGTGCTGGAGCGGTATACGGATGCATCGATTCCGTACCTGGACGCGTTCCTTGCCACCTTAAGCTTGGCTGCCCAGCTGCTGCTCTCCAGCAAGGTGCTGGAGAACTGGGTTGTCTGGATTGCGGTAGATGTTTTGTCTGTCGGGATGTATGCCTATAAGGAGCTGTATCTGATTGCGCTATTATACGCAGTATTTCTGGGCATTGCGGTGTCAGGGCTGCTGAGCTGGCGCAGCGAGCTGCAGTTACACGCGTGGCCGGGAGCACGGCCGCTATCGACGGCGGATCAGCCGGAATATCGCTGACAATGCCGTGAAGGTGTAAAAAGAGCGCCGGGGGAAGGCGGTCCGGCACCGGAGAAGCATGGCACAGCAAAATCGACCCAGCCGATGCTTCGGCAGATAGATGAAGACATAACGACGCGCAAGGAGGAATACAGCATGGTTAATGCAACGGTAGGCTTGACGCTTGGCAAGTTCGCCCCGCTGCACCGCGGGCACCAATATATGATAGAAACCGCGCTGCGGGAGACGGATCGGGTGATTGTCGTCATTTATGATTGCCCGGAAACGACGAGCATCCCGTTGCCGGTCCGGGCGAATTGGTTTCGGGCGCTGTATCCGGCGGCGGAGGTTTTAGAAGCCTGGAACGGGCCGCAGGAAACCGGCTATACCCCGGACATTATGCGGAAGCAGGAGCAGTACATTTTTGCTTTGCTGGACGGGCGGCAGGTGACTCATTTTTATTCCAGTGAGCGGTATGGGGAGCATATGAGCCAGGCGTTGGGAGCGATTGACCGGCGGGTTGATCCGCAGCGGCTGACGTTTCCGGTATCCGGAACGCAGGTGCGAAGGGACCCGTATGCTGCGCGCGCGTTCGTCCATCCCCGGGTATACCGGGATTTGGTGACGACGGCCGTGCTGCTGGGCGCTCCTTCGACCGGGAAGACGACGCTGGCCCAGGCGCTGGCAGAGCGGTACGGGACGGCGTGGATGCCGGAATACGGCCGTGAATATTGGGCTGCGCATCAGCTAGACCGCCGTCTGACGCCGGATCAGCTCACTGAAATTGCGGAAGGGCATCTGGAGCGGGAGGATCGGCTGATAACGGAGGCGCGGGAAGTGCTGTTCGTGGATACGAACGCGATCACCACGTACATGTTTGCTCTGGATTATCATGGCACGGCGGCTCCCCGCTTGACCGAGCTGGCTGACCGGGCCGCAAGCCGGTACGATCTCGTGTTTCTTTGTATGGACGATATTCCGTACGACGATACATGGGACCGTTCGGGCGAGATGGAACGCGGGATTTTTCAGCAAAAAATAACCGCCGACCTGCAATCGCGCCGCATTCCGTTTATTCCGCTGCACGGCAGCCTGGAGAACCGGCTGCGGGAGGCGGGCCGGGTGCTGGAGCGCTACCGCAAATACGACAGTGTAGGCAAGCTGTGGCTGGAGGCGCTGGAGGATTCGGCCTTTCCAAAAAGGAGCGGAACCGTATGATTAGGAGTCCGGGTGTAAAGCCGGAACAAGTGAGCCGCTACATTGGCAGCTTGCTGGGACTGGCTGCAGGAGATGCGCGCTTCAGGTCGTCAATTTGGGCGAAGAGGCCGATACGACCGGCGCGGTGTGCGGGCAGCTGGCGGACGCTTACGATGGAGCGGAGGCGATCCCGGCGCGGCGGCGGGAACGGCTTGCCCTTCGGGAGCGGATTGAAGGCTTGGCGATAGGGCTGCTTCCGGCGTAAAAGGGGGAAAGCCTCCTGAATGCCGTCTGGAAGAGCTCCGGCTCCATCAAGGACGAGAAGCGGGGCCTGTATTTGCTCCTGCGGGGCCTGCGGGTGTACGTATTTCAAGGCAAATAAGTAAGGCGTGTGCCGGATGCAGCAAGGAAATGGACTGTTTTTTGAAGAATAAGTAAGCGCGAAGAATAAGTAAGCGCTGTGCCGCATTACATGATGAAGATGAACGAAATTATTGACGATTATGCCGAAATGAAGAGGAGATGTTCCCGTTGAACGCACACGAGATTGATTATGTCATCCATGGACATGAAATGCAGTTTGTTGAAATCGGCTTGGACCCTGGCGAGAGCGTGGTTGCCGAAGCGGGCAGCTTCATGATGATGGACGCCGGTATTCAGATGGAAACGATTTTTGGCGACGGCAGCGGGGAGAACAAGGGCCTGATGGGCAAGCTGTTCGGTGCAGGGAAGCGGCTGCTGACCGGAGAAAGTCTGTTTATGACCGTCTATACGAACCGGGGCAGCGGCAAGCAGCAGGTCTCCTTCGCCTCTCCGTACCCGGGCAAAATAATTCCGCTGGATCTCAGCGATTTGGGCGGCAAGGTGATTTGCCAGAAGGAAGCTTTTCTGTGTGCGGCCAAGGGCGTATCGGTCGGCATTGAATTTCAGCGGAAGCTGGGCGCGGGATTTTTCGGCGGCGAAGGCTTTATTATGCAAAAAATTGAAGGGGACGGTCTGGCCTTCGTGCATGCTGGCGGTATGGTCGTAGAGCGTGTTCTCCAGCCCGGCGAGCTGCTTCGCCTGGATACCGGCTGCCTGGTGGCCATGACGCAAGGCATTGAGTACAGCATTGAATTTGTAAAAGGCATTAAAACAGCCTTGTTCGGCGGCGAAGGCTTGTTCTTCGCTACGCTGCGGGGCCCGGGCAAGGTCTGGGTGCAGTCGCTGCCGTTCAGCCGTCTGGCCGATCGGATGCTGGCCGTTGCGGGAACCGGCGGGAAGAGCGAGTAGCTGCAGCAGGCGCTCTCAGGAGGGCGAGCCGCTGCGCCGTGTTTAACCCCTAGCTTCTTGAAGTGCAGAATAAGACAATTCATCTTGTAATCTATGATGAATTTCGTATAATGCGACCGGTCTGCTATGCACGGGAGCTTCCTGCGGTAGCGCCCCAAACGGGCCCCGTCTTCAGCGGGGCTTATTTTTAATGCCTGAATAAACATTTAAACATATGGTCCGCGAAAAATTAACGCGATGCATGGTTTACGCTGTGTATAAACAGACAAAAGATGCATCCTATTCAGGGGATAGGCGGCTTGTCTGATGCTGTCATGCCAGGCGGGGCGGGGGCGCTATTGAAGGTGCAGGGTGGTTCTTCCATTAGAAAGCATCGTTAAAAATTGATATACTATGCAACATCTAACCCTACTGCAGCGTCCGATGTAAAAGACCGTTGATCATGCTTGAACCGTATACAGGTGACATACAACCGCATGAATTTGTTGAGGAAAGATATTTGAAGCTGGAGGTGCGCAAGGCATGCACAAAATACGATACAGCCTGCTGCTGGGAATGGCTGTGGCGATTGCCGCCGGCCCGTTGTCCGCATTCGCGGGACAGACGGAGTCGCTATCCGTCTCCCTGCAGTCACCCGGAGGACAAACCTATGCAACAGGCGAGGTTCCGGTCAACATACCGCTGCAGCTGAAAGCCGTAGCGATTTCAGATTCCGGGGAAAGCCGGGATGTGACGGCGGAAACCGTGTTTAGCTCCTCCAATACATCGGCAGTGGCGATCCATTCGGCGGGGAGCGTAACGGTGAGCTCCTTGACGGGGCTGCCCGGTGTCATCAAGGCCGTTTATGACGGAGTAAGCACGGAGCGGACGCTTGATTCCGCTTCACCGGACTCGCTCACCTTCACGATAGCGGATCTAACCATGGACCCTGGAATCGTTATTCCGTTTACGTTGACTGGCAAATATGGCGCCGATCAGGCCGATTTCACACAGCTGGCCCGGTATGAAACCTCAGATGCCGCTATCGCGACAGTGACTGCGGACGGGATTGTCGGCCACCGGGCAGGCTCGGTGACGATTACCGCAATTGCCGGGGAGACGGAGGCGTCCGTGAAGCTGTTTGTGACTAACGGGCTGGAGGACCCCTATTGGGGTGTGGACAAACAGACGGTACTGCGACAGCAGGAGAAAGGAATCGCCTATTTAAATGAAATTCGGCAGGATGCCGGATTAAACCGTCTGGCGGAGAACGAAAGCCTCAACTGGTCCGCACAGGCGCACAGCAAGTATTTGGCCTCGAATCCTAATGGAGATTTGTACACGGAGCAGGCGGGTAAAACGAACTTCTTCGGCGCGGATATCGGTCACCGGGCAGCCATGTTCGGTTATGATTACGAGTTCATTACGGAAGCGGTCCTTCCGGTCGGCAGCTCTGCCGAAACGGCTGTACAGCGTATGATCGATTCACCTTACCAGCGCATCAAATTGCTGGATCGGCAGGTCGCGGAAGTGGGGATTGGCATCCAGCCCGGCGGAACACCGTGGACTGTCATTGATTTAGGAGACCGCTCCAATCTGGTCGTGCATGCCAACAAGCCGGTGATGTACCCGTATGACGGACAAAAGGGGGTTCCGGCCTCCTGGAATGGCAACGGAGCCTTTGCTCCCCTGAAGGCCTATGGGAAGGAAGCGGCCGATGTGGGGTACCCCATCTCCATCTCGGTGGCGGCGGAGTCAACCCTTCATAACATTCAGGCAGCTATACGCAGCGGATCAGGCAAGAGTATTCCTTTTTATGATACAGACGGTGAAAAAGATGGCGTTGCAGGAAGAAACTATGTGGTTCTGATTCCCCAGGAGCCATTGGAGCCTTCCACCACGTATATTATCGATGTAAAGGGAGAAGCCGTGGATGAAGACGGCAATAAAGTATATTTGGACGAAGCCTGGTCTTTTACTACCGCTTCGAGCAAGACGGCTTCTGACGGAACAGGCGCGGCCAGCCCGAATCCGGGAACGACTGACGGCGGAAGCGGGACAGCCGCAGGACCTGCTGCGGACCGCTTCACGGACGTGAAGGGCCACTGGGCGGAGGAAACCTTGAGCTGGGCGGCGGATCAGGGCATTGTCGAAGGCTATGAAGACGGTATCTTGCGTCCGGACCAGACGGTAAGCGAGGCTGAAATCGTAATTCTGTTTTTGCGTTCATACGGGCTGCTGGGGGTGCAGGATAATACCGGTTCATCCGGACACTGGTCCGACAGCAGCTATCGGGCGGCGGCGGCATTGAACATGCCTGTGCTGGGCGCAAGCGATGCCGCGATCCGGGATGGGGCGGTGCTGCGCGGTACCGTAGCGGAAATCATCGCCGGTGCGGACGGACAGCATCTGAACGGTGATGACGCGATTCATTATTTGCTGGCCAAAGGCTATTCGAACGGAAAAACAGACCGGTCCGTTTCGGGCTACCGGGGCGCAGATGTATTGACCCGGGCTGAGGCGCTGCAGTTTATCCGCAATTTGAAGAGCCAGCTTGTTCAGTGGCAAGCCCGACCGGTGGAGCCGACATCCGCCGATAGGCTGCCGCCGCTTGAATGAGCGAAGCACGGAGATTCATTACAGTTACAGAATAGCAATCGGGCCTTTGGCGGCCGCGATGTCTTCTGGCAAATGCTCTTCCCCATAGCCTGGCCTGTAATACGCATGACGGCATGAGGTGGTTTGGCAGTCCGCTTCCAGCCTCCCTTTACAGAAACACCCTGTTTTCAGAAGAGCGTCAGGCTTCTGAGAACAGGGTGTGTTTGATTGGGCTTCGTTCTAAGCGGAGGGCGACAGCAGCTGCGATTGTGCTGCCAGTCGGTGAATTCGTTCCTTCCAGTTGCTGAAGCGGCGAAAAATGCGGCCGCTCTCGCTCAGTCTTGGCTCTGCTGCTCGGCGGCTCCCGGCGAGGGGCCTCACTGTATTGAGGGAGGCCCGGCAGGTGCGCGGGGTTAGCGCCCCAAGGTATTTTCCAGTACGTCAAGAATACGGTTTCTGCCCGGCGGGGTCCAGCTCATAAACAGCCAATTCGGGATGAAATGGAGGAAGCAGACCTCCTGCAGCTTGTCATAGAACGGGTCTTCCGGCTGTATCCCGGCTTTGCCAATCAGAAAGAGGTGGTCCGCTTCCAGCGCGGGCAGCTCCTCCGCAGGCAGCTCCCTGCGCATCTTATTCCTCGGTACATCCCTTCCCGGCATCAGGCCAAGCCCTTCGTAGAGCAGTTCATTGAGGGGATGGCTGATGGTTCCCTGTATCCTGACTCTGGTCGGAACGACCTGCATCACGGTGACGCTTTGCTGTTGCGCTGTCCGGCTGAACCGTTCCCGCAGGGCGGCGATCCGTTCTTCCATTTGCGCAAACGTTTGGTCGGCCTCCTGCTCGCGGCCGACCAGCTCGGCGATTCTTTGATGATTGACGCGCCAATCCAGATGGTGCTCCAGAATCACGGTCGGGGCAATCTGCTTGAACGCTTCATAAAAAGGATGATGGAAAAAGTCCCCGATAATGAGATCCGGCTTTACCATCCGCAGCTGCTCCAGCTGGGACAGCATCCGCCGATCATACTCGGCATCGTCGATTTCCGGGTACCGGTAGCAGTCAACAGCTGCAACCGCCTCCATACCGATAGAGGACAGGTTGTCCTGATAGCTTGTACGCGAGGCTGTAGCCACACGCAGCCGTTCTCTCTTGATAAATAGCGTCGGGGCGATACCTACCGTTTCCTTAAAAATGCGGCTGAAATAATATTCGCTCCCGTACCCGACAAGTGCGGCAACCTCCTTGACCGATTGGCCCGGGGACAGCTGCTCTTTGGCGGCATTAATCCGTATCCGGTTAAGGTAGTCCGTCGGAGAGACGCCGTGGGCGCGCTTGAAGCTTCGGCAAAATGCATTAGGAGTAAGCCCGGCAATGTCGGCGAGCGTTTCCCGGCTAATTTTTTCGCGAAAATGGTGATGCATGTAGGCGATGCAGGAATCAATGCCGCTATTGGCGGCGGGAACGGCTTCCTGCGGCAGGCTCTCCCGAACCAGAAGATCCAGCAGGGCCTGCAGCTGGAGATCCGGCGGATGGGCTTCCGCCTGTCCTTGAAAGGAACGGAGAATCTGCTCGAAGCGCTCCTGAATTTGTGCCGGATCCGTCACCGGTATACGTCCCGGAGGGAGCAGGCGCGCAGCCGGACGGCGATCGCCGCCCAGCCTCCAGCGCCCATTGCGCTTGCTGGCGGTCAGAGGCTCCAGGAATATAACATAATATTCGGTTTCCCTCGTGCGGGCTTCGGCCTCGACTTCAGCGCCGGACTCCATATAGTACAGCTGCTGCGGTTCAACCGCATGCGCGGTATCGTTTAACCGGAGGCTCCCTTTGCCCTTGGTAATGAAGCAAAGCGCCGGGGCGGGCAAACGCTTGTACGAGAGACGGAAGCCCTTGGTCCGGCGGAATTTGCGTACGGATGAGAGCAGATACAGTGTGCGGGGGATCATCTGGACGGACAGCTGCGCAGCCATTTCCATTGCTCCTTTTCTGGTTAAAGGTAGTATTGAAGCGGGATGGCTTCAACGGCTCTGCAATAACAGGTAGAATCGTTTAACAAATCGGATCCTTTAGAACATGGACGAAAACTCTCGGCATGCTTTACACTATTCAATGATAACAATTATCATTTTCAGAGTAAAAGGGGAGAAACAAGCATGTCCAGGCAATACAAAATGATGCCGGTTGTCGCGCTGCTGCTCGCGTTTGCACTTATTTTATCCGCATGCGCAGGCGGTACCGGAGGAGCAAATTCACAATCCACTGGCGGAGCGCCTGCGGCGACACCGAAGCCGGATGAGGGGGCAAACAAGCAGTCTGCAGCCAGCGGTCCGTATACTGTAAAACACACGATGGGTGAAACGCAGATTAAAGAAACACCCAAAAGAGTCGTCGTGCTTGTCAACGACGCTGTTGAAGCGGCCTTGGCCCTGGGCGTGAAGCCGGTAGGCATGGTGCGGGCATGGGGCGTGGAGCCGTATTATGCTCACCTCAAAAGCCAGCTTGAAGGCGTTCAAATCGTAGGGGATGAGAATCAGCCGAATCTGGAGGCTATCGCAGCCCTCAAGCCGGACCTCATTATCGGAAACAAGCTGCGTCAGGAGAAAATTTATGACCAGCTGTCCAGCATCGCTCCGACGGTGTTCTCGGGCCGTACGAACTCGGACACATTCATCAACTTCAAGGTGTATGCGGAAGCCCTGAACAAGAAAGAAGAAGGCGACAAGAAGCTGGCCGAGTACGATAAGCGCGTTCAAGACTTCCAGGGCAAACTGGGCGATAAAATGAATACCAAGGTTTCGCTTGTCCGTTTTTACCTGGGTGATAAGGTCCGTGTGTATTACAATGATACGTTCCCGGGCGGCATCCTGAAAAAAATCGGCTTGAAGCGTCCGGAAATCCAGGATAAGCCAACCTTCGCTGATATCATTGGCAAGGAGCGGATTCCTGAGGTTGAAGGTGATATCATGTTCTATTTTACCTTATTGGACGAGAAGGGTGAAACGACGAAAACAGAAAAAGAATGGCAGGAAGAAACGCTGTGGAAAAACCTGGACGTCGTTAAAAAAGGAAAAGCCATTAAGGTGGACGACGGCATCTGGAATTCCTCCGGCGGCATTATTGCGGCAAATCTGATGCTGGATGACCTGGAGAAATACCTGCTTGGAGCGGACGCTGCAAAAAAATAAAGAAACGGTTCCCGCATTTGAAGGCTGTCCCCTTCAGATGCGGGTCTTTACATGGATGAGAACAGAAAGGGTTGCGGCAAAATGATACTTCAGAGCAGCATGTCCAGGCTGGCGGGCTTTATCGTATGCCTGGGCTTGTGCATTTTTTTGTTTTTGGCCAGCAATGTGTACGGGTATGCCAATACGACGTGGGCAACCGCCTGGGGGGCCTATGTACATTTCGATGCCTCGAGTGAGCATGTTATCATCCGGGACATCCGGCTGCCTCGTGCACTGACCGCCGTCCTGGTCGGTGCGGCGCTGGCCATGTCCGGGGCCATTATGCAGGCGCTGACACGCAATCCGATGGCTTCGCCCGGTATTATCGGCATCAATGCAGGGGCCAGCTTCTTTGTCGTTGCCGGCGTTTCCCTGCTATCCGTCAGCGGGCAAAGCCAGCTGGTTTGGTTTGCCGTTGCCGGTGCATGTGCGGCGGCTGTTTCTGTCTATTTGGTCGGCTCTGTCGGACGGGAAGGAATGACTCCGCTCAAGCTGACCTTGGCGGGGGCTACGATGACCGCGCTATTCTCCTCCTTCAGCTCCGCGATTCTCGTTTCCGATGAAGGAACGCTGGATTCCGTTTTTTTCTGGCTGGTAGGGTCGGTGGAAGGGCGCAAGCTGGAGAACCTGCTGCCCATGGTGCCGCTTTTTCTAGTCGGTTACGTATGCGCACTGCTGCTTGGAAAGGCGATGAATGTCATCTCCGTCGGGGAGGACGTCGCTAAGGGGCTTGGACAAAACACCATCCGCGTCAAAATCGTATCCTTGCTGGCGGTAGTGGTGCTGGCGGGGGGCTCGGTAGCTGTGGCAGGTCCCATCGGATTTGTCGGTCTGGTCATTCCTCACATTGTTCGGGGCCTTATCGGGATGGACTACCGGTGGATTGTGCCTTACTGCGCGGTGCTGGGCCCCATTCTGCTGCTGGCTGCGGATATCGCGGCCCGGTTCGTCGCCTACCCTAAGGAAGTGCCGGTCGGAGTCATGACGGCGATTATCGGCGCGCCGTTCTTTATTTATTTGGCCCGAAAGGAGCTGATGCCCAAATGAGCCGTTATGTGACGTTCCGATCGCGTCCGTTCAAGCTGTCTTTTTTCATGGAAAAGAAAGGGGCATGGATTACGTTGTGCTTGTTCCTGCTGCTGGTTCTGCTCGTCATTCTCAGCATCGGGGTCGGCACATTATACATATCGCCCATCCGGACGATTCAAATCTTGCTGGAGGGGCCTCACAGCGAGGCGATGGAAGGAACGGTAATCTGGAACTTCCGTATGCCGCGGGCCGTTATGGCGTGCCTGGCCGGAGCGGCGCTGGCGGTGTCCGGCACGATTTTGCAGGCGGTCGTCCGCAATCCGCTGGCGTCCCCCGACGTTATCGGCATTACCAGCGGGGCGGCGATGATGGCGGTATTTTATTTGGCCGTCTTTAATGTAAAGACGAGTATTGTATGGATGCCGTTGTTCGCATTCGGCGGAGCGATAGCCGTCTCGGCCTTTATTTATTTTGGTGCCTGGAAAAAAGGGGTTTCCCCGATGCGGATGATTTTGGTCGGGCTTGGCGTGACAGCGCTGCTGGAAGCGCTGAAGATGCTGTTTCTTATTTTCAGTCCGATTTTCGTGACCAGCCAGGCCAAAATATGGATGACCGGCACCGTATACGGGGCGAACTGGACGTCGGTGCTCTTTTTTTCTCCATGGCTGCTGCTTTTTTTGCCGGTTCTGTTTGTATTGGTGCGGCGCATGAACATTCAGGTGCTTGGCAATGAGCTGCCGGTGCTTTTGGGCGGACGGATGCAGCTTCAGCGCTTTGCCCTTATCGTGACGGCATCTGCGCTGGCGGGATCGGCCGTCGCTTTTGTCGGCGGCATCGGGTTTATCGGACTGATGGCTCCGCACATCTCCCGCAGACTGGTTGGAGGCTCGCACGGGATGCTTCTGGTATGCTCTGCGATTGTCGGGGCGCTGCTGCTGGCGGCAGCCGATTTGCTGGGCCGCACGATCCTCGCTCCGCGGGACGTTCCGGCGGGGGTGTTCACGGCTGTACTCGGCGCGCCCTTTTTCCTGTATTTACTAATTAAGGTGAAGCAGCAGCAGGCCTGAAGTCCAGGCAAGCAGTACAGCCGGGAGACGGGACAGGGCAGCGATATTCGTCGTCTTGCAGCCGGCAAGCCGCACAAATCAGAGTATTCAACGGAAGAACTGCCGAAGCCGGCCTGAACAGCGAGCGGGTGCCATTCCCGGCTGGCGGCTCAATGAAATGATAAGGGGGAGAGCATGTTGAGCAATTTGAATACGTTAGCCGCTCAAGGCTTATCGCTTCATTACGGAGACACCACGATTATTGAAGGACTCGATCTCCAAATTCCGCGGGGCCAAATCAGCATTCTGATCGGGAGCAACGGCTGCGGCAAATCAACCCTGCTGCGCTCGTTCGCCCGTCTGCTGAAGCCTTCACAGGGCGCAATTTTATTGAATGGGCAGCAGATTTCCCGGATGTCCACGAAGCAGGTGGCCCGGGAGATGGCGGTGCTTCCGCAGGGGCCTGTGCTTCCCGAAGGCTTGACCGTGCTGCAGCTCGTCCGGCTGGGGAGGTATCCGCACCAAAGCATGTTCCAGCAGTGGTCTGAAGAGGATGAGCACCAGGTCAGGAAGGCGCTTCACGTCACGGATTTGGAGCAGCTGCACAATCGGGCCGTAGACTCGCTTTCCGGCGGGCAGCGACAGCGGGCCTGGATTGCCATGACGCTGGCCCAAAACACGGAGGTGCTGCTGCTGGATGAGCCGACCACCTATCTGGACTTGGCCCATCAGGTGGAAATTCTGGATTTGCTATATGAGCTGAATCAGACGGAACAGCGGACGATCGTGATGGTTTTGCACGATTTGAATTTGGCTTGCCGGTATGCGCATCATATGATAGCGGTACATAACCGGGGGGTCCATTCTCAAGGGCGGCCGGAGGACATGATGACCAAGGAGATGATTCGCACCGTCTTCGGAATGGAATGTGAAATCGGGACCGACTTGCTGTTTGGGACGCCGGTGTGTATTCCTCACGGCAAGGGGCGCAAAATCGGAATTCCGGATTATGCCGCCCCGGTCCGGCAGCGAAAAGCAGCCGTGCTGTAATCCGCCGATCGGCCTAAGAGGGCCAGACTTGTATTTACAATTTACACCGCCACACCCTGTAGTCGAAACAATAAAACCTCCCGGCCGCAAGCGGGTGTATTTCGGAAGTCATTGGCTAGCGTTGTGTCCGCCAATGTATTCCCATCCTACACCCCGCGTGCCGCGGGAGGTTTTTCATGTGATGCTGCAGAAACTTTTTTTACGATAAACCAGATTTACCATGTAAACATAGCCGGAGCTGCTATTGGAGCTTCAGCTCCGCTGCAGTGGTTTTTTACGCCGTTCTCAAGGCTTCATTTTATTCTTTACGTTTCAGGGCTTCAACGCGGGGTGAAAAAATTTTGCCCGTAGTAAATATTCATCGAACCCCCGAAGTAAACGCCGACCCCAAGCTGGGTCGTGTTGCCGAGCAGGTTCGTCCGGTGCCCTTCAGAGTTCATCCAGCCTTCGTGGGCAAAGATGGCGCTTGTTTGTCCGGCAGCGATATTTTCGGCCGCCAGAGAATACTTGATGCCCTCTGCCTTCATCCGGTCAAACGGGGTTTGGCCCTGCAAATTGTTATGGGCAAAAAAGTTGTTGACGGCCATATCCTGAGCATGCTTGCGCGCGCTTGCGGCAGCAAGATCGCTCCAGGCGAGCGCCGGTTTGCCGAATTTCACCCGGGCTGCATTCGCCAGGTCCCAAATTTCCCGCTCATAGCTGTTCGCCAGCTCTGCGGAGGCGGTTCCGTAGAAGCCGTCGAGCCCCTGTTCGGTTTGCTCTGCAATGACCTGGACTGAGGTTACAATGCCGTCTTGATGCAGGTCATAAAAAAACGTAACGTAGCTGCTCCCGATATGGTAAAGGGAAGACTCGCCCTTGCTGTCGCTCAGCACATATTCGGTACGGCCCTTTTTGATAGAGATGTCGGGCTGTCCATACAGCTTCTTCACGGTATCTTTGGCGCTGCCAGCCTTGATGCCTTTATCGGTTTGCCAATTGTCCGATGTGGAATACAGCCCGACGACACGGCCGTCCTGGATGCCGATCATTGCGTAGTTGCTGTAATCCGCATTATAAATGTACCAATAAAAGCCGTACTCGCTGAGGTCTTTCCGGGCAGGCTTGCCGAGCTGGCTGACGACGCTGCTCTCCGTATCCCCGATCGAGATGCCCCGGACAGCAATTTCCCGGGACTGGACCGGTTCAACTGCCGGCTCCGGAGAAGATGTGCCGCCAGACGGGCCGGTAGCATTAGAGGTCGTTCCGTACGCCCACAGGTCCACCTGCTTGTCCAGCAGGTTTCGGATAAACTGCAGCGCTTCCGCGCGTGTAAGCTGATCTGCGGCTCCGAAGCCTTGTACGGTTGCGTCTGTTTTGCCGCTGGCCAGACCATGCTGCAGCAAATAGGCGATGGCTTGATCCTGAGAGCTCGTTTTTTGCTGGGTTGCAGCGATGAGCAGCGCCACAAGTCCGCGATTATACTTCTCGGCGGAGGCTGCATGCTGTACCGGCCAGCCGATGCTGTCCGCGATATGATAATACGGGGCCGACCAGTCCCCCGTGTTTGCGGCGGCGGTGCTTAGGCCTTCGGGGCGATCCGGATAAGCGCGAAGCAGCATAGCCAAAAATTCCGGCTCCGATACCGGCTGATTCGGACGGAAGGTGTTGTCGGCATAGCCGTCGACAATGCCTTTTTGCAGCGCCCAGGCGATGGTGGAAGCGGCCCAGTGGCTGGAGGTGTCCGTAAATGCGGGGGAAGCAGCCGAAGCGGTCTGAGGGAAAAGCTTCCCTGTAGCAACATTCGGCGGCAAGGCGGCCGATACGGTGAGCAGCATAGCGGCTGAAAGCACTGCGGCGGCGGATTTTTTCCATAATTGCAGGAAGGGACGTTGTTTTGAAAGCATCTTGTTACCTCCTTGTCCTGGATCGGATAAGATTACCTACAATATAACAAGGTGTCGAAAACGTTGTCCATGTAAAAAAAAGGAACAATGAGCTCGAAATTATACGAAAAAATGCTGTCGAAAAGTAAAATTATGTAATCACTTCGACATACGACGTCTTTTCCAACGCGGATTTCAGCAACTTTATCCTATTCTCGGCGTATACGGTCATAGCTGTTTCAAAAGGGCAAAATGCCCAGCGATGCAAAATGGACATCCGCTGTCCTCAGCAATGGATGAAGGAGGAGCTATACGATGAGAATTATTTCCCGCGTGCAAAAGCAGATTTACATGCTTGTATTTATAGTTGTTTTCTGGTCTGTTACTCTCGCTATCCCCGCGCCCGCTGCGCAGGCTTATTCTTACAGCTTTCAACAATTCCCGGACAACCTTGTCGGGATCACGAAACCGGCCATAACGTTATTGTTTGATACCGATATGAAGCGTTCTCCGACGCATTTCTCTATGTCTTTGAACGGGGAAAACGTACAAGCTGTATACGACAACAAGAAGGGGACGTTTGAATATACGCCCGACCAGGATCTACTTCCGGGCACCTATACCGTTCGGATGTCTATCTCCTATTCAGGGTATCAGCCAATAGAGCATTCTTGGACGTTTACGGTTGCGGCAGATGCCTATAAGCAGTTTCCTGCGCCGGGAACAGAGCAGATTAAAGGTCTGGCTGTCATCAATGACTATAGAGAGATTCACCAGCTTCCAAGCTTGAACTTAAATGACCAATTGAATGCAATCGCTTCGGCCCATGCGAAATATTTGGATCGAAATAAGGTGGGGCAAGGCAAAGGCAGTGAGGCTAACCTGCACCTGGAGGAAAAAGGGAAGCCGGAGTTTGTAGGCGCGACCCCGGGAGAACGGAGTGTTTATTACGGTTTTCTGTCAAGCATCGGAGAGGATGCCGCATATTTAAAGGGGGGGTCCATTACGGAGGCAATTGATGCGCTGTTTGATGCTCCGTATCACCGTACGCCCTTTCTGGATCCGGCTACAGAGGAAATCGGAATTGCCAAGGCAGGAGATTATACGATCATCGAATTCGGCTTGAAGTCCGGGAAATCCACCCAGCTTGTAGTATCTCCTGCCGCCGGGGACCGTTATGTGCCGACTTCGTTTTATGGTCATGAGACACCTGACCCGATCCGCATGTACCCCCAAGCCGATTATCCTATCGGTTATCCGATGATGGCCAATTACACAGGACAAGACATTGAAACGGTAAAGCTGCTCAAATCTGAATTAACAAATACACGCACCAACCAGCCGGTTAAGGTGCTTGCCAATGATCCGGTCAATGATGACAGCCTGACGGCTTCGGTAATCATGATGCCTATCGAGCCTTTACAGCTGGATACAAGCTATCATGCCAAGCTCTGGCTGCAAGTGGTTAAAAAGGACGGCACTTCGCAAGAGGACATCAAAGAATGGGACTTCACCACTGAGCCTGTCGAAGGGCTGGGCAAAGCAATATTGCATCAACATGCGGAGCGGTATAAGAAATCAATCGGGACCGGGGGAACGGTCCAGCGGGTTGCCAGCTTCGGCCTGGAGGCCGCCAGCTATCAGGTGGATGGCGTTGATTTCCCGATGAAGCGTCAGCCGGAAATGGTGGACGGCTCCTCGTTCCTGTATGTCCGCGATTTGGCCGCAGCGCTGGGCGCCCAGGTGGAATGGGATGAGCAGCAGCGTGCCGCCGTGTATACGAAAGGCAGCTTGAAGGTCACCTTGTTTACAGAACAGGACCAGTATGCCATGAACGGCGAACGCCGCTCCACCACAACGCCGGCCAGGCTGATTGGGGAGAACACGATGGTGCCGGTCCGTTTGCTGGCAGAAGTGCTGGGAGCGAAGGTAGACTATGATGATGCTACCCGCATCGTAAAATTAACGTATTGATTCAACCGGCCTCCAGCGGGTGGTCCGGCTTCCGGAAAGGGACAAGTCCTGTTTGAGGGGGGCTTCTGTCAATCGGTTTTTCCAAAATTTATTTGAAAAAATATAAGCCGATAAGGTGTGTTCCTCCCGGCTTCATGTTACAATGGGGAAACAAAAGCACAGAAAGGGTGAGCCTTGTGCATTTAACGGATCGTGTCGCCGATATTGCCCGCATGGTAGAAGACATTAAGGCAAAGCTCAAAGTCGTCACCGCTGCATCCATCAAAGCCGAAACATTGGATGAGAGCCGCTTTGAAGACATCAAGGACATTCACAACCATGTCATGAGCCGAAGCCAATTCAGCATCAGCGAAATCGAGGCGCTCTGCGACGAGCTCCGCAGCTTGCGTAAGGCATAACCTGGGCCAGCCGATTAGCCGGTCTTGGAGCTGGGTTCAGATTACATAGGGTGTATGCCTGAGGCTGATCAGATAATGAGCAGCCTCAGGCCAGGCCATTCGCTCGGATGAAGCACATGGAAGAGAAAGCCGTTCAAACGGCAAGCTAAGTTCATATTGAATGGAAACACCTCCCGTCCCGGAAGGCCGTAATAGGCTTGCCGGAGCGGGAGGTGTATTTGTTGCGGGGCCGCAGTGTATGCCCGCTTGAAGGGCGCCGTGTGGCGTCGCATTACAGGGGCCAGCTAGATGGGAAATAGCTCCACGGAAACCAAAGCAGCTCATCCAAGCCCGCTTGTATGTACGGGGAATTGCTGCATGAGTGGATATAGTCCGGATGGATCGCGGGCGGTTACATGGTGCCGATCAGGGGCCGCCGCTGCCTTAAATTATCGTAGCCGGCGGTAATCTGCCTATGCAGGCGGTATACTTCAGGGATGCCCATATGGCGGGTGATAAAGGGGCCGATGCCTTCCTGACGGAGAAATGCCTGCAGCTTGACGGCCTCCGGGTCCTTGGCGTAATCGAACAGCAGGGCCGCCGCGATGGCCGAAGCCAGATGAGGCGCCTCTATACCGTATCTGCAGGCTTGAAGGGCAGGACGAACCAGGCGGTCATTCATGGACAGCTTGCGGAGCGGGGAGCGGCCGACCCGGACGATTTTGTCGGTTAAGCCGGGATTTGCAAACCGCTCTAGCGTTTTATGAATGTACTGGGTATGCTCCTGTTCATCCAACTCATATTTATGAACCAGCAGACTGCCCGTTTCGTGCAGCACTTGCCGGACCTTTTCCCGAATTCGCGCATCCTTCATTGCTTGTTGAATGGTCTGGTACCCCGCCAGATAACCGTAGTACGCAGCAGTGCAATGCCCGGTATTGACGGTGAACAGCTTCCGCTCCACGAACGGCTCAAGCGAGTCCACGTACCGCACGCCTTTGATTTCCTGGAAGCCCTTTTTCAGCTCCGCCCGGTGAATAATCCACTCGTAGAACGGCTCGACCTTAACCGTCAGCGGATCGCCCGGCGGCTGAACCGGAACAATCCGGTCTACACTGGTATTCGGAAACGAGACATAGCGCTCTGCCGCCGCATGTGTTTCCGGCTTCAAATACGTATATACCCATTTTTTAAGCTGCGAGCTGCCGCCGACCGCGTTCTCGCATGCAATGACATGCAGGGGGCGCACATTTTCTTCCAGGCGCCGTTCAATGCCCTGCGCGATAGCCTCAGCGATATGGGGCAGGGAGGCTGTGCCGACCGCAGTCGTAATTAAATCGGCTGTGGCGATGTTCTCCATGAGAGCTTCATCGTTTTGAACGTGGACGGCGGTTATATTTTTGACAATGGCGGTATCTTCGGCTTCATTCGCCAGGGTGACGGTATATTGTTGTTCCTGCTGCAGGAGCGCCACTTGCTCTTTATTCCGGGCTACAAAACAAACCTCGTATCCGGAACGGGACAGCATCAGCCCGATAAAGCCCCTGCCGATGTTTCCCGCCCCGAAGTGTACAGCTTTTCTCGGAGTTTGTTCTTTAAATAAAGGGTTCAATGGTCATCTCTCCTCTCGGATTGCAATTCCACTCCTTATGTGCACCGTTTGATATATTTATCTGAATATTCTGAAAATAAATCCAAGATCAATCCTGATTTCAATCGGCTGTTTTTTATAAGAATATCGGCCTGCTCTCCGTTGGATTTGAAAAGCTCATTCTCCTGCCTATGAACACAGATCGAATCCGGCTCCTGAACGTTATCATGTCCTTAGGAGCGGCGGACCGATGAACGGATGCTTTACCGGCCGGCGGCGGTTTCCAGCATCATCTCGAAATCCAGATCGCTTAAGGCGTCAAGACGAAAGCGCGATTTACCGAAAGGAAGGTGCTTTGTAATTCCGTTCGGAATAATAATGCAGTCCATTCCGGCGGCTTCGGCGGCTTTGGCTCCATTGGGAGAGTCTTCGACGGCGATGGCTTCATTTGCGTCAACACCGAGGCATTGGAGGGCTTGGAGATACAATTCGGGGTCCGGCTTCACACGCTGGACGTTATCTGCAGTACGAATGCAATCAAAATAGCGGTCAAGATCCAGCTGTGCTAAGTATTTGTCCACCCAGGCTCTGGAGGAGCTGGAGGCCAGACCGATCTTGAGTCCGGCGGCTTTAGCCTGATCGAGATAGCTGCGTATTCCCGGCCGGATTTGTTCTTTCTCCATCAGAAGATCGTGCTGCTTGTGAATAAATGATTTGAATTGTTCCCGGTCAATCGGCAGGTTTAATTCGGTGATTAAATACTCGTAGGGATTAAAGGTGTGCAGGCTCGTTCCGATACACTGCGAGTACATCTCCAGTGTCAAATCGACGTCGTACGTCTTGTAGGCGTCCCGAAAGGCAACGTACCACGCCGTTTCAGTGTCGATAATCGTTCCGTCAAAATCAAAAATAATGGCTTTCAACATATTTCCCGTCTCCCTTCACGGATTGGTTTTCGCAGGCCAAAGTGAAGCAGTGAGGCGCGGGGGCAGCGGCCAGTTCCGGCAAGGGTCCATAAACGCAAAAAAGACCCCTGGTTAGGGCCCAGACTCTACTTTAAATGTAAAAGCAAAGAAACGACCCATCTTCTGCTGACGAGGTTAGCTGACGGACTCGGGTAGATGGTACCCTGCATTCAAATCAATAAATGCTTCGCCCCAAAAAAACTGGTTCCCCCGCTTTCCGGTATGGCAGCCGGAAACTAAGCGTATGGTTATAATAAATCGAATGTTCAGAAAAGTCAAGTTTTGTATCAAAATTTGTGATGGTATATTACATCTGCTTTCCCGCACTTTTAACAAGGGTTATGCGACAGCCGGGGGGATGATGCCTGGAATGACAGGATGCGTAGCGAGGAAGCTCCAGCGGCTCGGTTCCTTGCAGGGCAGCGGCCGTTCGGCCGTCAAACAGAACAGGCCATCCTCCGCTGCGGAGAAGGGCCTGTACTCTGCACTTACCATTTTTTGCTTAGAAATTTCAGCTCCTCCAGCGAATAAAACGTCCCTCTCCAGGTAATGCCGCCCCTGCGCAGGGTCAGGAACACCGCCCGGATAAACGTATATGCCATCACCAGCGCGGCCAGCGGCAAGAACGGCGCTTCGATGCCGGAGCTGCGGGAAAGCTTGCGGATAAAGACGGCATATAAACTAAGCATGATTGCGATGCTGGCCAAATACGCGGCAGATACCCAAGGTCCTCCGAACCAATATGCGATCCAGATGCCGGCGAAAGGAAAAACGAAAAAGAGCAGCTGCAAAAGGATGCCCAGCAGTGCATAACCGAGCCGGTAATCGAAGCCGGAGAACAAATTTTTCTCCAGGCCTGTAATCGCCTTGCTGATATTCGGATACCATTCGACCTCGGCGCTGTCAAGCCCGAGCAGGAACCGCTGCCGCAGCCCGCTGCGCTTCACCTGCATGCCGAGCTGGAGATCATCGTCCGGACGCATAGCGAAGGCCCGGTGTGTGCCAATCCGCTCATAGGCATCACGGCGGATTAAATTAAAGGCGCCGATGCCGATGCCGAAGCGGCGCTGCTTGTCCCGGTTGGCCCGCCACGGACGGAAAAACATAAAAAACGTAAAGAAGAAAAACGACACAAATTGCTTCAGCATCCAATCTCCTGTCTTGATGGTCGGGGCCAGGGTTAGATGGTCCGTCTCATGCTGCTGCATATATGCAACAGCGTCGCGAATCGCATCCGGCTGAAGGTTGACATCCGCGTCGGCAAACAGCAGATACTTTCCTTTGGCTTGCAGATAGCCTTGATACAAGGCGTGATTTTTGCCGATCCAGCCTTTGGGCAGTGACGTGATATGAATAATTCGCATCCGCAGCCCGGTAGATTCCTTCTGCTCCGTCCATTTTTTGAGCTCGTTCAGCTTTAGTCCGGTCGTATCCGTCGAACGGTCATTAACCGCGATAATCTCGATTTTCGGATACGACTGCGCTTCCAGCCGCCGCACCGTCTCGGCAATGGACGATTCCTCCTCCTTTGCCGCCACGATAATGGATACAAGCGGCAAATCGCCCGATCCGGGCTCATCGGTTGCAGCCGGCAGCGGCTCAATGGCGGGCAGACCGTTTGTCACCTCATATAGCATATAAAACCAATACAGCAGCGTGACCAGCGCCAGCGAAGCGGCTCCCCAGCTTATCCATGTCACCCACATACGCGCACCTCCCGGCAATTGTGAGCCTTTTCATACATTTTATATCGGAATGGATGTGGCTATATTGTACCTTTTTTAACGGGCAATATAAAATACAAGGAGAGCTGCCGTCAGGCAACACAGAAAAAGAAGGGGGAGAAGTCCGTTTGAAGGAACAAGGCAGGTACCGGAGGAACATTACGGGAGAGCAGCTGGCCGCTTTTTTGGAAACCGTCCGGGAAGGGGGCGCAGGACTGGATGCGCTGCAGTTTTTGTGCATCGGCACAGACCGGTCCAGCGGAGACGCGCTGGGTCCGCTTGTAGGGACGCTGCTTCGTGAAGCCGGGTACCCTCACGTTATCGGCACGCTTCAGAGTCCGTGCGACTCGTCGAATATCGGCCAGCGGCTGCAGGAGCTTGGCGAAGGCAGAACCGTCATTGCGATCGACGCTTGCTTGGGCCAGGCTTCATCCATAGGCATGTTCCAAATCTCGAATCAGCCGATCGAGCCGGGAAAATCAGTCGGAAAGAAGCTGCCGCCCGTCGGCGATTACAGCATTGCGGCGATTGTGAATCAGGAAGGGGCGCGAACCTACTCGATTTTGCAGCATACGCCGCTTGGCCGGGTATGGGATATGGCTCACGCCATTACTGGAGCGGTCCGCATGGTGTTTCCGCTGGACCGGGGGGAAATCGGCCTGAAGCCGGATGTAGAAGGCTAACCCGCTCTGCGGCGGGTACGGCGGGTTTGAACGAAACGATCCCCGAACAGGCCAATCAAAGCATAAGAGGCAATCGTAAGCGCATAGACAAAATACGCATTATAGCGGTGAATATCCGAGAAGGTTTCAATAATCCAGACCGGGATGCTGAGCGAGAAAAAAAACATGTCCTCCGGATCGAGCCCCAGCGCATTAAATAGACACAGCACAACGGAAAACGAAGTCAAAATCACAGTAACGATGTTTTTTCGCTGCATGACGGATTCTCCTTTTGGAATGAGGATGCTTTACTATCCAGTATGCGCCAGCGGCCGGCAGGCTATGCCTGATGAAGCGCGAGGAAATTCGCCTTGAAACTACAAAAACTTTTTATTTCGATTTACATCATTCGAGCACTCTCTTAACACCACTCGCATATAATGGGTAAAATGCTCTCGTGCAGCTGTGCGGGTGGACAAAGGAGTGAAGTGAATGCCGTTTGTACGACATATTAATCTTGCTAACTCGGACGGGCAAATATACTGCTGCCTGCGTAATCGTGTCGTCAAGCTGGATGACGCCCAAATGACAACGTTTTGCCATGGCTGCAAAATGTTTGACGGGACAGCGCAGGGAAAAGGGGTTGTCTGCTGCTGGAATGACGCCCGGTCGGTGAAGGACCCTCATGTGGCCGTCGACCCTCTGCTCGAATTCAAGCAAAACCAGTTGAAACAAATCGTGCGCGGCACTCTTCTGCTTTCGGTATAAGCGGAAGGGTCTTTTTTTTGATCGTTTCGACAAAATAAGAACTGTTTCACTCCCTTAATTAGACAGTGTTTTCAAACCATTCAAGCTATACTGGGTGCGGGAATGCCTGTCTTGAATCAGTTGGTATGCAGCTTCGAGAGGCGGGGGCTTTTCAGATAACGGAAAGCGTCGCGACGGGCCTTCGGGTAAGGATTACGAAGCCGCCGTTATGCTGTTCAACGTTTCTTGCCGCTTTGGCGGCGTACTCCGAATTTCTGATTTAGCTTAGAAGCGGGGCCTGTTTCTGAAAAGGAAGGCGGACCGTTTATCTGGCCTGTTCAGGCTTAGGTTGAAGGACGAAGGTCGAAGGGAAAAAAAGGGGGACGCGAGACATGATCCAATCGATTTTGGAATTCATGCGGCAGGGTTTGTCGCAAAAGCAAATCGCCGAAGCGCTCGGTATTTCTCTGGGCAAAGTGAAGTATCAGCTTGCCAAGCACCGCAAAGCGGAAGAGGATGACGGGGAAGGTGTGGGGCTTTCGGTGCAGCCAATCGAGGAACAGGAAGAACGGGAACGAGGGGGGACGGCACCGGATCAGGAATCGGGGCGGATCTTGCTGGAATCGATGGCGGAGCAGCCGGACGATGAGCTCTGGCTGGTTCCCGCAGAGGAGAACCGGCAAATGAAGGAAGGAATCGGGCTGTACGAGTCATACAGAAAGGATAGGCTTGTGCTTATGCCCCGGGACGCCCAATCTCTCTATGCGTACTGGGAGGTCACCGACCGGCGCAAGCAGCTGGTGGAGGAGCATTTCCGCTGCAGCTGGGACGAGCTGCCTAAGTGGCTGCGTCTTTATGAGGTGCAGGATGTTCGCTTTAACGGAGATAATGCCTCCCCTATTCGGGAGTATTGGATTGATCCGGAAGCGACCAACAGCTTTATTGAAGCGGTGGACGCGCAGCGAGGCTATTGTGTTGATTATGGATTCCGGCTGTTCGACGGCCGGTTCTTTACGGTACTGCGTTCCAATGAAGTTGAGACGCCGCCTGCAGTAGCTCAGGAATATTTGCCGGAGCGGGAAGCGGCATGCGGCTAGGAGGAGATCATCAATGGAGCAGGGGGCACTGGCCTTTGTGCTGGTGGCAGGTCTTCCTGCTGTCACAGGAACGGCTAACCTGGAAAATGAAGCTGAGCGACAGTTGTTTGAGACGATAACCGCCTCCTACATGCCCTTGCTGGAGGTGATGGAGGACTTGGCTTCGGAGAGAATCCCGCTGCCGGTCGGAATAGCACTTCAGCCAAGGCTGCTGCAGGAGCTGAATCGGCCTTGCTTCGCGGAGAAATATGAAACGTACCTGGAGAATTGTATCGCCGAGGCGGGCACGGCTATCGAGCAGTGTTCTCCGGGTCTGGAGCAGGAGCAGCAGCTGCGTAGATTGGATCAGCTGCTGCATTGCCTTAACCGGTTCGGCTCTGATTACGGCGGACGGTTAATCCAGGGAATTACCCGCTTGGCCGGACGAGGCCGTATTGAGCTGCTGACCGCAGCGGAGTCCTCGCCGGAAGGAATGGGCTTGCTTGCCGATGACGTGGAGCAGGGGCTTAGGATGCACACCAGTCTGACCGGAGAAGCGCCAAGGGGCATATGGCTCCCGGAGTCTGGAACGGGACGAGGGCCGCTCGCGGGGGCAGGCCAGCTGCAGCGGCTGCGAGGGCTGGGTCTGGAATATGCCGTCACCGGCTCGCTTGGCGGTGAAGAAAACCGTTATCCGCTTCTACGGCATTCGGCGGGACAGGGCGCAAGCCTGGCAGGAGCACAGGATTTCCCGCTCGGAGCCACGACAAAGGGGATTAAGGTTCACCGGAGTGATGCGGCAGCCTCGAGACTGCCCGTCCATTTGCCAGGCAAGACATCATCCGCCTCCGCTCTGCCAAGGGCTGAAGCCGAGGCATGGCTGGACAGGCGTTCTCTGCCGCTTGAGACGGATTTGGATGAACGAAGCCATCACAGGAGACGATATGCTTCTTTTCCGGCTGCTTCGCCTTGGGAGGAGTCCGCTTGGGCCAGGAATCGTGCATTTTACTTGGCTGAGGGCTACATTCGTGAGCGCCAGGCGCAGCTGGGACGCTTCCGAGGCATGCTGCGTCCGCCGTTCTTGCTAGCTGCATTCGAGGCATCCGTGCTCGGGGGCTGCTGGCTTGAAGGACCGGTCTGGTTCGGGGCGGTGCTGCGGTATGCGGCGGAGCTGCTGCGGGACAGCGGGCGAGCGGCTTGCCAGGGAATGCAAGAGGCTGCGGCAGGGAGCGTGAATTAGACCCTATCATTTAGATATATACAAGCCATATGGCTGGGATAAAGGAGGAACAATATTGCGCATGAAATCGTTATTGGGGAAGCCGGATGCTGGCATAGCCGCGGGAGGGGGGCTTGAATCGGGCCATCCCGGCGTAGTCCGGCGGGTGCTGATGCTGACTTGGGAATTCCCGCCAATGGTTGTGGGCGGCTTGTCCCGGCATGTGTTTGACTTGAGCCGCCATCTGGTGAAGCAGGGGGTGGAGGTCCATGTACTGACCAGCCAGGTTGAAGGTTATCCCGACTATGAAATCAATCAAGGGGTACGGGTTCATCGGGTAGCCACATATCAGGCCAAGGAGCTCAATTTTTTGGAGTGGGTATTTCAGCTGAATTTGGCGATGCTTGATTATTCGCATAAGCTGCTGCGTCAAACTTCATTAGATGTGCTGCATGCGCACGACTGGCTCGTTGTCTATGCCGCCAAAGCGATTAAGCACACCTATGGGCTGCCGCTGGTCGCTACCATTCACGCCACGGAGCATGGCCGCAATCAGGGGCTGCATTCCGAGCTCCAGCACCGGATCCATGGACTGGAATGGCAGCTGACCTATGAAGCGCGGCGGGTTATAACGTGCAGCCGCTTCATGCGGGATGAGGTGCGGTACTTGTTCAACCTGCCGGATGACAAGCTGGATATCATCGGAAACGGTGTTGACCCCCAGGCAGTCCGGGTTTTTGAGCATGAGGCCCAATGGCGCAGTCAGCTCGCGCTGCCGTCGGAGAAGCTGGTTGTGTTTGTCGGCAGGCTGGTCCGGGAAAAGGGCGTGCATGTGCTTTTGGACAGCGCCCTTGGTATTCTGCAGCAATGCCCGGACGCCAAGTTTATTATTGCCGGCAACGGACCGGAGCGTCATGCGCTGGAGAAGCAGGCGGAGACTCTTGGCCTTGGACCGAAGGTGCTGTTTCTCGGCCAGGTGGATGAAGACGCGCGTAACCGTCTGCTGCGCTTAGCCTCGGTCGCGGTTTTCCCCAGCTTGTATGAGCCGTTCGGTATAGCGCCTCTTGAGGCCATGGCGGCGGGAAGCCCGGTAGTCGTGTCAGGGGTCGGCGGCCTGCAGGAGACAATTGAATATGGCGTCGACGGCTGGACTGTGCTGCCGGGCGATGTGCCTTCGCTGGTGAGCCATGTCATTAAAGTGCTGAGTGATGATTTGGAAGCCCGCACGATGGCGATTCGCGCGTTCGAGAAGGTGTTCAGTGAATATAGCTGGGAGCATATCGCTGTACAAACCGTCGATTGCTACGCTCAGCTTTGGCATCACGATGACCGGGAGGCAGTCCGAATCCGCCAGGAAGTGGCTGCCGCGCTATAAGCATGGTTTGTGGCTTGCGGCCTGATTCTATTTTGGGTATGGAGTTGTGTGGATTTTATTGTAAAAATGGCTGAATAGCGCACGAGCGTCTTCATTCTAGCGTCTTCGTTCCCTGCCGGGATGTACCCGCCGGGGGGAAGGCGTTTTTTTGTGCGGCGCCGGCCCGAAAGAACTTGTCGAACGGCATGTCAGATTATGCTAAAATAAAGAAGTGCATAAGCCGAGGTTGCCTTCGGAAAAGCTTTATACATGATGCGTCCGGCAGGGTGTTTAGGGGCTGTGAATTTTACAAGCCGAGGGTAAACCAGTATGATGTAAGTAGCAAATGAATCCTATGAAACTACAGGTGAACCGATGAACGAAAACATTGAGATGATTACGAAAGCGTTTGAAGAGAAGCGTTATTTGCAAGCACAGCTTGCCGCAGAGAAGGCGGTGGCCGAGGAGCCGCTGAATGTTATGGCATGGGTATACCTTGGCGAAGCTTTGCTGCACCAGGAATACGGAACGGCGGCGCGGAAGGCATTCCAGCGGGCGCTGCTGCTCGATCCGGAAGCGTCCTGGAAGCAGACTGTTTTCAAAAAGCTGGAGGATACTCCGGGCGGCCCGGAGATGAAGGAGATTGACCCGCTGCTTGCTGTCGAACCGGTCAGAATAGCGGCCGTGGTTATTGCCAAAAACGATGAGCACCGTATTAAACGTTGTCTGGAAAGCCTGGTTCCGGCTGTGGATGAAATTGTGCTTGTGAATTACGGCTCTACGGACAAGACGGTGGAAATGGCTTCTTCCGTGCCTAAAGTCCGGATTGTTCAGACCGAGTGGGACAACAATTTTGCTGCTGTCCGTAATGCCGGCCTGGAAGGGCTTGAAGCCGATTGGGCGCTGTTTGTAGACCCGGATGAGGTTCTTTATGCCGAGGATGTCGAAGCGGTTAGACAGGCGGCTGGCTTGTTTGAGCGGTTTGCCGGTGTCAAGGTGCTGGAGATTCTGCATGTGACGACAGCCGAATCCGGGCTGCAGCGCGTAGATATGAAGGAACGCTTATTCCCGGTAAACAAGGGCTTGAGCTTCCATGGCCGAATCTATGAGCGTGTGGGCAGGATAAATGAGGAAGGGAAGTGGACGCATAACTTCCCTCATCCGATTGTAAACATTCGCCTGGAAAAAGAGCGTCTGGAAGAAAGCGAATTGAAGAAAAAAGACCGTGTAATCGGCAATCTGACCATGCTGCGGTCGATGATTGAAGAAGAACCGGACGAGCCGAGCTGGCCGCTGTTTTATGCGCGGGAGCATTTGCTTGCAGGCGGACAAATCGATGAGGCGCTTCGTTATTTGGAGCTGGCCGAGAACCGTTCTGACAATGCGCCTGAGTTCGACAAAATCCTTGATGTTTATGTGCTTCAAGCCAAATTGAACATGCAGCTCGGCAGCACTCAGGCTGCTGAACTTGCTTGCCGAAAAGCATTAGAGCAGGCACCGGATTATCCAGACGCCCATTTCTTGCTGGCTCATATCCGCATGGACCAAGCCGTAAGATTGGTTGCCAATGCAGAAGAGCATTTCCGCAGAGCCAAGGCCGGCTTTACTACGTACCGGGGCACGGTTCCGGCGGATGATCGTATCCGCTCGCTGCTTGCAGATCTGGGGATTGCCGACTTGCTGCTCCGTTCGGGGCAACTCGCGGAAGCGGCCAACATTTATCGTGCCTATGCGGCCAATTATCCGAACATGGAGCGGATTACCAAGATGCTGGCTCATATTGAGGAGCAGCAGGCCGCGTTGAACAAGCTCAGTGCGGAGTCCAAGCCGGCAAACGGCGGGGAACAGGCTTAGCCTGCTTCTGAAAATCATTCCTGATCGTTTCATGTTCGTGGAGAGGACGTGTTGACATGATACACAAGCTGGAGCATATTGGAATACGCGTTAGCGATATGGATGCTTCGATCCGTTTTTATACAGAGGTGCTGGGGCTTCAGCTGGCGTGCCGGAAGCCGCTGGCTGACGGAGTCGAGTTAGCCTTCCTTTGTTTTCCGGGCTCGGAGAATATCGAATTGGAGCTGATTGGCCGGGGGACGGAGGGGCTGTCGAGCGACGGCATTGTACATCATGTCGCCTTCACCGTGTCCGATATCGAAGCGGAGGTGGCCCGGCTGCGAGAGCTTGGGGTAAAGCTGATTAGCGAAGAGCCCAAAGTCATTCTGGACGGCGTCAAAATCTTTTTCTTCTACGGTCCTGACGGTGAACAGCTGGAGCTGTTCCAGCCGAAGGCCGAGTAATCCTTTCTATAAATAATAGGGGCTTCTGTCCATACCTGTCAGACTGGGTGTGAGTAGCCCGAATATAAAGCAAAAAGGACCTCTGATCCGCTTCTGTCGGGAGATGAGGTCCTTGTATTTTTTGGTTTAGCGATGAGTATTGCCAGACGGCAAGCGGGGTTTTGCAAGCTAGATTTCATTTTATACAGATTTGATTTTACAAGGGCATAAGAAATTATTTTTAAATTGACTTTGGTCCGCGTTTTGCCGGCATATCCCTGTTTATTTCAAAGTTTACTTCAAAGAAGAGGCGGCAGCGTTGGTTTTTCTGCTCCATTCGAGGTATTTGTCCTGAAGGGCGAAGCTGTTTTCCAAGGCTACATCATAGCTGGTCGCCAAGTAGTTGGAGAACCAATCATCGTCGATGGCTTTGTTATAGTCGGCATAGTTGCTTAAGAAATCGCTTAACGATTCCAGCCCTCTAAGGCTGACATTCAACTTATCCATTTCTGCCAGAAGAGGCTCCTCGTGTCCGAGCTTCTTGCTGGCTTCTTGCGCTTTAAACATTTGATCCAGCATATTGTCGTGCTGCTTGCGGAGCTGGTTCAAGTACGTATTTTTCAATTTAAAAAGGTATGCATTGTTTTTATAGGTGACGGTTTGCTCGTAGGTCATGTCGATCATCACCTTCATGTCCTTTAAACGCCCTGCAAAAATATACAGGTTCTCGTATGCATTGGTTACCTGCTGAATCAGCTCCCGATTGGGGTCTGCTGCCGTCCCGCTGCCGTTATTCCCCCCAGAGGAGGCTGGAGCAGGTGCGGGCGAAGGGGTAGCGGCCAAGATGACGGCTGTGGACGTCTCCTTGTTCCAGTCGACAGTTGCGCCTAACGATTCGCTTACGAAACGGAGCGGGACCATCGTGGAGCCGTTCATGTTGATGGCGGGAACTTCGTTTTGAACGGCTTGTCCGTTCACTTCAAGCCCCACGACGGGAAAGCCCATATATTCCGCCTGCCGTTCGGCGGCGTAGACCGTTCCGCCGATACTGGATATAACCAGCAGAGCCGCTGCCCATTTCAGTACGCGTTTGTGTTTCGGTTTGTATGATTGGAGCTTGTTCATTTGTTTCGTCCTCCTCCAAAATAGTCAAAACTGTTCGGATTCACCGCATCAGTCAAATGGGGCCGCTATACAGCTCCCATGCTTTTCCAAGGGATCTAATCCCGTGCTGGATGCTTTCGATGCTCAGCCCGCCGAAGCCTAGCAGCAGACGCGGCTGGATGGTCGGAAGGGGAGACTTTGCTCCGGAAAGGGTATAAGCGGATGTCGGGTAAACACGCACACCCGCCGCCAGGGCCTTGGCGATGAGGCTTCGCTCTGTATGTACAGCATCCTCCCCCTGAGGGAAAGCGAATTCCAGCACGATGTGAAGGCCGGAGCGGTCTCCGATGACCTGCACCTGTGGCCCCAGCTCTGCTTTTACAGCCTGGATTAGGGCGGCATGCTTGAGGCGGTAATGCTGCCTCATCTTGCGGATATGGCGTTCAAAATGGCCTTCGGCTATAAACTGCTCGACCATGCTTTGATGCAGCGGGGAGGCAAACTGGTCGAACGTGTGGAGACAGCCGTCCATTTTGCGGGCCAGCGGCAAGGGCAGAATGAGGTAGCTGAGGCGCACCGCGGGGGCGATAGCCTTGGAAAAGGTGCCGAGATAGGCCACTCTTCCCGAACGGTCCAGTCCCTGCAGGGCCGGTATTGGGCGGCCTTCGTAACGAAATTCGCCGTCATAGTCATTCTCGATAATCATGCCGTCGACATCCTCCGCCCATTTCAGCAGCTGCAGCCTTCTTGCAATCGGCATAATCATGCCGTAAGGGAATTGATGGGAAGGCGTTACGTAAACGACGCGTGCGCCGCTTTCATAAAGGGCATCGATGCGGAGGCCGTCCTTGTCCAGCGGCACCGGCTGAAGCCGCCAGCCGTTCTGGCGCACAACCATGGCGACACCGTCGCTAACCGCGGCTTCCAGCGCGATTTGCGGGCCGTAGGGGTCCCGCAGCAGCTGGCAGAGCTGCTCCAGGGAGTTATGCGTTCCTGCGCCGACGATGACTTGACCCGGTGTGCAGTCCACGCCCCGGGCTTGATGTGCGTACTGGGCGATTTGCCTGCGAAGGCCCGGCTCGCCTTGAGGCTGGCCGTATAACAGCAAACCCCGGTTCTCCGGCCGGCAGCAGCGGGCCGCCAGCCGGCTCCACTGCGTGAAAGGGAAATAGGCCAAATCCACAGAGCCATAATGAAAATCGTATTCCGGTTTCGGCTGGACACTGCCGTCCGGGCTGTTATCGGCAGCTAATCCGGGGACAGCTGCGGCAGGCAAGCCGGTAAATCCGGCCTCCGCAGCATCCATATGATCTACAGCGTATTTCGCCGTGCGTTCCTTTTGCTTTGCTGATGCGGCTTTGTTCTGCCGGGGAGATGCCGCCGGAACGTCAACGAGCTGATCGTGCGCCAGGCTTTGTGCGTACAAGCCGCTTCGCGGGCGGCTCTTGGCATAGCCCTCGGCGATTAGCTGCTGGTAAGCCAGCTCGACCGGGGTACGGCTGAGTGCCAAATCTGCCGCCAGCTTGCGAACGGAAGGGAGACGTGTGCCGGCCGCAATGCGCCCCGCCGTAATTTCTCCGCGAAGATGGCGGTATATTTGCAGATACAAGGCTTCGCCCGATTGATCGGTCAATAAAAGGGTCATTTCCACGCCAATTCCTCTTTTCAATCCCAGCCATTCATTAAGCTGTACACAGTTCATCCCCAAATTATCCACAACATTCACAAGGTTATTCACAAATTATATAAAACGAATGGTAACTCTACCTGAAATACACAATTCATCCACAGCAAAAGGATGTATATCCACAGAAATTGCGTTATTTATCCACATTCCTCCCACAGGTACTTGGAAAACGGCAATAGAAGGGCCTTCGTAAGCTATGCCAGCGGCTCCAGCTTCGGCCCCTTCAAGCTGTACACCAGCATTTCTAAGGAAATGTCAACTGTCACTGTCAAATAAGAGAAACTGTGCATTTTGAAAATGTCAATTTTGTTCTATTGTAATGGTACCATAAGGAAATGGAGGATGACAAATGGATTCCCAATCATCAGAAGTGTACATTAATCCCCATATTGCCGCTATGAAGCCATACGTTTACGGCTGGCAGCCGCCCTCGGTTACAGGAGGAAGCAGGCAGCGGGAGAACCGGAATCAGGACATCAGCCAGCCGATGCACACTTCTCGTCCCGAGTTGAAGCTTAACGCCAATGAAAATCCGTATCCGCCGTCCCCTCGTGTAGCGGAGGTACTCACCCGTCTGGATACTGACCGGATTGCCTTGTACCCGGATGCGGTTTGTACGGCTCTTTGCAGGCAAATTGCCGCCCATCATGAGCTGAGGCCAGAGCAGGTGATGGTGGGAAACGGCTCCAGTGAGCTTATTACGTTCATTTTTCGTGCGTTTATGCAGCCCGGCGATGTGGTGGCCCTGCCTTATCCGACCTTTACGCTGTATCATACGGCCGCGGCGATACAGCAGGTCCGTTTCATCGATCTTCCGATGGATGGGGATTTTCGGTGGAATGTGCATCAACCGTTGCCTGAGGAAGCCCGGCTGCTGGTTCTGGTCAATCCGAATGCGCCGACCGGACGGCTGCTGCCGTTAGACGAATTAGCCGGAATTATTGAGCGTTTTGCCGGTGTCGTCGTTATTGACGAGGCCTATATCGATTTTGCGGATGACCCCCATGTAAGTGCGGCAACGTTAGTCGGCCGGTACCCGAACCTGATTGTGCTGCGTACATTTTCCAAATCGTATTCCTTATGCGGCGCTCGAATCGGGTATGCGCTTGCTGCTGAAGAATTCATCATTGCCATGATGAAATGCAAGGATTCTTATAATGTCAATGGGATTAGTCAGCGGATGGCTGAAGCGGCGTTCAGCGACCAAGCGCATATGCGGCGCAACGCAGACCGGATTCGCGCTACTCGTTCCCGGTTGTCCTGGCAGCTTGAGGAGCTTGGCTTTCAGGTGCTGCCCTCTCAAACCAATTTTGTGCTATGCCGTCCCCCGGGCGGCGAAGCACAGGAGCTGGAGCGCTATTTGGCTGCACGAGGAGTGTATGTCCGGTATTTCCCGCAGCCCCGATTGGAGGACAAGCTGCGCATTACGGTTGGAACCGATGCTCACATGGAGGAGGTTATCCGCCTTATCGCGGAGTGGGTGCTGTGAGTGTGAGGGTGCGAGGCGGCATCTTTCGAAGGTGATTAGCCTCAGGGGCATAAAATAACTCCCCTTCGAAATACAGGTTTATTTCGAAACCTGTATTTTGAAGGGGAGCACTTCAAGCAGAGGTATTGTCCGATGCCCATGATTCCGGACATCTTGGCCTGTTTTTACTAAAACTTTTTCGCACCGCGCGCAGCTCCCGGCGCGCGGTGCTTTGCTGCACGACGGCGGTCGGCCGAACCCCAAGCCTTCGCCTGTCAAATTTATAAAGCTTGTTACTTGTAGGAATATGACGGTTTATACCAGATCGTCAAGCTTTCGTTTCATGGTTTGTTAAAACGGTCGTGCCGGCTATAGGGCATGTCGATTAATCAGCTCCGCAAGGATAACGGCTACAGCCCCTGGACCTTGCTCCACCTCTTCGGCTGAAAGCCACAGCAGGTGAAGGCTCTCATCCATATCCAGCATTTCTGCAAAAAAGCCGGTCAGGCCGCGCGCGCGCCGATCGATCTCGATGAGAAGCTCAATCCCATCTTCCCGGGGGAACATCGCAATTTCCAGCTCATCCAGCAGCGCGCGGTAAGGGCCCTTCGGGGCAAACTCGATATTTTGGATAAACGGCACTCCGTTCCGGCTTCGCGGGTCATGCTCATTGGTTATTTCTTTGATGGCAAAGCCAAGCTGATACACCGCATCAAGTACGATTTGTGTATAAGCGTGCGGAAGCACATGCAGAACATCTTTGTCCCCGGGATCTATGGCATTGTTGATATCAAGCCCGGTCCGGAGCCAAACCTTGTCACGGTTTGTTGTCATTGGTGTGAGCGCGGGAAGCTCAATGACGAACGGCAGCTCCCGTGTTTCCCCAGGGTCGATCGACAGATTCTCTCCAAGCCGGTACTCGGCCAGGCGGTGGGTTACATGCAGCTTCCTGGTTTCTTCTTTGCCATCGGTGGTTTTCACTGTTTCTTCTTTATGGTATTCGGTATACAAGTGCACATAGATGTTATCGATGCGCTGGCTGATCTTGCCGCCCCGAATGGCAACAACTCCGCCAAGCCGTTCTCCAGCCGCCGCTTCATGCGTGTCGAGCCGCAAATCAACCTTGGCGCTGCCAATGCCGATGCTTGCCATCATCCGGTTAAAAATTGACATGTCCCATTCCTCCCCCATTGTATAGAGCCTGCGGTAAAGCAGGAATCCAGTTTTTACTATAACGTATGGGAAGCAGCAAGTAAATTCATACATTTCTTCCAAAGTGGAAACACTATCGGCAGTCGGCTAAGAAGGAGGAAGTGGGCTTGAGCATCTTGCTGATGATTTTATTAGCGGTAGCGATGCTTGTATTGATCCTGGGGGCTGTTTATTCCGTGCGCAATCGGCAGAAACGGACGACAGTGGAGGACAAGGATCCCCCTCGTACCATGGTCAAACATCCATTACTGGCGAATCCGGTGTTATGGATATATGCTGCGTTTGCGGTAATTGTTTTGATTGTGGCCGCTTTTTATAATGGCATGTTGTCGTAGGAGGAGGCTGAGCATGACAGAACAGGACAAAAAAACGTATTATGTTTCTGTGCAGGCGAATACGGTGCTGGATGATAAAGGCGCGGCAGCATTCGAGTTCGAGATTGAGGCCACAGATGAAGACATCGAGAAGCTCGAGGAGCTGTTTGAATACAAAATCGATGCCGATGACGGTTCAGCGCTTCGGTCCCATCTGCCGGCTATCCCTTACCATATTGATGAAGAGAACGACGCCTATGACGCATCGCTGCGGGAAATTTACCGGCAGATTCATCATTTAGGCACTCTGGAAACGAAGCAGCACATTGAGAGCATGGACATTTTATAACCAATACGGACGAAGGGCTGCTTGTTGACAGTTCCTCCTGCGATGCGGCGTATGCTGCGTTAGATCTGATCAAGCGGCCGGAAGAATAAGGGCAAGACGATTGTGGTGCACCTGCCGGATACCGGGGAGCGCTCAGAGCCGTATCAGTTGAAGTAAAGTCGGGCTTTAATCCAAAGAGAGCTTCCAGGCTGCTTGAACGGTGGCCCTTGGAAGCTTTTTTTGTGTAGAATCGGAGAATAGAGACCGGAGGTTCACCTCGTAATCCGGCATTAATTTACTTGTAAAGGTATGGTAATATGATGAAATAAATTCCACCCATTCGGCTGTTATATTCAGAATCCACATAGTGTTGATTTTGATGAGGAGATAAAGGAGAGGATCATGTGAATATTCAATCAAGCTTTGTACGAAATGGTGATACTTTCATTCATTATCTGGATTCGGGGAACCGGGCTGATCCTAAGTTGACTCCACTTGTGGTATGCCCCGGGCTGTCCGAAACCGCGGAGGAATACGCAGATTTCATAAACGGACTATTGCCACGCAGAAGTATTGTCCTATCCTTCCGAGGCCGGGGAGGAAGTGGAACACCTCCCACAGGATATGACTTGGATCATCATGTTTCCGATGTGGAGCAGGTTGTGTCCAGCGCCAGTCTGAGTCGTTTTCATTTATTCGGCTATTCTAGAGGAGTATCCTATGCGCTCGGCTTCGCGGTAAAGCATTTCCCGCAGCTTCGCTCGTTGGCAGTGCTTGATTATCCAGCCGAGCATAAGCAAATGACACCAGACTGGGCAGACGATTATATTCATAATTATCTCCTGCCGACCGGACGGACCGCTAATATACGGATAGAGGCAGTACGCGGAATTCAGAGGGAATCTGTTCCGGTCCGTTTTAACTCACGATTACCAATACCTATGCTCGTCATGCGCGGGCTACTAAAAGGCTCTCTGCTAACGGATACTGATCTGGAAGCCTACGCCCAGTTGCAGGAGACTTTCCAAAAGCTTGACTTCACCGACTCGGGTCACGACGTAAGAAACACGGAGCCTGCTAAGCTAACAAAAAGCGTAGCGGCATTTTTAAATGAATGTGATCGCTTGTTTCCTTCCTAACCGTCGGATTACAGAGATTGGCAGCCATTAATTCACCGGGGCTATACAGCGGTGGTCTGCTTCTTTAAGCTTTCATGATAGACGCTGCATGTATTCTTGCCATTGTGCTTGGCGTGATAGAGCGCCCGATCGGCGCAGTAGTACAAGTCGTCGGCGTCTTGGGCATGGTCGGGAGCCAAAGCAATTCCGATGGATGCCGTCGTATTGCATTCCCGGACAACATCGACCCCGTTAATTTCAATCGGCTGCCGCAGCTCTTGAATGATGTGGAGGGCAATTTCTTCGGCTGCTTCTACATCCGTGACCTGGTTCAAAATCACGACGAACTCATCTCCTCCCAAGCGGGCCGTAATGTCGGCGGGATTCGGCACCGCAGTGCGTATTCTGCGGCTCACTTCCTTGAGAAAGACGTCCCCCGCGTCGTGTCCGAACGTATCGTTGACCTGTTTGAAATTGTCCAAATCGATGTGAAGCAGCCCGGTTTTCCCGTCTGTTTTCTTATTTTTATTGATGCTGGAATGGAGCGCTTTCTCAAAGACGGCCCGGTTAGACA
The DNA here is from genome assembly GCF_037137075.1 of Paenibacillus sp. y28. Classification (NCBI taxonomy): domain Bacteria; kingdom Bacillati; phylum Bacillota; class Bacilli; order Caryophanales; family Paenibacillaceae; genus Paenibacillus; species Paenibacillus sp. y28. The sequence continues at coordinate 64,580 of NZ_JBBBNV010000017.1, forward strand.
GGCCGGTCAGCACATCATGAGAGGCCAAATATATGGGTCTCGCAACCAGCCTTGAAATCAGGTAGCTGATAAGCAGGGCACAAGCGATAGTCGCCAGAGTCTGGAGAATAAATACTTGATTGTTTTCTCTTAGCTGCTTGTATAGCTCATCGTTATTATAGACAATTTCAATAATGCGCTGATTCGTAAACTTAATCTCTTCGGTATCGAATTCGACTCTGTATGGAACATAACGGTAAGTGACGGGGGCGCCGTTCAGGGTGCCGGTCACCTCCTGGACGGTCCATTCATGGAACGTTTTGTAGAAGACAGCGCTGTTTTCGTCGGAGACGAGAATCGACCTGCCATCCTCGCCGGTTTTGCCAATAGATTTTCCGGAAGGCGTAAATACCGTGATATTGTTGATGTAGCTGTATTTCTTCATGAGCTTGCTGCTGATTTCCAGAAAGTTAAAGCTCCGGAAAATCGGATTGTCGCCTTGATCCAGTCCCAGCTCCAGCAAATATTTATGATCGGGCGTCGGGACGTAGCTGTATTTTTTCAGCTTGCCCGAGTTTGATTCCTGATCCAGTCCGTCAACGACGAACCGGTTCCCGTTGAGCCGATCCTGCAGCAGCTGGGCAAACACGCCGCGGGATCCGTCTTTTTCACGGAAGCTGAGCCCGATATCGCCCGAGTAGCTGCTGTACAGCACCGTTTGTGTATCGTCAATAATATAAATATCCATGCCTTCAAACTTCTTCTTGAGGGCTTGGTAGTTCCAGAACTCCACATAGGGCTCTTTTTCGTATTTGGCCAATAGCTGATCGGAGAATTCTCTCATTTTCATTTCAATGCTTTTATCCAAAATTTGTAATGCCTTATCGGCATTCGATACGGCGGTAATCACGACATCCTCAACCAAAAGGGATTCACGTAAGTAGCTTGCGGTAAGGTGCTGCTCCCATCGGTGTTGATTCACTAATGTCACACTAATCGTCAGCACGATGCTGAATATGCCCATGATGGCCATCAGCTTCGTTCTAAAGCTAAATTGCACGAATTAAGCCCCCTCTAATACAAGGTCAGGTGATGCCGGATTGTGCTTTCATGAGGCCTTCCAGGCCGTGCAGCTAAATTGCGGCTATGCTGGCCAGTCCTTGTAGGGATCGCAGACCTGAACCCCGTGTTTCAAACCAAAGGACCGATTGCAGGCGGTAAAGGACCTCTCTCTTGTCCAACCAATGATGCAGGACGAATTGCCTGACATGTTTATCGGTAGTTGAAGGGGATTAATTGAGTGCCTGAAGGCGGAATAGAGAGTAAAAGCAGGAATTTTCTGAGGGCTCATTTTTTTCACGGCGGAATGCGGGCGTAAAAAAGCTTGAAAGTGCAGTATTTTCAAGGGAATATTATTGTAACCGATTACAAAAGGACCCTGGAAAATAAATTAACAATATTGTCATAATTTGAACCGATGGTGCGGTCCGGGCATCATTGCCTATTCTTCCGTAACGATTTATAATAGCGGAGTCTTTAATGAACCGGCCGTCATGTTGTGTTGTTTTGTACAGGTTCAACAGCTTGGATCGGCAGAAGAAAGAAGGTAACGGCTATGAATATCGCAGCAAGGTCCCTTGATCGGATCCTGATTTTATCCTTGGCGGCGATTTTTATCCTGATTCAAATTACGCATTGGGCTCCTTTTACTGTTCTGCTCGGAATTATGGTTTTTGTTACGATTGCCCTGCTGCTCCCGCAGCTCATTGGGACAACCCGGATACTGACGATCGGCTTTTTGGTCGGCGGCGTGCTGCTGATGGTTCTGCATCAAGCCAATGTCAAGGTATGGCTGGAAGCGGCGACGATGAACGTCACCGTGGCCACCTTGTTCGTGTTCGCGCCGCTGTTTGGAATTCCGGTTCGCTCCCCGCAGTATGTCGCGGCCTTGAAGCAATTTTATGAGACGAAGCTGACGAGCCGGACAGGTTTTTTCCTGGGCTCACAGCTGCTCACTCAATTGATGGGCGTATTTATTAATGTAGGCTGCATTCCGGTCGTGTATCATTTGGCCGCGGCGAATACCCGGTTCAAATCAAACCGCATGCTGGCGGATGCACTGAACCGCGGCTTCGGGGGAGCCATTTTCTGGTCGCCATACTTTTCTGCAATGGCGCTGGTGAGTACGGCGCTTCATTTGTCTTGGACTGCGCTGCTGCCTTATATGCTGGGCTTGTCGCTGCTCAGTGTTCTTGTCAGTCTTCTGGTGGAGCTGCCGCTGCTGCGCGCCAAATCCCGCGGTGCCGCTGCGCTCTCTCAGGACGAGGCGGCTGCCGGAGCTGAAGAAGCACAGGCGGAACCGGCTGAGCCCATACGGCTTGGACGGGCGCTGTTTCCACTCGGCTTGTATCTGGCTGCTGCAATTGCGGTGGTCATTATTTTGGAGCAAGTGCTGGAGCTGCCGATTGTACTGATTACGTGCATGGCTGCGGTGCTGTTCCCGCTGCTATGGTGCTTGGGAACCCGGGCAATGGCAACGTACCGGCAGGGGCTGAAGGACCATGTAACCAAGACGATACCGTCGTTGAAAAAAGAGATTACGCTGTTTTTGGCCGCAGGCTTCTTCAGCGGCGCGATGGCGGGAACCTCATTCGGAGACTGGATTCCCGCGCTTCTTCAAATGGTGCCGCTGCCGATTCCGCTTGTTCTGTCTGTGCTCACCGTGTTCCTCATTACACTGACTTCATTAATCGGTCTTCATCCGATTATTCTGGTCTCGATTCTGGCGACAGGAATTGAGCCTGCAGCCGTTGGAGTGAGCCCGGTATTCCTTGCTATCCTGCTGCTCGGGGGCTGGGGAATTTCCAATACTATATCACCGGCCTCCGCCGTGAATAATTTGCTGTCCGGCCTCATTAAAAAGGACGTGCTGAAGCTGGCGTCCAGCAATTACCGCTTCGTCATCGTGATGGCGGTTGTTATTCCGGTGTATGTGCTCGTGTTCAAGCCTTAACGAGGCTGCCATTTGCTCTTATCTAGGATTCCTTCAAGCATCCGCTCCATGCCTATCTGTACGATAGGCATGGGGCGGTTTTTATTTGGCCCGGCTACGCTGCTTGCCCTGCTGCCGCATCGAATAAAGACTCATGCCCAAATGCGGGTTAAAAACAAGCATGAATCATAGTTAATTGTGTCAAGAAAGCGGAAGAGACTTTATGGAAGAAGGGCGTCACATCCGGTAGCCGTCACATCCGGTAAAAAGCAAAAAGCCCGGAAAGAGGGGAGCTGCTTCTGCTCCTTCGTTTCCGGGCTTGGTTGTATTCGTTTCTTAGAAGCTGGCAGCAACCGCAGCAGCTTGCTTCAAGCCTTCGCCAAGGATGGCTTCTGCGCGATCCGGGAATTGGTTGTGGCCTTCCACAACAACGGTTTCCACGTCTGTAACGCCCCAGAAAGCGAGTGTGTTTTTCACATAGTTGAGGGACATTTCCAGGCCAGCCATCGGGCCTTCGGAGTATACACCGCCGCGGGCGTTAAGCAGGGCAACCTTTTTGCCGCCGAGCAGGCCAACCGGACCTTGAGCTGTATATTTGAATGTTTTGCCTGCTTGGTTCAGGTAGAAGATGTACGTCAGAAGCTGAGCAGGGATCGTGAAGTTCCACAGCGGGAATGCGATCATTACTTTGTCAGCCGCGAGGAATTGATCCAGATAGCCGTTCGCAAGATCAGCTGCGCGTTTCTCTTCCGGAGTCAGCTCATAGCCTTGGCCTGCTTTGTACAAGCCGGTCAGCATGGTGTTGTCGTAGTAAGGCAGATCCAGATCAAACAGGTTCAGCTCGGTAACGCTGTCTTGAGGATGGGATTCTTTGTAGGATGCTGCGAAAGCATCGTACAGCTTGACGCTGGCCGATTGCTCGGCAGGGCGTCCGTTTGCTTTGATAAATAGTACTTGTGCCATTAGTAAGAGGCCTCCCTGAGTTTAAAAAGTAGGTTTGAAAGTCACAGTTAAGAATGGAAATGTGCAATTAATAGTTACAGTATAGAGCGGAAACCGTTGCTTTGTCAATCACAGTTTATGTGCTGGTTTGGTCCTGCAGCACAGTCATTCAAGCAGCGCTTGTCCCGCTTGCGGGCAAGCCGCTTGGCATATGATCGGCCCGGGGCAGAAGAGGCCGCGGGTGTGCCTGTGCCAGGAGAGAACATACCGTACGCTGCATATTAATTTGCAGGATCTTCTTTCCTGGCCTCAGCCGCGCTGTAAACAATATCGCACAAATCGGCAATCGTCCGTTTCTCCAGCAGCTGGAGCAAATGGGCCTCGGCTTCGTCCGCCAGCTCCTGGAAGGCCAGATTGAACTCGGCGGACAAAGGACCTTCGCTCGTCGTCTCCAGCATTCCTGAGAACAGCGGCTCCGTCATCTGAACGGCACGGTATACATCTGCAAAGGTAATCGTTTCCGGTGCTTTGCTCAAATAGTACCCCCCGTCCCGCCCTTCGCGGGCTTCCACGATTCCCGCCCGGGCCAGCCGCGCAAGAATGCGCCGCATGAGAGTCGCCTCCGAGCAGACATGGTCCGCAATTTCACCGCTCGGGCAGCGGCTCTCGGGACAGGTCGAGTTTGCCAGAAACACCAGCGACTGCAGAGCAAAGCCGAACCATCTCGGTGTAGCGGCGACCTGATTTTTTTCCATGCTCATCACCACGCCTCCTCTTTGCTTGCGTTCACAAGCGGATTTGCAACACTTATCGTCAGCTTTCCAGTTATATCGTCATAAGCGGGGCTTTACAATGCGGCTCCTGCACACAGAATATCATAAAAACAGTGCCGGGCAAATACAGCCCTCGCTGCGGCCGGTACACAGGCCCTTAAATGGAGCTTCAATTCAGAGGGGCAGGGGGGCTCGCGTCTGGGAATGTCACCTAAAAATCAAGCTCTCCGTCTGCCTCCCGGATTACGCCTTGAGGTGCCGGCCGAACGAAAGCATCGGGGCCGGAAAGCAGGCGCAGAGCCGGGCTTGCGAGGAGAGCTGATGAGCCGTTATAAGCAAGTATTCCGCACAATTGCTTCCGATAAACCCTTAATCCATGCGCCGCCGGGAACACAGCATCTTTCGCTCGCCGGGAACCGCAGTGCGAAAGCGGAGGCTGGCGCGGGATACCGCTTTGCACTGCACGCGAATCTTGGGCGCGCGGTGCCGCTGCGCGGCGGTCGCTCGATCCCTTCAGGCAGCGAAGGCTACCCGCCGAAGGCCGACCGGAAGGCTGCGGACAGCACAGGCGGCTCTACGTTCCACAGCCCGGCAACCTCGGGGCAGACCTGCTCCTCCCACCAATCGGCAAGCACTTTGCGGTTGCTGGCATTTTCCACAATCCAGGGTAAATTCAGAATGACCTTTTTATAGTACAACGTTTCCGCTTCCAACACCTGCGCCGGGGGAATCCAGATTTTCAGCTTTTTGATCGTACGGTACAGCTCTTTATTGCAGGAACGCCGGATTTTGCGCGCGGAAGGGAAGGGCTGGTTATGCTTTTCCTGGGCATTCATCATGATCCATCACCTGCTCCTCTCTCCTATAAGCTATGCCGGAGGCGGAGGGAAGGCGACAGCCTGATCGGGAAATGCCGGGGCGCAGGCCAAAAAATTCAGCCGCAGCAGCTTAGGAGGATGGCGCCGGAGGCAGCTCGGTGTACAGCATCCGGGCGATCATATCCTGGCTGTAATTCCCGAAGTGCTTGCCGTAGATGGTCAAGCCGTTCGGATTTTTGGCGTCCGCCGGAGCTGACAGCTTCAGCTTCAGCGTGCTTTTATAATCCAAGTTCAATGCGTCCAGGCTCGTCTCGGAAACCTTCGTGCCATCAATGAAGGTCCCGTCATGATTAATCCGGATGAGCTTCAGCATCCCGTACTGATTCAGATGGAGCGGCCACCAATCCGGATTGGCGGCCCCTTTTTCCCCGCCGAAATCACCGGGGCTGGTCCAGTATCCGAGCTCCGCATCATTCAGGTAAAAATAAATATCCGACGGCCAGTTGTTGCAGTAGGAGGGCGCTTCCGAGCCGAGCTCCATCAAGAACTGCAGCTCTGTGAATTGCTGGTTCGGCTTCAAATAATTCGGAATGCGGTATTCCAGGAACCCGTGGGTCAGCCAAATAATTTCCGCCTGCACATGCTCCGGCGCATCGAAATAACGGGGGTCGTCGAACTCGCCGATAATCCGGTCCTTGGTGGCGAGGCCGCAGGTGGGGGACGCTTCATAAGCGCTGTAATGCCCGACCTGGATGTTCACTTCATACAGCTGATCGGCCTCGCCGGGCAATAAATCAATCAGCAGCTTATCTGCGTTCAGGAAGCACATCTTCTGTACGCCATGCTTGCCGGCGGCGGTCTCGATGCGGATGAGCCCGCTGTCCTCCAGCTTTTTGATATGCATCGTGACGGCGCCGTTCGTTAAGCCGAGCAGGACCGCCAGCTCGTTTAAATTCCGCGGGCTGTGCTCCGCAAGCAGATGCAGCATTTCCAGACGAATGTCGGAGCTGAGCGCTTTGAAGATGTCGAGCCCCGCCTTCGGGCTTTTGAGATGCAGCATCGGGTGGCCTCCTGACCGGGTTTTAATTTATATAAGTATAAAATAAACCGGCCGCCGCCGTCCATTACCGGGACATGTGGTTGTCATCCGGAGCGGGACTATGGTATAGTAGCGGCAAAACAACCGGATGAATGCAGCAGCAGGAGAGGAGAACCAAAGAATGACTACCCCGGACAATCAGGCGCCGCACATTGTGCTGGAGAAAACGCTCAGCCATGCGCAGTATGCCCTGACCATCGAAGAACAGCAGCCCGAGCAGGGCGGAGCGCCCGTGTACGTTTCCAGGGTTACCCGCGACGGTGTGCTTATTTATGCCAGCTACCCGTGGAAGGAACAGCAAAAGGCAGAGCAGGAAGCGCTGGAATATTACGCTCACCTGCGCAAAAACTAACTAAACGCGCCGATCCAAAAAGACCGTTCTCCGTTTGTTTATCGCAAGCGGAAACGGTCTTTTTCAGCTGTTCAACGAGGGAAAACGCGGATAAGGACGCTGATCATGAAGCTACAGGAAGAAATCGACCTTGCGTCCGGTGCTGGCGCTTTCCAGCGCGCCGAACACCATCCGCATGCTCTTGATATTATCGGAGCTGTCCGTTTCGGCCGGGCGGTTTTCCCGCAGGGCGGAGAACATCTCATCCAGACATCCTGCGTGGCCGTCCTGCCCCTGCCAAAAGGAATCCGCTTCGATTCGGCGGATGTCCTGCTTCGGCAGCGGGCCGACCGCATCGGGATCGACGATTTCGGCATACGGGGCACTTGTCCCGTCCCAAATCGCCGTGCCAATGCTACCGGTCACCCGCCAGCTGGCCTCCCAGGAGGTCGGACTGCCGAGGGCGCACCATGAGCCCCGGTACGTAAAGACGGAGCTGTCCGACATCTCGAAGATGCAGACGGCGGACGCGTTCCCTTTGTACCAGGAGCCCGTCGGGTTGAATTCGTGACAGTATACTGAAATCGGATCGGCTCCGGTAATAAAGCGTGCCTGGTCAAACGTATGTATGGCCATGTCTACAATAAGCGGGCTGTTCATCAGCTCGCGGAAGCCTCCGAAATGGGGGCCCAGAAAAAAATCGGCGCAAACCATGCCGGCCCCCCCGATGGTCCGCGAACGGATGAAGCTGCGCAATGCGCGGATTCCCTGGTTGTAGCGGCGGTTCTGCATAACGAAGTACCGCTTGTCCAGCAAGCGGGCAATCGCAACAAGCTCCTCGGCTACCTCCAGCGAATCGGCAATCGGCTTCTCGGTAAAAACGTCGCAGCCCATCTGCATAGCGGTGGACGCGATTTGCTTGTGGCTCTCCGGAACGGTAATGTCAAATACCAGATTGGCGCGGCTTTTTCGAATCGCTTCGCCGACATCCGGGTACCATCTGCATCGTAATCCGAACTCCTTGGCCAGTGCGGCAGCGTTTTCCTCCTGCAGATCAGTAAGTCCAACAATCTCGCAATCTGTGCGGGAGAGCGCGTATTTTACCCACGTCTTGGCCATATTGCCGCAGCCGGCGACCACGATGCGAAATGGTTTTTCCATTGCGATCCCTCCTTGCAGCCTGAGTTACAGCGAAATAACGCCGTACCCCAGCAGCACAATCAGCAGCGTGATCACGGAAAAAGCGATCCAGAGACCGGCCTTCTGGCCGCTGCTCCAGCTTTGTCTGCGGCGGCTGCCCAAGATTTTCTCCATGATGTAAATCAGGATGAGCGCAAGTACCCCTTTGATGGAGTAGGAGAGCGGAAAGCCGTAGCTGTACAGCAGAGTCCCGCCGCTTACAATCATCACGATGTACATCAGACGCAAAATCATGTGCAGCGCCCGGGTACGGATGAAAATACAGCTCAGTACAAACAGCAGAAACAAAAGCGGCCAAGAATCCGTGTGGGCGTGAATAATCGCGTTCATGTTTAAGTAGCCTCCTTATAGAACTGAAATCTATTATTATTCTAAGGAAAATTGCTCCCGTTGACAAATTTTCCGCGATACTTTGTAAATTTGTAACTTTGCGCTGGATTTGTACGTACAAAAATAAAAAACAAACCTGTTATTTTGGTTATATGTCAAAAATAATCGTTGTATTTTAAAGTGGTTGTACGTACAATTAAGGGTGAAAACGATAACAAGGAGGAGTAGTCATGTTGGACATGAAGACGCGTACATTTTGGTTTGTCACAGGCAGCCAGCATTTGTACGGACCAGAAACAATTGAAGAGGTAGCGGGCCATTCCCGTACGATCGCTGAGGGATTGGATCGTGATTCTCTCCTACCGGGCAAGGTGATTTTTAAACAGGTCGTGACCACCTCCGATGAGATTCGCCGTTTATTTCTGGAAGCCAACAGCGACGAAACCTGCGCAGGCATTATTACATGGATGCACACGTTCTCGCCGTCCAAAATGTGGATTGCCGGCCTGTCGGAGCTGCGCAAGCCGTATTTGCATCTGCATACGCAGTATAACCGCGATATCCCTTGGGATACGATAGATATGGATTTTATGAATACGAACCAGTCTGCGCACGGTGATCGGGAGCACGGCTTCATCGGCGCCCGGATGGGCGTTGCCCGCAAGGTAGTTGCCGGCTACTGGGAGGATGCGGAGGTTCGCAGCCGTATTGGCGGCTGGATGCGCACAGCGGTCGCGTATCTGGAGAGCCGCAGATTGAAAATCGCCCGTTTCGGAGACAACATGCGCCAGGTTGCGGTAACGGAAGGCGATAAGGTCGAAGCGCAAATTCAGTTCGGCTGGACTGTCAACGGCTACGGCATCGGTGATTTGGTAACCCGCATGAAGGATATCTCCGATGCGGACATCAATCGTCTGATGCAGGAATACGACGAGCTGTATGATGTTACACCGGCCGGACGCACAGCAGGACCTGTCCGCAACGCAATCCGGGAGCAGGCCCATATCGAGCTGGGGCTGAGAGCTTTTCTGACGGAGGGCGGCTATGGCGCGTTCACCACTTCATTTGAGGATTTGCACGGACTGAACCAGCTGCCGGGTCTGGCTGTTCAGCGTCTGATGGGCGACGGCTACGGCTTCGGCGGGGAAGGCGACTGGAAAACATCGGCCTTCACCCGGGTAATGAAAATTCTGGCAAACAATGTCGGAACCTCGTTCATGGAGGACTATACGTACCATTTTGAGCCTGGCAATGAGCTGGTGCTCGGATCTCACATGCTGGAGGTATGCCCGACCATTGCGGCGGACAAGCCAAAAATCGAAGTGCACCCGCTGGGTATCGGCGGCAAAGCCGATCCGGCCCGTCTGGTCTTCGACGGCCGCAGCGGTTCCGCGCTGAATGCGTCCATCGTCGATCTGGGCAACCGTTTCCGTCTTATTGTCAACGAGGTTGAAGCGGTGGAGCTGGAGCGCCCGATGCCGAAGCTTCCGGTAGCGCGCGTGCTGTGGAAGCCGCAGCCGTCGCTGCGCGACTCTGCGGAATCGTGGATTCTTGCAGGCGGCGCACACCATACCGTATTCTCCTATGTCGTTACATCGGAAAACCTGGCTGATTGGGCGGAAATGGCCGGCATTGAATGTGTCATTATCGGCAAAAACTCCACCCCGCAATCGATTCGTCAGGAGCTGCGCTGGAGTGATCTCGCTTACCGCCTGCGGTAGCATGCTATAATAGCATCAAAACTAGCCTGAGGTGGACCATGAAAGAAAAGCAACCCCCGAAATATATCCGAATCAAGCAGGAAATTCTTGCTTGGTTCCAGGCCGGTACGTTGAAGCCGGGTGACCAGATGCCAACGGAGCATGAGATTGCCGAACAGTTTGAAGTGAGCCGGCAAACGGTGCGCCAGGCCTTCGGTGAGCTGGAGCAGGACGGCTGGCTGCAGCGGATGCAGGGGCGGGGCACCTATGTGTCCAGTCCCGGCGGCGTCCGCGTTCAGGGGGCTGGCGTACAGACGGTCGGTATTATTACGACCTATATTTCGGACTATATTTTCCCCCATATTGTCAGAGGGGCGGAAGCAGCCTTGCGCAGCCGGGGATACCGGCTGCTCTTGTCCAGCACCGACAATGACAAGGAAAAGGAGCGGGAAAGTCTGGAGATGATGACGAGCCAGCCGCTCAGCGGTCTGATTATTGAACCGACGAAGAGCGCGGAGGGCAATCCGAACGTCGGCTTCTACTTGTCTCTGGACTATCAGCGCATCCCTTATTTGATGCTGAACGAACGTTACCCGGAGCTGTCCGGCCCGTGCCTGAAGGTCGATGATTTTGCAGGGGGCTGCTTGGCGGCCGGCCATTTGATTGAGCTGGGTCACAAGCGTATCGCCGGCTTTTTCAAAATGGACGATTTGCAGGGGGTTAATCGCTTAAAGGGGTTCCTGCACGTTCACCATGAGCAGGGGCTCGCGGTGCACCCGTCGCTGGTGGTGCATTACACCACGGAGCAGAAGCAGACCAAGCCCTTGGAGCAGGCGGCCGCTATGCTGGAGCTGGAGGAGCAGGACCGTCCGACAGCATTCGTCTGCTATAATGACGAGCTGGCCGTACAGCTGCTCGACGTGATTCGCCAGGCTGGGCTCACCGTGCCGGAGCACGTGTCCGTGGTCGGGTTTGACGATTCGATGCTCTCGACGGCGACCGAATGCAAGCTGACGACGCTGACTCACCCGAAGGATAGAATGGGGGAAGAGGCGGCGGAGGCGCTGGTGGCGCTTATTGAAGGCGGCAAGCCGGAATGGGAGAGCAAGGTCTATATGCCGGAGCTTATTGTACGGGACTCTACGCGGGCGCTATCCCCGCAGGCGGTTTCCCGGAATTGAGCGTTCGGGTTATCGGGCTGGCCGGCGCTAGCAAATGAAATGACAAGCATCCCGGATCGGGATGCAGGGGAAAGGTGCGATCACAGTGTTGGAAGCATTAAAACAGGCTGTGCTGGAAGCAAATCTGGATTTGCCGAAGCACGGACTAGTTACGTTCACCTGGGGAAATGTCAGCAGTATCGACCGGGAGCAGGGTCTGGTTGTGATTAAACCGAGCGGCGTTCCTTACGAAGAGATGAAAGCCGAGCATATGGTGGTTGTCGATTTGGACGGGCGCATTGTCGAAGGGAACTACAAGCCGTCCTCGGATACCCCGACGCATCTGGTGCTGTACAAAGCGTTCCAGAGCATCGGCGGAATCGTTCATACCCATTCCCCCTGGGCAACCAGCTGGGCGCAAGCGGGCCGGGGCATTCCCGCGCTCGGTACAACGCAAGCGGATTATTTTTACGGGAAAATTCCTTGCACCCGCCATATGACCGAAGAGGAAATCCGCGGTGCCTACGAGCTGGAGACAGGCAATGTGATTGTGGAAACCTTCGTACAGCAAGGGATTAGCCCGCAGCAGGTGCCAGGGGTCCTGGTAAACTGCCACGCGCCGTTTGCATGGGGCAAGGATGCGCATGACGCGGTGCATAATGCGGTTGTGCTGGAGGAAGTGGCCAAAATGGCCTACCATACGTTCCAGCTGAACCCGGGTGTAGAGGCGATGGATCAGGCGCTGCTGGATAAGCACTATTTGCGCAAGCACGGGTCCAATGCCTATTACGGGCAAAAGTAGAAGCACGGAGCAGGTTGAACTGCAATTGAAGCAATTAAGGAGGCAGACTGCCCATGGGGAAAAAATACGCAATCGGCGTGGACTACGGAACGGAGTCCGGTCGCGCCGTATTGGTGGATTTGGCAGATGGTACGGAGGTCGCGGAGCATGTAACGCCATATCCGCATGGCGTTATTGATGAGGTGCTGCCGGGATCGGGCGTGAAGCTGGAGCATGACTGGGCTTTGCAGCATCCGGCCGATTATATCGAGGTGCTGAAGCGTTCGGTGCCGGCTGTCATGAAGCAGTCCGGCATCAGCCCTGCAGATGTCATCGGGCTTGGCATCGATTTTACGGCCTGCACGATGCTGCCGGTGGACCAGGAGGGAACGCCGCTGTGTCTGAAGCCGGAATGGAGCGACAATCCGCACAGCTGGGTCAAGCTTTGGAAGCACCACGCCGCTCAGGATGAAGCCAATCTCATTAATGAGATTGCCGAAAGCCGGGGGGAGGCCTTTTTACCTCGTTACGGCGGTAAAATCTCCTCCGAGTGGATGATTGCCAAGGCGTGGCAAATTTTGAACGAAGCGCCTGCTGTATACGAGTCGGCGGACCTGTTCCTTGAGGCTACGGACTGGGTCATCTCGCAAATGACCGGCAATATAGTGCGCAACAGCTGCACAGCCGGCTACAAATCGATCTGGCATAAGCAGGAGGGATACCCGAGCCAGGCGTTTTTCCGGGCATTGGACCCGCGCCTCGAAGCATTGACCGAGACCAAGCTGCGCGGTGAGGTGAAGCCGCTTGGCACGAAGGCCGGCGAACTGACGGCGGCCATGGCGGAAGCAATGGGGCTTGCGGCCGGTACTGCCATTGCCGTCGGCAACGTGGACGCGCATGCGGCTGTTCCGGGGGTAGGCGTGGTCACACCGGGCAAGCTGGTGATGGCGATGGGAACCTCCATTTGCCATATGCTGCTCGGCACAGAGGAGAAGCGTGTCGAGGGGATGTGCGGTGTCGTCGAGGACGGGATTATTCCAGGCTACCTCGGTTATGAAGCCGGGCAATCGGCGGTCGGCGATATTTTTGCATGGTATGTGGAGCATGGCGTTCCGGCTTATGTGAAGGAAGCGGCGGACAAGGAAGGCCTGAATGTGCACGTGTGGCTTGAGCGGCAGGCGGCTGCCTATAAGCCGGGCGAATCCGGCCTGCTGGCGCTGGACTGGTGGAACGGTAACCGCTCGGTGCTGGTCGATACCGACCTGACCGGGTTGCTTGTCGGTTATACGCTGCTGACTAAGCCGGAAGAGATTTACCGCGCCCTGCTGGAAGCGACAGCCTTCGGCACGCGCAAAATCGTCGATGCGTTCCATTCCAGCGGCGTAGAGGTGCAGGAGCTGTACGCCTGCGGCGGCTTGCCGCAAAAAAACCGGTTGCTGATGCAGATTTACGCCGATGTAACGAACCGTGAAATCAAAATCGCTGATTCCAAACAAACGCCGGCGCTTGGAGCTGCGATGTTCGGGGCGGTTGCTGCGGGAAGCGCCAAGGGCGGCTACGATTCCATCGTCGATGCCGCGCAGAAAATGGCGCGTGTACGCGAGGAAACCTTCAAGCCGATTCCGGAGAACGTGGCTGTATACGAGAAGCTGTACCAGGAGTATACAAGCCTGCATGATTACTTCGGCCGGGGCGGCAACGATGTTATGAAGCGGCTGAAGGCGATCAAGGAAGAAGCGCGGGCCTGATTTTAGCAGAGACACGTTGAAGCATCATTTGAAGTAGAGCCATCCGGTACAGATACGGGTGGCTTTTTCACATGATTCGGCCCGGCAAAAATGCGGCGGGTCGGTTATTTGCCGGAACAGTTGTACGAGTGAGCTTCCGCCGGCAGGCGATTCGGATAAGGACTCAGAAAGCTGCGGTTTACCGCCATCTATGGTATCGTAGAAGGGAAACATACATGGACAGCTATAACAAGTATGGAGGGGAGCAGGCGGCGTGTACCAGCGTGATTATATTCTTCGAATGATTGAACAAATGACAAGAACGATTGCGACCCAAATTATGAAGCTCAGGGAGCAGCGTAAATATGACGAGGCGCTGGCCGCAACCGGCGAGCTGTACAAAAAGCTGTCTCTGCCGAACCCGGCGCTGCTGTTCAAGCTGACGGTACGGCAGCTCATCGATATGATGACCATGAATGGCGTGGCCCATTTGGAGAAGCTGGAGGCGATCGCCACCCTGTTCAAGGAAGAGGCGGAAATTCGCGCGGAGCTGGGCCAGCAGGAAGAAAGCGGGGCAAGGCTTGTGAAGGCGCTGCAAATTCACCTCTATCTGTTTGAGGAGGACCCGCAGCCGAGCCGATTCGAGGCCATGAACGGGCTGCTGGAGCAGGTGGATGTCACCTTGCTCACACCGGAAGAACAAAACGCAGTGAAGGCTTACTATGCTTATATTGAACAGTCCGGTGAACCGGATTGAAGAAGCAGGAAGCCTGCGGCTCCACAGTGATTTTGCGGAGCGGCAGGCTTCTTTGTGTCACCATTTTTGGATATAAAATCTTGCAACGTCACGCTGTGTCATGCCCCGGGGGAAGGCCACCGTGCTTTTGATGATAACCTTCGTCATGTAACGAGGGTCCTTGGAGACCGGGACGCGGAAGAGGAACTGCCCTCCTTCAAAGGGAACCGTACGCTCCTCCACAGTTTCAAAGTGTCCGCCATACACCTGCTGCTGGATGACAACGGTCAGGCCGGGGCCGACCTGCTCCAGCACTTTTCCGCTGAACATAACCTCGTCCTCCGCCGTTTCGATATAGCCCTTGGACGGCGCGTCCATGTGAATTCGGCTGATGCTGCCGAAGCTTGCCGGGTCCGGGTAAGGAATAACCGGATTCATCGTTTGGTAATCAAAGGCGTATTCAAATGCGGTGCTGTACAGGATACGCTGGCCTGCCTTCATCTGGAGCTCATAGTAGACGCTGCTGTTGTCAAACTGCAGGTTTGTTTTGAAGGCGTACCTGGACAACCCGGTCTGCCCGTTGTACTCATAGGCCCCTGCTTCTCCGACCAATGCGGCTTCTGTGCTGAATCCGCTCACGTTCTCCTGCAAGCTCTTCAGCACCAGTCCGGGCATGACGCGACTATCTCCCGCCATATAACCGGCGGCCTCCAGAACGTAGTAGTAATCTTTTAGCTCCTTGGGAAGTCCATAATCGTCCACGGTATAGTCAGTATAGCGGATGTCCAGTATTTTCATTTCCGGGTCCCAGCTGGAGCTGTAGCCGAACAATGACTGCAAATCGTTTTCGCTTACAAGCACATCCGTTTCTGAATCGGCCGCCATTGCTGATACACTCGTGACACCGTTCTCGCCTCCCATCCAGTACAAGGTGACCCGCAGGGGCTGTTCCGGAGCCGAGGCTGCATTTGACGGATAAACCTCCAGGCCGAATACGCTGTTGTCCAGACACAGTGCCGCCTCCCCGCAGCCCCGATAGCGCTGTTTGCGGTTCAACTGGTAGCCGAGCGCTTCTCCCGCGAACGCCAGGGAAATCATCGGCTGGCCGTTCTTAATGCGGCCGATTGTTTTTCCGTTATAGGTAACGTTCTCTTCTCCGATGAGAATACCGGTAATTTGCGTTTCCTGCTGCTGATGGAGCACCAACGGCACCTGGTCCATAGGCGGGGAATCCGGCGCTTCGGCGGCTTCGGAAGTAAATGAGATGGTTCTTGCCTGCGCATCCCATTTTACAATCCCTGCATCCTCCAAGTCGTTCAGCCGAATAGCGGTTTGCCCGCCGATGTTGTAGGAGGGGATTTGCTTGCTGCCGTAATAGGCTTTGAGGTTTGTGTACAATACGTCTCCGGTTTTGGTCCCGACAGGTTGCTTTGTATCGGGAAGGGCTTCCGGTGTCTCCATTTGTTTTGCCGGGCGGTTGTAGATAGCAACCTTCCGATCGGCCGCCGTCCAGACGACATCAAAGCCGTATTGCCGCAAATCCTCGGCGACAATGGCAGTATAGCCGTCGATGTTCATGGAACGAATGGGCGCCCCGTTGACATAAGCTTTAATATCGGTGGCGAGCACATCCCCGATATCGTCCCCGATGGACAGCTCCGCCTGGATCGCTGAACTCACAACAGAAGACCCCGCTGCTTGGCTGGCGTTCGTTCCCTGTGCGCTCCCGGCCAAAGCCTGAGCAGGCAGCGATGCGAAGAGCAGACAAGCAGCCAGCGCGGTGCTCATTTTATGCCGCCATGTCCCTGCAGCCGGTGGTGCAGGCTTCGTATAAGGCGGGTTTGGGCTGTTTTTGCTCATGGATTCCCTCATTCCTCACTCATTCCTCCCGTTTCCTTTAGGTTCCCCTTTGTACGGATTCGCCTCACAGATGCCTGGTTATATTCGTTAGACGCTGCAGGGAAAGGAAGGTTGCTGGCAGAAATTTATTTTTCCTAAAAAAAACCAACAACAGAGCAGAGCATTTCCGGTTATTTTCCGCTTGCGTTTTTGCATTATGTCAGTAGATCAGTGGATACTCGTTTTAATTAAAAAACGGATTATGCTCAGGATGAGCATCCAACCCGGGAGGCGTTTTCGTCAGGAACCGCCTGTGTAACAGTGCCTTCCAAGTTAACCGGCCTGCGCAGTGTGGGCGGATGGCGGGCATCGGCTTATAATCCCGTTACGCTGGCGTCGTGCAGGGCGCTGGCGGAATTCTTGGCGGAATTCCAGCGGTGCAACTTATCGGCCGGCTCATGCGTAATGGTTATAAAGCATCGGGAGAGGGTGGGAGATTGAAAGGCGAATCTATATTATTCCAGGCAACCCGGGATTTGACGCCCGAAGAAAGCAGAGCGTACCTCATGAAGATGCTGTTTCAAATCCATATTGCCGAACAAGGTTATGATGCGCGGGAGAAGGTTTATCCGGCGCTGGCGGATTTGTACTACAGCTTGCTTGAACCGCAGCCGCAGCCGATCTCCTGGAACCCGGACGAGCGCAGCACGGCCGTGCATCTGACCGCGGGCGATTCGTTTGCAGGCAGCTTGAAGCTGGCGCTGAAGCAAATGGGCCGGAACGGAGAGCAGCGGGTAATTTCCTTTCGTGACTTGTATGCAGTCGGTCCGCTATGGCGTCTTCATGAACAGCAAGGGCAGCGGTATAGGCAGGACTGGCTCCGGGATCATCTGCAAAACGGCGATGAGATGGAAATCGAGGAGGAATATCACGAGCTGCAGCTGCTGCTGGATCTGATCCCACCTCAGGCGGCGGTTATCATCTGGACGGGCAATAATGCTCATGAGCAAATCATGCTGCGGCTGGCCGTCTACCTGCTCCGGCATAAGCCGAACACGCTTTTGGTGCGCCATGCCGTGGCGGAAAGCCGAGGTCTGCACGATGCGCTGGGCACCAGGGAGGACTACGCAGGCCTGCATTCCGGCGAGTTATCGGCGGAGAAGCTGCGGCAGGTGCTGGAGCAACCCGGGGCTCAGGCTCCCGTGACGAGAGCGGTACGAAATCAACTGGAGCAGGAGTGGCTTTCTTTGGCGGATCAGGATTCTGTGCTGCGGATTTGGCAGGAAGAGGCCATATGCAGCGTAAGCGCCGACTATTTCGATGTATATTTATTGGAAACCGTGGATAAGCTTCATGAACATTGGGGCGGTCGTGAATTTATGAAGGCGGCCAGAGTAATTGGGGAAGCGCTTGGGAATTGCGATCAGCATATGAGGGACGAATATTTCGAATACCGGCTGCGGGAACTCGTGTACAGCGGCGTTTTGGAAATTCGCGGCGTTCCCAAGGCGATGCGTTCTTATTGTGTCCGGCGCAGGCAGCCAGACCCTCCAAGGCCATAGTAAGCTTGCCTGTGCTGTGGAA
The DNA here is from genome assembly GCF_037137075.1 of Paenibacillus sp. y28. Lineage (NCBI taxonomy): Bacteria > Bacillati > Bacillota > Bacilli > Caryophanales > Paenibacillaceae > Paenibacillus > Paenibacillus sp. y28. Next base: position 82,571 of record NZ_JBBBNV010000017.1, read on the forward strand.
AAGCACGGCGGAGCCGTTCTGATCGAAGCCGATTTCAGCGCCAATGTAATGGCTGGGGCCACGAGTTAGGCGCACAGCCTTGTCGCAGCCACAGCCCTACGCGCTGTAACCAAGCGGTTTATGTAGATAAGCTGCTGTCGGACAGCCAAATGGAGAAGGATGCCGGGGTCTTGGGGTGATTCGTCTGCACCAGATCATGCCCATGAATGTCGAGCAGGCGGTATGCTTGACCGAGGATGTCCTGATCTTGTCCGAAGAAGTGAGCCGATTTATCGTATACGCCGCTCAGCCGGGTGACCACATCCATTTGATTCACCATAAACTCCGAGTTGCACAGCACGACGATGTTATTGCTGTAGGCAAACATTTTTTGCTGAAAGCTAATCGCCATATCCGCGATTTTGGGAGAGTATACGATAGGCTGTCCGTCCGAAGCCTTCATCTCACGGTGGTCAATCAGCAAATTAAGCTCCCCATGCGCAAAAGCCGAGGAAGCATTCAACAGGATGGCGCTCATTTTTTCGGCGTCTTGTCCGCTCAAAGCCCCGTTCACTTGAAAAGCCAATAGCTTGCGTTCTGCATCCACATGATATTTGAACCGTTCCGAGAACGGCACTTCGAATTCTTTCTTGGCATACCCCGGGGTTACCGGGAACCGCTCTGCCGCAAACAAATAAGCAATCGGTACATGAAAGGCCGCCGCGATCCTTTCAATATTGTCCAGACTGATATTCCGTTCTCCGCGCTCTACACTTCCGATGTACGACCGGTCGAGGCCGGAGCGGTGGGCAAGAAGCTCCTGGGACATTCCGCTGCGCGCCCGTAATTCCTTTACTCTTCTGCCGAATTCTTGACGTAATTCCTGTGACAAAGTAATAACCCTCCAATTCTTCTCTTTTATTATAGTGAAAACATGCGGAAGGGGTACATGTTTATGCAGCAGCTTCAGTTATACTGAAGATACACCTATAAATCCAGAGAAAGGAAGGATGAAGGCCATGGGCAATCATGCCGTGGTGGCGGGGGCCTCAGGTTTTGTCGGCCGGGAGCTGGTACGTATACTGGCAGCAGATCCGTATTATGAGCTTGTGTACATTCTGGTCCGCAAGAAGCTGGACATTCAGGAAAGGAAGGTGGTTCAGCTTGTAACGGATTATGAGAATTTGCCGGAAGTTTTGTACGGAAAGCTGCAAGGGGCGCATCTGTTCTGCACGCTGGGAACAACGATGAAGAAGGCGAAGTCCAAGAAGCAGTTTCAACAGGTCGACTTGCACTACCCGCTTGAACTGGGCAAGCTGGCTGCCGAGCACGGGGCCGCCAAGTTTTTGATTGTAACCGCTATGGGCGCGAGTACAAGCTCAATCTTTTTTTATAGCCGGGTGAAAGGAGAAGTGGAAGAGGGTTTGATGGGCCTTGGGTTGCCCTTTCTGCATATCTTCAGGCCATCCTTGCTGGCGGGGCACCGAGAGGAGCTGCGGTTTGGCGAGAAAACGGGGGAGCGGATCCTCGGCTTCCTTGCCCCGTTGATGAAGGGGAGGCTTCGGAAGCTAAAGCCTATTCAGGCGCAATGCGTGGCAAAAGCGATGAAGCGTGTCGCCAAGTCCGGCGGTCCGCCGGGAAGCTCGGTATTCACTTCAGAGCAAATGGCCGATTGGTGCTGTGAGTAGATATGAAGCCCTCCGGACCAGGTTCCCCGGCGTCATAACCACATGAAGGCGTTATGGCGGGGATCGTGGTTTATCCGGGGGAGGGCTTGTCCATTACAGGTGCAAATGGAGATGTGAAATAGCAGCAGTGTTATTGCGCCATCTCTGGCCGGTTATCCTCTGAAATGAGGGTCAATTCTCCGGTTTCTGGATTGATAACAAAGCCGTGGACACCAACATCCTTTGGAACGAGCGGATGGTTGCGGATAATTTCGAGGCTGTGCATTACACCTTCTTCCGGGCATTTGAACCCGCGAAGGAAGCGATCCATCCGGATACCCGAGTTTTCCAAGGTGGAAATGACCGAATCCGGAATTCCGCGTTGGATGAACTTGTTGACCATCCCTTTTGAGTCCAGGTTGGTCATGCCGCAGCCGAGGTGGCCGATGACGAGCACTTCCCGCGCCCCAAGCTCATAAATAGCGACCAGAATACTGCGCATGGCGCTGCCAAAGGGCTGGGTAAGGATCGCGCCGGCATTTTTAATAATCTTGGCATCCCCATTGCGTAAATTCAGCGCTCTTGGCAGGAGCTCTACCAGCCGGGTATCCATACAAGTCAGGATAACCAGCTTTTTATCCGGGAATTTATCGGTTAAATACACTTCATACTGCTTTTGCTCAACAAATTGTTTGTTGAATTCCATCAGCTTTTGAATTGTGGACATGTGTTTACTCCTCCAGTCAATGAATCTTCCTTCTATTATTCATACAAATGGATGAACAGTCAACGCAGCCGCCGGCGATAAAAAGACCTGATACACCATTTCACTATGAATAATGCCCTGTTGCTTCAGAAAATACAATTTTACGGCTCATTTTATTTGTTGAAAATCACGGATCGTCCTCAAATCGAACGGTATGGGCAGCTGCACTCAGGCTCATCCGATAACATGAATGAAAAAAACCGCTCCTGCCCGTTCGCTGCCTGAGCAGCCGGGAGAGCGGCCTTCCTTCACGCGGTTAACTGCGGCGGCGTTTTTTGAATTTTCCGTAGGCCTTCGCATAGCGTACTACTTTGCGGAAGACGCTTTTATCCCGCAAGGCGCGGAAAATATACGGATCGGGCTTTGTGTTCACCTCAAGCACCCATGGCTTCAGTCTGGCGTCCAAGGCTACATCCACGCCGATTTCCATCATGCCGGGGTAGCGGGAGCCCAGCTTCCGGGCCACTTGAAGCCCAAGCAGCCCCATCCGTCGAATAGGGGTTTTTTTCCGGGCGGCACGGACGTGGGAGGAGAGCAGCGCCGGCACCGAAAGCAGTCTGCCTCCGTTGTGGAAATTCGTGACGATTTTTTTGGGATGGGCCACACGGCCGATCATGGCGGTATGCTCCCACACTCCCTTCGGATTACGCTGCACCATCACGCGGATGTCGAAGGGCCGTCCGCCATGCTTCAGCAGATGAATGCCTTTTTGCACCAAATAAGCTTTGCCGCGGGTCATTGATTTCAGAGATTGGTACAGCTTGGCAAAATCGGTGAATCTCCGGACCTTGGTCCCGCTCTGATAACGGTAACGGAAGGGTCCGCCGTGCAGCTGCTCGACCCGCATCACGCCGATGCCGTGTGTGCCGCAGACGGGCTTCACATACACCATGCTGTATTTTGCGAGCATTGCTTTCAGGCTGGCCGACGTCATTTTGGCTGTTGCGGGAATGTGCTTGCGGATGAGGGGATGCTTCTCAAGAATTTTGGTTTTCTTCAGCTTGCTCGTAAGGCGTGTAATTTTGCTCACCTTTCACTTAAGCCTCCTCGTGATTGTTCGTTTGCGATTGTTTGCTTTGCGCCTGCCCGGGCATGAAGCTGCTGGAGGAGGCGTATGGTGATGGCGGCGGATATGCCGGTACCCCTGGGCCGGTGTCTGAAACCGCTTGGGACACGTTCCGTATATAGCTTTGGCGGGGCGGCATGCAGTAGGGAAGGGGGCGTTTCACCGGCGCAATGGGCTCGTTATGGAAGGGAAAAAACGGACGGCATCATCCGCTTTCGGGTAAAACAGTCTCAACACAATAGTATATGAAGGCTGCGTCGGCGGGTACACGGCAAACGTGCTTTTTTACGTGAGATTCATAGGGATTTTAGCCCTGCTGTGGTAGAATAGATCAGAATATCAATGTAAAAGAGGAGTCGATAAATCGAATGAGCGACATGCTCCATGGTATTGTGAATGCTGTGCTGGAGTGGGTGACGGGACTTGGCGGTTTCGGCATTATGATAGGCCTCATGATTGAAATTATTCCAAGCGAAATTATGCTAGCCTATGGCGGATATCTGGTGTCCCAGGGCAATCTTCCCTACTGGGAGGCGGTTTTGTTCGGCGTCATCGGGGGCACCATCGCCCAAATATTTGTTTACTGGATCGGGCGTTACGGCGGCCGGCCGTTTTTGGAGCGGTATGGGAAATACATTTTTATTCACAAAAAGCATATCGACCTGTCTGAGGAATGGTTCCGCAAGTATGGGACGGGGGTTATTTTTACCGCCCGCTTTGTGCCGGTGGTCCGTCATGCGATTTCGATTCCCGCGGGCATTACACGCATGTCGCTGCTCCGTTTTACCATCTTAACGACGCTGGCTGTTATCCCGTGGTCGATGTTCTTCGTTTGGCTCGGGATGAAGCTTGGGGACAACTGGAAAAATATCGATGAAGCCGCCGGGCCTTATATGGGCTATGTGCTGTGGGGGGCGCTGCTGCTTCTGGCGCTGTATGTCATCCTGAAAGTTTTCAAAAGCAGAAGCGGCAAAAGATAACGGCTGCGCTTGCTTTCGGCAGGCAACATCGGTAACATATGGGTGAAATCGGCTGTTTTTTTCATACCATGTGCAAATACATAACCATTTACAGGAGCGTGACGAAGATGAGCAACAATTTGGCGCACAAATTCCGCACCGGGCTCAGCCCGAAGCAGTTTATCGACAGCATGACCAAAAATCAGGACCAATTTCTGGATTGGCATAACCAGTTTGATTGGGTAAGCGAGAGCGACCGCGAGTTTTTTGAATCACTGAATAACCGCGACGATTTGCGCTGCCTGATTTTGGCTGCGGAATGGTGCGGGGATGTGGTACGCAACGTGCCGGTTGTGTTTCGGGCCTTGGAGCATTCGGGTATCCCGGTAGAAGTGCTCATTATTGAACAGCACGACGATGTTATGGAGCAGTTCCTGACGATGGGCGGCCGTGCGATTCCGATCGTCATTTTTGCGGATACAGGCGGCTTTGTGCTCGGTCAGTGGGGGCCTCGTCCGAAGCATGTTCAGGCGGTTATGACTCGCTTCAAGCAGGAGAACCCCGACCGTGAGGCGCCGGACTATGAGGACAAAATCAAGGCAGCCCGTCAAGAAATGATGGCCCAGTACGGCGAGGGAACCGGCTACCAGCAAGTGATTGTGCAGGAGCTGCGCGATGTGCTGTCTTCGTTCTAAAGCAAGCGGAGGGTAGAAGGACTTATGAAAATCGAAACGTTTGCGCTAGGCCCCTTGGAAACGAACGCTTACCTGATTACGAATGATGAAGGAAGCAGAGGGTTTGTCATTGATCCCGGCATGAAGCCGGATCGGCTGCTGAAGCGGATTGAAGGGCTGGAGCTTGAAGCCATCGTGCTGACGCACGCCCATTTTGACCATATCGGCGGTGTGGATGCGGTGCGTAAGGCCAAAGGCTGCCCGGTATATTTGCACGATGCCGAGGCCGAATGGCTGACGGACGGCAAGAAAAACGGCTCCTTGCGCTGGCCGGAGCTGGGCGGGGCTATCGTAACGGAACCGGCCGAGTACGCGCTGGATCACGGGCAGAAGCTTACTCTGATCGGGGAGACCTTTCAGGTGTATCACACTCCCGGGCATTCTCCAGGCAGTGTCAGCCTGCTAAACGGCAAGCATCTGTTCAGCGGCGATGTGCTGTTTCGTATGTCCGTTGGCCGGACCGATTTGCCCGGCGGCAGCTCAAATGAGCTGCTGAATTCCATTCACAGCATCTTGTTCGAGCTTGCAGATGATGTGAAGGTGTATCCCGGCCACGGAGCCACAACCACCATTGGCTTTGAAAAAGAGCGCAACCCTTACGTGTAAGGCGGCTCTGAAATAAATAAGCACTTGCAAGCCCCTGCAGCGGAATTATCTTGAGCGCAGGGGCTTTTTGCTGCGGCCATACCTCATGGAATGTAAATGTAAGCCCAAATTACTGCATCTGGGTATTTACCGTGTTCGGTGTAGGTCCTTTCCCATAGACTGATGGTGTATCAACTACTGTTACTGAGGAGGATATCCCGAATGTCTTACCACCATCATGCAAACATGGGGCCGTCCATGACCAGCCCGGCAGGAAACAATAATCCGATGCCTTATCCTGCCTACACGATGGCTGCCGCCAACAACATGGCGCCGGCCGCGGTTGCACCGTACAGCTGCCATCATGATCTGGCGGTCATTTTGGTACTGTTCATTTTGCTGGTCATCATTTTGCGCAGCACGGAATTCTTCTTCAAGTAAGTGCTGCTGCCTTCAGTTTGACCGACAAACTGAATTGACTGGCATCGGGAGGCCGTTCTCCGAGCGGGTGCGGCCCGTCCCCTGCTAACTGCAAACAGTGCGACGGTTATGCCGGAACTTCAAACGAATGCAGGGGAATGTCTGGGGGCGCAGAAGGCTCAGAAGGCTCAGAAGGCTCAGAAAGGGCTGCGTCAGTCAGCTCCGGCAAGCCGCTTGCTACAGGCGAGGAGAGGGAATATGGACAAATTGAGGGTTGGACTTATCGGCTGCGGGGCAATAACCATTCATCGGCATGCTCCGGAGTATGCCATGAATCCGAAGGCGGACATTGCGGCTTTTTGTGACCTGGTTCAGGAACGTGCGGACAAGCTGGCGGCGGAGTATGGCGGCAAGGGATATACAAGCTATGAAGAGATGCTGGTGAGCGAAGGGCTGGATGCGGTCAGTGTCTGTACCTCCAATGCCGATCATGCCAAGGTGAGTATCGCGGCGTTAAGACATGGAGTGCATGTACTGTGCGAGAAGCCGATGGCTGTTTCGGAAACGGAATGTCAGGCTATGATTGAAGCCGCGCAGGAGAACAACGCCTTTTTGATGATTGGACATAATCAGCGGCTGATGCCTGCGCATGTCAAGGCGAAGGAGCTGCTGCAGAGCGGGATGCTTGGCCGGGTCTTGACGTTCCGCACGGCGTTCGGTCATCCGGGGCCGGAGGGCTGGAGCGTGGAGGGCAAGGAAGGCTGGTTTTTTCGAAAAAACCGCGCGTTTGTCGGCGCTATGGGCGACTTGGGCGTACATAAAGCGGATCTGATCCGCTGGCTTCTGGCTGATGAAGTGGCCGAAGTGGGCGCCTTTGTTGACACGCTGCATAAGGAAGGTACCGATGTCGATGACAATGCAATATGTATACTGCGCATGCGAAGCGGGGCCATCGGGACACTCGCGGCCAGCTGGACGTATTATAGAGGAGAGGACAACAGCACGGTGCTGTATTGCGAGAACGGCGTGATCAAAATCGGCACCGATCCGGTCCATCAGGTCATTGTAGAGCTGAGGAACGGTCATGTGGAGCGTCATGAGACTGGCGCCATAGCGACAAATGACGGGCAGACGCACAGCGGGGTCATCGATGCATTTGTCAGCGCCGTGCTGGCGGGGATGCCGCCGGCCATATCGGGCGAGGAAGGAAGAAGGTCCCTGCGTGTGATCTTGGCGGCGCTGGAATCCGCAGAGACCGGACAATTCGTGAAGGTGCGCCAGGACTGAGCGGGTGCGAGCAAGAGAGCAAGAGCCGGACGGCGTTGATGCGCTGGACGGCTTGTTTTGCTATGGATGTAGGAATTCATTGTTCTTCTCCAGGTTGAAAATAAAAATGAAAAAGGGCTTGACGAGAAAGCGCGCCAAATGATATTTTAAACAAATGTTTAATTTAAACAAACGTTTAATGGGTCGTGAACAGGAGGATTTTTTATGAGAGAAGCTTTAAAGCTATTTTTTCAAAAACCGACCACCAAAGCAGGCATTGCCTCGGTGCTCATGTTTCAGCTCATTTTTTGCATCGTATGGATGACTGCCTACCACGATGTAAGTGAAAATACCGGCAAGCTGCGAATTACGGTCGTCAATGAGGATCAAGGCTTTGGAAAACAGATCGCGCAGCAGCTGGAGACGAATCTGCCGTTTACCATGCTGACGGAGCCTGAGCTGGATACAGCAATGGCACAATTAAACGGGCGGAGCACACAGATGGTGCTTCACATACCGTCAGGGTTCAGCGGCGAGCTTCAGGCGGGAGGAGCTGCGGCCCAAATGCAGTATTACATCAATGAGTCCAATCCCGCGTTAATCAAAAGCATTATGCAGGGTGTATCCAGCCAGGTTACGGCACTTGTAAACAAACAGGCTGTGGGAGCCAGCGCGCAAACTATTTTGGTTCAGGCTAACGTTCCGGCTGCTGAAGCGAAGATGACGGCGCATGCTTTGTCTGAACGGGTGGCTTCACAAATACAAAGGATGAACCCGGTTAGCGGCACAGCGAACCAGATGGTCCCGATGATGATGGTTCTGGCTTCATTCGTCGGCGCTATGGTCATGAATATGAATCTGGAGCAGTCCTCCATGATGATTGGCGCCCGGATAGGCCGCTGGAGCAAATTCGGCGCCCGGCTGATTATTAATGCGGTTTCCGCGATTGTGGTCGCGCTGGTTGGAACAAGCTTGACGCTGGCCCTGGGCGGCCAGGCGGAAGCCGGGTTTCTGGCGCTATGGGGGTTTCAGACGCTCTTCCTGTTTACGTTTATGGTCACCTCTCAATTTTTCCTGACGTTGTTTGGAATGGCGGGAATGCTTTGTAACATTGTGCTGCTGTCTGCGCAGCTTGTATCCTCCGGGGCGATGGTTCCTCGGGAGCTGCTGTCCGGGTTTTATCGCGGAATCAGCGAGGTTTTCCCGGCGACCTATGCGGTGGAAGGCCTGATGAATTTGCTCTTCGGCGGAAGCAGCGCCGGGAAGGATGTACTGGTGCTTGTGGCTTTTGTTGCAGCTTTGGTTTTGCTGAACATGGTCACCATTACTCTGAAGCGTCCGGCGACGCTGCCTCAGCCTGGAGGGGCCAAAACAGCCGTCTGAACGGAGCAGGTGTGGAAATGAAGAGTGATGGAGTTTAGCCGAGCTTGCGCGAATAGAAGAATCGTTTCATAATGAAGGAGACAGGCTGTATGCAAAGGAGAAGCATATGACACAAGTCGAACCGGAAATGAAGATGCGCATTCTGCTCGCCGCCAAAAAGCTGTTTGCCCGTCAAGGCTATGACGGCACCAGCGTGCGTCAAATATGTGAGGAAGCGGGGGCCAATGTGGCGCTCGTTTCCTATTATTTCGGAGGCAAGGAGAACGTATTTTCGGCTATGTTCAGCACATTCATCGCCGAGAAGATGTGGGAAGAGCTTGAGGATAAGCTGCAGGAGCCAGTCCAGGGAATCCGGACCATCATTCGGCAGGTTCAGCTGTTTAAGAAAATGGACCCGGAGCTGGAAAGCATTATTCATCAGGAAATGAATATGACTTCCCCCCGAGTCGAACATGTAAGAAAGTATCAGTTTCGGATTTGGCGCAAGGTCCGCCAGCTGCTGGAGCGTGGTCGCGAGGAAGGCATTTTTCACTTTACTTCCCTGGATCATACCGTTTTTGTGGTCATGGGCTGTATTATTTTTCAGGAGAAAATGTCTCACGCTTACTTCGAGCCGCTTAAGCTTGAGCCTGAATTGGAGCTGGGAGAATTGATTGAGCAGACATGCGATTTTGTTTTGAACGGGCTTGGTGTTCCGAAATCCATGCGAGGAGGAGAACCGGATTATGAGTCATCCGCAACAGAAATCTAATCAGGCCGAGGGCGCTTCAGCAAATGAAACGCTGGAGCTACTGCTCCGGCATCGTTCAATTCGCAAATTTACGGCGGACCCGATCTCGAAGGAGCAAATCGAGGCGATTGTGGGTGCTGCACAGATGGCTTCCACGTCTAGCAATGTGCAAGCCTACAGTATTATCGGCGTGATTGATGCGGATCTGAAGCGCGGGCTAGCCGCACTTGCCGGCAACCAGGCCTATATTGAGCAGTGCCCGTTGTTTCTGGTATGGTGCGCTGATCTGCACCGACTCGATGCAGCCTCCCGTAAGCATGGGGTTGAGCCAGCGATGGATTTCACCGAGAACCTGCTCGTATCGACCGTCGATACCTCCCTGGCAGCACAAAATGCGGCTATCGCTGCGGAATCTCTGGGGCTTGGCATCGTCTATATTGGCGGGATTCGCAATCATCCGGCAGCGGTCTGTGAGCTGCTGAAGCTGCCGCCCCTTGTGTATCCGGTATTCGGCATGTGCGTCGGCGTTCCGGCTCAGGACCCGGGGTCGCGGCCGCGGCTTGCGCCCGGCGCAGTATACCATGAGAATGTATATCGTTCCGTTGAACCGGAGGATGCGCTGCTGGAGGAGTATGATCAGCGCCTGCGCAGCTACTATCTGGAACGGACCGGCGGCAAGCGGGATACGACCTGGACGCGGGAGATGGCGGACAAATACAGCAAGCCGATACGCGCCCATATCCGGGCTTTTCTGGCGGAGCGGGGCTTAGGGTTAAGATAAGGATTAACTTCCATAATCACCCTTTACATTAAATATTAGCTATGCTAATATGATGCTATATATTAATATTGTTTCGTTTGCGAAGAACGCAGGCATTCAAAGAGAATTCTCTTTGTGCTGCGTTCTTTTTTGTTTTTCCCATTTTCGTTTGAGGAGGTGGCCGCGGGTGAACCGCAGAAGAAACCTGATCATTAGCATCATAGCGGCATGCCTTGCGTGCGGCTTGGTGTACGGGGTATATGTGCTGCAGCTGAAGCAGGTCGAATGGCAGAAAACGGTGCGCGTGGTGGTGCCGAAGGATTATATTCCGGCAGGCACAGTGCTCACTGCCGATATGCTGGAATATTACCCGCTGCTGGCGGGTTCATTTAGTGAAGGAATGGAGACAAGCCTGGAACGAATGGTCGGGAGCGAATCGCTTGTCCCGCTCGGCTCACAAGAGCCGGTGCTTGCTTGGAAGGTGGATCGATTTAATTTGCTGCCCCGACGCAATCAGTCGACCTTTCAAATTCCCAAGGAGTATATTTTGACTGTATCCAACGGCATTCGGGCCGGTGACCGCGTCAGGCTGTACGCATCCGCACTCGACGGGCCGTCTGTGCGGCTGTTCGAGGAGGAGATTACGGTGGCATCCGTCAAGTCGGCCGCCAATCAGGAGGTGGATAACCCCAAGAACTCCAACCTGATTTCCAAAGCTAACGGCGATGCGGAAAAAATGTACATTTCCCGGAGAGAAGCCAACGGGGCGATTGATCAAATTAATTTGAATTTGACCGAGGAGCAATGGCTTACCATTGATACCTTGTGCAAATCAAAGAAAGCGAAGCTGGTCATAGCATTTACTTCCGTTTCCATAACGGAGCAAACCCAAGGAAAGGCGGGGAGCTGATTATGAAGCTGGCTGCATTGATCCAGGATGATCAGCTGCAGGAGCAGCTGTCCAGACGGAATCAGAACGGAGAGGAGCTGCAATTTATTCACCGTCCTGAAGAACTGCTGCGCTTTGTGGCAGATCACGGGGCGGACGCAGTCATCGTGTCTGATCGTTTCTTTGACTATACGGCATATTGTGATTTCGCTGAGCGGCTGGCGGAGACGAACAAGCGGATGAAATGTATTGTGCTCTTGAGCAATTGGCACGATGTGCTGCTGAATGACAAATTTTACAAGTACAGTCTGGCCTCCGGCTTCCATGTTATTCATCCCGGACGGACCACTGTGGCGGTAGCCGCCGGAATTAACGGGCTGCTTAGCTCAGATGGGGACAAGAACGGCGTGCAGCATAGTCCTGGCCAGCGGCGCATCGCACTTTTTATGGGGACGACGCCGAATGTAGGCACCACGCTGATTGCCTTCGGCACAGCGGTGCAGCTGGCCCGGCAGACGACAGCCTCGGTCGGTTATTTATGCCTGAATCTAAAAAGCTCCAAGCTGCACCGTTATTTGGGAATTGACGAACCCGGCGTAACCCTGGACCACATTCGTGCCGAGCTCCGATCCCGAAGTCTAAAGCCGGACCGGCTTTTGCAATATTGCGGCCAAGCCAAGGAGGTGCCGAATTTAAAATACTTGTTCGGCAATATGCTTCGCGAGCAGGCAGAATATTTTACGACGGAGGATATCGAGCATCTGCTGGGGGTGGCCAGAGAAGCGTTTGACGTTTGTGTGATTGATGTCAGTGCGTATTGGGATAACGCGGGCACGATATGCGGCATTCTGGAGGCGGACAATCGCATGCTGGTGACCACTCAGGACATCGGGCATTTTCAGGAGGATGGCTACCGCTGGCTGCAAACGGTCGCCCCTGTGTTCGGGCTGCACCCTCATACCTTTGACGTGATTGTTACGCAGCGCGAGCGATCGCAGGAGAATACCGGCATTCGGGCCCGAGATGTACGCAAGGAAATGGGGATGAGCGTTCTGGCGGAAGTGCACAGGCATCCCGATATGGTGGCGCTGCTTAACCAGGGCCGACTGATGGAGCTGCTGCTGCAGGAGCATTCATTTGGCAAAGAGCTGTCGGGTGTGGCGGCAATGCTTGTTTCCCTATACGAATTGGAGCGCCGTGAGATTGCCGCCAAAAAGCCTTGGCTGCAGCGCTGGCTGTCAGGGGTGAGCGCAACATGAATGAGCCGAAGCGGTTTTCGGCACTTGCCTTTTCCGAAGCGGCCCGCGGACGGGGAATGCAGACACAGGTCCGTGTCGTGCGGCAGGAGCTGTCCCATCAGGAGGACTCCGAGTTTCGCCGCTGCGTGGAGGAGATACGTCATTTTTTGGCCTCGCCCAAAGCAGGAACAGAGGAAGAGAAGCTGCAGTACAGCGATGCGTTGAACCGGGCGATACTCGGTTTCGAAGCGGAACGCGCCCGGTTTTTGGCGATGATTAACGATTACCTGGCCAAGCAGCGTGTGTATGACATCCGGCCGGCCGGAGAGCATTTTGCCACCTTGGCGGAGGCGATTTTTGCAGAAGTGATCGGGCTCAATGTACTGGAGCTTCTGCTGAAGCACAAGGATGGCCTGGAGGAGATTCAGGTGGTGGGCATCCGGATTTTCGAGGTTCGCAGCGGACGTGCCTCCTTATCCCCGTACAGCTTCCGGTCCTTGAAGGAAGTGGAACGGATTCAGCAAAATCTGGTGCTGTTTAACTCGGATACCCTGAGCCCGCGAAAAAAATGGGCGGAAGTGATGCTGCGTGACGGCTCCCGTGTTACGATGACGGGCTTCGGCTTTACATCGGAGCCGACACTGACCATCCGTTTTTATACGAAGCCGTATTATACGCTTGCCGGGCTGTGTCATCCTGACTTGGGGACGATCGACGATACGATGCTGATACTGCTTCAGGCGTTTATTGCCGCAGATGTCAATATGGTCATTATCGGCCCGACGAACTCGGGGAAAACGTCGCTGATGAAGGCGCTTATCGGGGCGATGCCCGATGAAGAGCGGATTGTTACCATTGAGGGGCGGCTGGAGCTGATGCTTAAGCGTGATTTCCCCGGCAAAAATGTGGTGGAGTATGAAGTAAGTGAAGACGACCCTTATCATTCGGCACGGCAGGCGTTCAAGCTCGCGCTGCGTCAGTCCCCGAAACGGATATGCCATGCTGAAATACGGGATGATGATGCCAACATTTATGTACGGGCCTGCACTAGAGGCCATGAGGGCAGCATGACATCTCTGCATGCGGGTGAATTGGAGGATGTCCCTTCCGCCATTACGGACATGTGTATGCTCGACGGGCGGGGGATGAATCCGGAACGCCTGCTCAAGCGTGTAACCGAATACGTCACGCAGGTCGGGCTTGAAATGCGTGTCGTTCACGGCCGGCGGAAGCTGGTACGAATCGGAGAGCTGCAGTTTAGCGGCGGAGAAATCGTGGTACGGAATTTAGCGCGTTACAATGAGGCGTCGGACGAATGGGAGTATCCCGATTCCTTGTCCGAGCGGCTGAGTCTGAAAATCCATAAAACCGATCCGGCCGGATACCGGAGGCTGAGGGAAAAAGGGGTGATTGCATAAATGGGTGCGGGGGTACAAGCTGGCGTAATGATACCGGCGTTGTTATTGCTCTTATTTTTTCTATTATATACTGCCATTCATCGCGGATTAAGCTTGTTTTTTGCCCAGACAGCAGAGCGAAGCCGCCTCCACTATGTGCAGCGCTCCCGCTTGTCGCAGCGCTTTGCGGGGGTTATGCTCCGCAGCCCCCGGTTGTCCCGGCATTTGACGGATTTGCTGGAAAGCGGAAGCTCGTCCTATGGACTGCGCACATTCGTGATGCTGACGGCTATGCTTCTGCTTGCAGGCATCCTTTTCGGTTCCTTGCTTTTTTACAGTGTCAAGGGAGTGGTGGTGCTCAGCGTTATTTTGGCCAGCCTTCCGTATCTCCTGCTGCGTTTGAGGCTGCTGGGGCTTCAACTGCAAACCCGGCTTGATTTTCTTCCGGCTGTCGAAGTGTTTTACCAATATTATGTATTAACCGGGACCGGGACCAAAAATATACGAACCGCTCTTCAGGTTTCCTTGGCCGAGCACCGGATTATGAATCCGGTTCGTCCGGTGTTCGAGCAGCTTCAGCGCCATTTGGCAACGGGGAGGGAGCTTGACGATGCGCTACGGTTGTTTAGCCTGTCGTTCGGCCATGTATGGGCTGAATATTTCATCAATATTATTCGGGTTGGCTTACAGGAAGGCAATGATATTACAGCCTCGCTTAAAGATTTGATTTATGACATGCGCCGGGCCAGGCGCTCCGATCAGGCGCAGCGGAATCGGCTGCTTGAAATTCGAATCGCCAATTTTACGCCAATAGGATTTTTGATCTTATTTATCGCCGTTAATTTCCGGGTAAACGCTCAAACAGCCTACATGTTTTATTTTGTAGATCCGGTAGGGCGAAGCATGCTGCTGGACGCATGCTTTCTCATCTTTGCCTCGTTTTTGATGGGCGTGTACTTATCCATGCGGCGAATGTAACGCATCTCACATTACATGTATAGGGGGAAGCTATAGTGTTCATGGTCATGGCAGGAAAGGGGAAGCGTACAAACGATGTTGATGTACGAGCTGTTTTGGAAGTGGCTGCATTGGGGAGTGCTGGTTCTGCTGTACGGTCTGGGGACGCTCAGCATGTACGGCATGCTGCAGGTCCTGCTTCACCGCAAAAGGCGCTGGAATACACTGCGGCTCCGGGATTTGACTGGATACAGAATCGCGGCGACATTGCCTCCGTCCGTCGTCAGGCTGCTGTCGGGAGCGGGCGGGAAGCAGCTGGAGGAGAAGAGGGAGCTGCTGGCGGCAAGCGGACTCCGGATTTCGGTGCTGTGGTACGAGCTGATCAGGAAAAGCAGCATCGCAGCCTGCGCTGCGCTGTTGGCATTCGGGATCGTGCTGTACAGGCTGTCAGCGGGCTTGACATCCGTCCAGCCGGTTTATTTTATCACGGCAGCTCTAATCGGAGGCGTAGTGCTGTACAGCGATCGCGTGCTGCTTGGTTCGATGGCCAGGGCCAGGGCAGGAAGGATTGTCAAGGAAATTTATGCGGTGAGCAATCAACTGCTGTACTATTCCGATTCCCGTATGAACCTTCATGCTAAGCTGGCTCGCTGCCTGTCGTTCACCCGAACGATTCGGGGGGACATGCAGCGGCTGCTTAATGCGTGGTATCAGGATCCGGAGCAGGCTATTCTTGATTTCAAGCTGCGGCTGGCGTCCGACGATGGTTACAGCTTTGCCGAAACGTTAAATACGCTGCGGCTGAATGAAAGCGAGGATTATTACGGGCTGCTGCGCCAGCGCATCCAAGATTATAAGGAGAAAATCGAGCTTGCTCAGGAAAGCCGCAAGGAGACCACCTCGTATGCCTTGTTTGTATTGGCCGGTCTGCCGATACTGTACACCTTTCGTGTTTTTATGTACCCGTGGATCATCGAAGGGCAGCGGCTGTTCGAGTCATTGAAATAGCCGCAGGCTAATGATAGTGCAGTTCTGGTTCAAGCCGCTGCCAATCGTCCAAGGACGGCATCGGCTGCTTGGCAGTGCCTTAATTGTTCTGAAGGACATGCTCTGGACAAGGTTAAGGACTGTACATGTTAATCTGAAGAAGGAGGTATGTGGGATGCGCAATATTTTGATGACGGTGATGCTGCTTACGGTTGCGGCCTTATTGTTCACGAATGTCATTAATGACGGGAACACCGGAATCCGGCAAAATATTCAATCCAAAGGCAGCACGGTCAATTCCGATATTCTCGGATTGCAGCCGTAAGGATGTTTAAAATAGGAGTTTTAGAACTTATTTATTAAGATAGTTCATTTTTAATTTTTAGGATTCAAGTTTTACAATGCGTCTGTTTATGATTTATTTCCATATATTCGGAATAATGTTGATAGCTGCTGCACGCGCGCCTGCAGGCGCGCGTTGCCCGCTGCGGAGCAGCAGGGCTAAGGAGATTGAAGGGGGCGGTGCCGAATATGAAGTCAATATTAATGACAGTGCTGCTGCTTCTTGTTGTCATTGTCATATATAATGCGACGATGGGGGGGAGCGGCGGAACGAAGGGTCTGGTTCGCGAGCGGGGGAGTACCATTAATACTACGATTCAGAGCATTGATCCATAAGAGACGTCTGAAGGTGTTGGCGAGCTGAGTTTGGTACGACCGATTACTAGCCCGAACCGCAGCATTTCACATCCGCTCGAAGGGAGGAGACGGGATGAAGCAGATTCTGGTGTTTATATTGTGCTCGCTGCTGCTTTGCTGGCTGATGTTCGCTCCGGTGTACAAGCATATCACCATTATGAGACAAGCCCTGCTGCAAAAAGAGGTTGATTATTTGCTTGAGATTGGCGCGAATGCTTCGCATGGTTATATTGATCAAGCCATGCTGGACAACTCCAAACAGCGGCTGGCCGAGCGTGGCTTTACACCTGACAATCTGGTATATACCGTAACGACTACCTCGGGGCTGAGTGGAACGAATCCGGCACAGCCGGTTTTGCGAGGGGAAGGTATTACACTTCGGCTATCTTATCCGTACGGAAGCTTGTTTCAAATTGATCGGCTGATTGGAATGACGCCCCCTACGGAGGGGGCCCGCATGGCTGCGGCCGGAATGAAAATGAGTGAGTATGTGCCGTAAGGAAGGAGCTGCAGGCAAACTGTGTACAAGCTGCTGTTGTTTACTTTGCTCGCCGGTGTCGTGATGCTGATGCAGGCGCTGCAAACCGATGAAGAGCTGGCCATGCATACACTGTTTCAAGGCAAGCATGCGGTCAACCGGGCTGCACATGCCGCAGCGCAGCAGCTTGACTCCGAGGAGCTTGCGCGAGGGAGATTCCGCATTGATCCGATGTTGGCTGGAGATGCCGCCGGGCGGTACTTGCAAGCTAATTTGCTGCTGGACGACTCATATCAGCCTGTTGCGGACAGCTTTTTGAAAAGCAGGGTGGATGTGCTTGCGTTTGAGATTATTAATAGCGGGGAAAGCTTCCCTTATACATATACAAATTCGGCTTATGGTTATGAAGTGACTCTTCAGCGGCCCGGTGTCGTGATGATTATACGAATGGAATATCCGAGGATGTTCGGAATACTGGGTCCGGTCGTGTGGGACGTAAAAGGAACGGGAGAATTGACTGCAAAATAAAGGAATTTCTTCATTCGTAGCGAACAAAATAAACAGCTGCAAAAAAAGGCGAATAAAGGGGAGCTGTGACGAATGAAGTATGTAATTTGTCAGCAAGTGCGAATGGTCGATATGAACAATGAAATTATGCAGGAAGTGGAATTCGTTCATGGGGAATGGGAGCTTCCGTCCTTGTCCGTTGGCAGTTCGGTAGTAACAGCCTTACTCGGTTTGAAGCAGTTTGAAGTGGTGTATGACCGGAGAAAGCAGGAGACGGTCCGCAGTAAAATCGTGGACATCGAATACAATTTGAGCGGTGAGCTGGCGGTAGCCAAAGTATTTTTGGAGCCGGTGCAGCTCATTATCGGGCAGCATGATGTCGGTGAGGTCTAAAAAAGCGGGGTGCAGCAGATGAGAGCGAATTACATGGCACGAATACATACGCTACAGCAGAAGCTGCATGCCAAAGGGATTGACGGGATGGTCATCGCCCAGAACGTGGATGTGTACTATTTTACAGGCTCTATGCAAACCGGGTATTTCATCGTGCCTGCCCAGGGAGAGCCTGTATTCTATGTCCGCCGCAGTGTTATCCGGGCACAAGAGGAATCGGCAGTACAGGTAGAGGCTTTAACTACGCTTCGCGGTTTCGGATCTTCTTTGAAGCTGGCGTTCCCTGCATGGTATACAGCAGGAAAATCCCCTGTTATTGCAGCCGAATTCGACGTGCTGCCGGTACAGGTTTTTCAGCGTCTGCAGTCTGTGCTGCCCGGGTGTCAGTGGGTGGACGGCTCGCTTCTCGTGCGCGAAGCACGAATGATTAAATCCCCGGTTGAGCTGGCATGGATTCGTGAAGCGGCGCGTGTCATTGATGTTGCCTTCCAAAAAGCACTGGACCGCATCAAGCCGGGGCTGACCGAGCTGGAGCTGCTGGCTTTTATCGAGCTTGCCGTCCGGCTGGAAGGTCATCTGGGCCTGATGCGGATGCGAGGATTTAATCAGGAAACCGTTACCGGCATGGTTGGAGCTGGGGAAGCTGCAGCTAAGCCTACTTATTTTGATGGACCCGCAGGGGGGCTTGGGCTTAGCAGTGCCTGCCCGCAAACGGCCAGCCGCCGGCCAATTCGTGCCGGGGAGCCGATTTTAGTCGATATCGGCTGCTGTATTGAAGGTTATGTTGTTGATCAGACGCGTACAGTTGTCATTGGCAGCCTGGAGGATGAGCTTACTCGCGCCTATGAGGCCGCCGAGCAAATTTTACACTCGACTGAAGCGCTTCTCAAGCCGGGAACCGTGTGCGAGGATTTATACACTCAGTCGCTGCGGATGGCGGCGGAATACGGCTTGTCTGAGCATTTTATGGGCTTTGGGGCGGACCAGGTTAAATTTCTAGGCCACGGGATTGGGCTGGAAATTGATGAATTCCCCGTGCTTGCCAAAGGCTTCGCGTATCCGCTGGAGCCGGGAATGGTTCTGGCGATTGAGCCGAAGTTTACGTTTCCCGGCAGGGGCGTTGTAGGCATTGAGAACAACTATGCTATTACAGAGCAGGGCTACGAGAAGCTGACCCGTACACGCGAGGGTTTAATCCGGTTGTAAGGTTCTCCGAAACCATTCGTTTTTCCTAGGCATCTTTACAAACTGGACAGTGAAAAGTTCTCAAGCTTAAGAAGCCCATGAATCTGCGTCAGTAGAGGGCGAATCTTGCTTGGAACGAA
>NZ_JBBBNV010000018.1:0-100635 GCF_037137075.1 Paenibacillus sp. y28
CAAGCCTTTCAAATGGGCATACAAGGGTAAAGCCCTGAGCGTTTAAACGTTGGCCTATTTGCGGAATATAGCACTAGTTACAAGGCGGTTTGTATTCGGGTGGGATCGCTATCCCTCCGTCGGTTCGGAAGGTCCGGTCAAATCAAGCTGGTAAAATGTCAAATCGAGCCATTTTCCAAATTTATAGCCTGCCCTTCGTATCGTACCGGAGCAGGTAAAATCCAGCTTCTGATGTAATGCGATACTTTCATGGTTCGAGGCGTCAATCCCGGCAATTAGCGTGGCATATCCGTTCTTTTCAGCGAGGCTTATGATCTCGAGCATGAGCAGCTTCCCAGCTCCCCGTCCGCGATAATCCTTGTGCACGTAGACAGAGTGCTCCACGGTATATTTATATGCGGGCCATGCCCGGAACGGGCCGTAAGTGGCGAATCCCATTACATGCCCCGCCTCCTCTATAACCAGAATGGGATAACCGTTTTCCTGTTTGTCACGAAACCAGTGCAGCCGGTTTTCTAGTGTTTGCGGCTCGTAGGTGTAGACGGCGGTTGAATGTATGATAGCCTCATTGTAAATCTCCAGAATTTCAGGCAAATCCGATTCTTCAGCTTGTCGCAGCATAGGTGGCGACCTCCTTCGGTTTATCCGGTACGACGACTTCCTGGCAGTATCACTAAGTATAAGTCTACCATCATCCGGATTGAAGTGCTGAGGTGAAATTGTGCCAAAAGGTCATTGGATTTCGTCCATTTATCCGCACGGCGCATATAATCCGCTGAATCCCGTATGTATAGATTAGATGGGGCATTCTTCATCGAATATTGAGATGGAACACTTTTTTTGACGGCAAGAGGGACGTTTTCGATTAGCATTACCGGGGATAGATTCATCATGAGATATACGCAAAGGGGGGATTCAAATGGATGCGGCAAACGGCTGGCCAGGCGCTGTTTCCGAAGCTTGGCTGACGTTCAGAGCGCTGGTTGAGGCGATCGTGCCGGGTATGCCGCCGGGCGCCGGGGGACCTGGAGCGGAGTACTGGGCCGGTGCGGCAGATTTGGGGATTCATGAATATTTAATATGGGAACTGGACCACAGTCTGGCGCTGGCCTGCTGCCTCGGCTTGGCGAATATTCCACTCGCTGCGCCAACCGCCACAATGCTTAATGAAGGGGCTGCCCAGTATATTGCGGCCGGCAAGGCGCTAATCCCCCCTTGCTATACTAGCAGTGGCGGCTGGCCGTTTGCCAGCCTATCGCCTTGCGACCGGATTCGGGTGCTGGCGATGCTGGAGCAGCTGGATATGGATATAGGGCCTTTTCCCCTTCCGTACCGGCACGATGGCGGGCTGATACGATTTATGGCGGATTATTTGAATTGGGCGACCATGTTCGGCTTTTATTCAGAATGGTCTGCGTACGGAACAACCCGTCTGAGAACGCCGACAGAACGGGTGCTGGAGTGCTTTCCCACCGGCTGGCGTCAGGCTGGCTACCCCGGGGTAGCCAAGGGTTACCGGGCCTTGCGCGGCTTCTTGCTGACGATTCAACGGGAAGGGGGGGGAAGCTTCTGATGCTTGATGCAGATGTCATTGTGATTGGATCGGGCGGAGGCGGCGCAGTGGCGGCCAAGGAGCTTGGTGAGCTGGGTCTGAGCGTGCTGGTGCTGGAGGCGGGGCCGTGGTATGGAAACAGCAAATGGCCGGACCCTAACCGGGAGAGGGGAGGCCAGTGGAGCTCCAGTCATGCCGATTTGGACGTAGGGATTTACAAAAAAATATACAACGCCTATGAGAACAATATGAATGATAAGGTTTCGGGTGTAATCCGGTTCGGTCCGGCGGATCGGCACCGGGATCCCTGGTACCGGATCATGCGGCAGAAAGGGGCGATTTGGCAGGCATCCGGGGTTGGCGGGACTACGCAGCATTACTGGACCCAATCACCGCGTGCCTTTCCTGCGGCGATTGACGATGTTTGGCCGATTAGCTACCGGGAGCTGATTCCATATTATGAACAGGTGGAAGCTACACTGCCTGTGCAATTTTCGCCGACGACGCCCAAGGAGGAGCTATTTTACTATGGGGCCCGCAAAGCTGGCTGGACACTCAATCCGACGCTGAATGTTGTCACGCCGGGATATAGGCCGAACCCCAATGCAATACTGCCGCCAAATCCGCATCTGATGGACCCGGCGTACTCTATGGATCAATTCGATCATATGGAAGGGTGTACCCTCAAGGGACAATGTATGAACGGCTGTACGGCGGGTCCGTCTATGGATAAAATTGCCAAGCGAAGCACGCTGGTCAGTTATATTCCGCTGGCGCTCCAAACAGGCCGGGTGGCGATCCGGCCCAATTCATTTGCGGTCCAAATCTTGACAGAAAGTGACCCGAAAGGGGGGCTGCGCGCCTCCGGCGTGCAGTTCCGTGACACCTGGACAGGCGAAATCGGCGAGCTGACCGCCAGAACAGTCGTTATGGCTGCTGGCTGTATCGAATCGCCCCGGCTTTGGTTCAACTCCGGTCTGCCCCATAATGCCTGGGTAGGGAGGGGGCTGACCAATCATTATTTTGACTGGGTGGGCGGCGTGTTTGATGAGAAAGACCTGATGTCGATTCTGGGTGTTCCGTCCGTGTACCCCTATGTCGGCCATACCTCCGGTGCGA
The DNA here is from genome assembly GCF_037137075.1 of Paenibacillus sp. y28. Lineage (NCBI taxonomy): Bacteria > Bacillati > Bacillota > Bacilli > Caryophanales > Paenibacillaceae > Paenibacillus > Paenibacillus sp. y28. The sequence goes on from NZ_JBBBNV010000018.1 coordinate 2,672, forward strand.
GGGTGGATATTCCCGGTACCGGAATATTTCAGGTTTCTTGTCTTAGCCCCGGAATTATGGCGAATCTGACCTACGGATTTAGTGAGGCGGGCTATGATATGCTCAATCCGCCGGAGCCCGGAGAGCCGTGGGATATTCGGGGCCGGGTTGTCGGTCCGAAGCTCAAGGAGCTGATGGCGAATTACAGCCGTACGATGACGATGCTGCTGCTCACGGATGACGATACCCTATACAGCAACCGGGTAGAGGTGGATCCGCTGTGGAGGGATGAGCATGGCCCCGTGCCTGTCATCCATTACACGCCGAACCGGAGAACGCTTCAGCGGCGGGATCAATTGGCCCGGTATGCATGTGAAACGCTGCGGCAGGCCGGTGCCCAAACCATCATCCGGTCGGATTCCCCGGCGGGCTGGATGCTCCATTTGGAAAGCACCATGCGGATGGGCTTTGTCGTGGATACTCATTGCGAGGCGTACCAGGTCAAGCGGCTGTTTATCGCCGACAACAGTGTGCATTTTAACGGCATCGGGGGGCCGAATCCGACACTGACCACACAGGCGCTGGCTACTCGTATGGCTCGAAAGCTGGCGGAGGCTTATTTCAGTTGAGCGACAGAGGACTGCGCTGCGCGCAGCTCCCCGCAAGCGGTGCTTCACTGTATGTCGGCGCTTGTGTCGCTTGCCCGCTGTGATGATGATCGGGCAAGCGTTCTTGATATAGAACGTCCCCTGAGCATAGCTTCAGGGGACGTTCTGCTGAGGTCATTCAACCTGCTTCTTCCAATACTCCCATGCCGTTAGATAGCCCGGCAAATCATGCGGGTGATGCTGAAGGCAAGTTCCGATTCGGCAGTACAGCTGTATCAGCCGTTATACCGAAAATTCCCGGCTGCTTATCTGCGGCCGTATTCCTCCGGTGTTTTGCCAATGACGGTTTTGAAGTCCCGGATAAAATGCGATTGGTCATAATAGCCCAAATCGGCGGAGAGGCCGGGGCCCGCATGAACGCGATCCAGATCGAGCGCTTCCGCGGCATTCTGCAGCCGGTACAGCTGAATGACCCATTTGGGGCTGACTCCGACATACTGGTTGAACAGCCGCTGCAGCCGCCGGATATTCAGGCTGAATTGCTGGCAGATGTGCTCCACTCTCGTAATATGACGGTCTTCCTGTATCCGATCGATCATGGTATTGATGTACTGAACGGTTTCATCCGGCTCCGGCAGCTTGCTCTGAAGCAGGGCTTCGGCGAGGGCGATCATGGCGTCCGGTGATGGTGCGGATCTGATTTGCTGCGCCTCAGCTTCGGCTCCGGGGCCGAATATATCCGAAAGCGCCAGCGATTGATCTGTAAGTCTGGAGAGCGGTGACTGGAGAAACGGATAAAATCCGCCGGGGCGGAATTTGACGCCGAAGGCGTGTCCTGTTCCCTCAAGAATCTTTGTATATTTGCTGCTGGCGGCGCCGTAAATGCCGCTTCGTTGAGCCTCAATGACCAGATTTACGCACGGGTTCGGGACAACGTCTTGGGCGTGGGGCTCTTCCCCGGATAAATCCCAGCTGACGATCCAATAATGCTTAACGAACGGGCTCAGCTGTGCGGAGGGCGCATATCGGGACAGATGGAATTTTTCCCCGGCTTCGTGGAGTTGAAGGATACCCATACTGGGCGTGGGAACAGTTGGTTTCATGGTTGTCACTCCTGTCTGCAGGTGTCGTGTTTTTACAATACGTCTATCGCTTCCCGGTTTATACTGAATGACAGCAGCGGCTGATCCGGTAAATCGACGAATCTATAAGGAGAGAGAAAATCATGAGTCTGAACTATGAATTCTATATCGGCGCAGAGCCGGAGCAAGTGTGGGCCGCCCTTGTTTCACCGGAGGGCACCCGTCAAACCTTCTTCGGATGTGTTATCCGTTCGACCTTCCGGGAAGGGGACGCGTTTGAATATATAGGCCCCGGCAAGGATGGGGAGGCAACGGTTCATGTTTACGGAACCATTCTGGCCTGCGTGCCGAACCAGATGTTAAGCTATATCGAGCATCCGGGACCTTCGTATTATGCAAACCACGCGGAGCTGGAATCAAGAGTGACCTTCACACTGGAGCAGACTGGAGGCTGCACCAAGCTGAAGCTGGTGAATGATCGCTTTTCGGACAACCATCCTTCGTACGGCAATGCAGAGAAGCATTGGTGGATGATTTTGAGCCATATCAAAACTTGGGTGGAAACGGGCAAATCACTGGATTTCGGCTGGTGAGCCCCAGCCCCATACAGTGAGTGATCCTAGCGTAATGCAGGACGTTGTAGAAATCAGCGTATCGTTTATTGATCCGGCCGGGCGGCCCTGCGGGAGACGATAGGCTATCGTATCAGGTTTCGGGCAGCTTAGGGGGCTGCCTTTTTTTGTGTTTGGATGAGGGTATCCAGCGTTTCAGTGACGAACGCTCCCGGAGTGATAGCGCGGTGCCCGGGCCAGTAACTGATGCGGAAGGAGGAGCCGTCCTGCAGATGAACGCGCAAAAAATAGTTGTCCCTGTTCAGGTCGCCGGTCTGCTTATACATGGCACCGAAGCCGATGTAGGGGAGCTTGAGGAATTCCTCCTCAAACCGGCGGACGGCCTCCGGAGAGAAGCCGGACAGGGGGGCGCCATCGTCCGTGCCTTCAAAGCGGATCCCGGTGATTTTCCCCTGAATATCCATGAGGTCAGAGAGAACCTTGGCCTTCGAATGGTTTGCCGACTCATACAGCTCGCCATTGGCCAGAAGCCGGAATTCCGGGTTGTAGCCTTCTACCGCATAGATCACCGTTCCTTCCGGGAGCAGGGCAGCATCGCCATTTTGCAGCTCATAATCGGAGCAGGCATGACCGGAAAGCATATAACCGACTTCACCGGCCTGTCCGGAAGGCTTCAGCGAAGCCAGGTCACTCTCGTGAAAATTGCGCGTATATCGGATGTCATTGATCTTCAGGGCATCAACGTATTCTATTGTGGCATACGGGGGACAGGCTTTGGAGCCTGTAACCCAGGACGGGGCCTGCATATGGGAGCCGCAGGAGATCAGCAGCATCAGACCGCACAGCAAAATAACAGGTTTCAAGCGGGATGTCCTCCTTCGTTATACATAGCAGACGCAGCAAAACGGAGATTTGTTTCAATAATGAACCTTTTTTAAACCAAAACGCCAAAATTCGGGTGAAAATCGCTCAAATATTTGTATCTCATCTGGGAATGGTTTACAATACGGAATGGTAGGCTAGGGACGGGAACACGCCCGAAAGCTAGGAATTGGGGAGGAATGCATAATGATGAAATACCAACGGATAACAAGTATACAGGACCCGTTGTTTGCAAGTATGCATCAGCTGATGCAGGAGGTATTTCCGCCGGAAGAGGTGCTGGCGTTCGATTTGTGGAAGGAGCCGCTGGAGGACCCGGACATCCGTGTGTTTGTTGCCGTCCATGAAGGCAAGGTGGTCGGGGCGACGGAATACCGTTACGTTCAGGATCTGAATGTTGCGATGACGGACTTTACGATTATTGGGCAGCCGGAGCTGGGCATCGGCCGGTTTTTATTTGTGAAGCGGCAGGAGGATCTTATCGCTTTGGCGGAGGCCAACGGAAAAAATCTGTACGGCATGTTTGCGGAAATTTATAATCCGTACCGGCAAAAGGACCATGACTTTGGCGGTGTAAAGCCGATGGATCCTTATGTGCGCCGGGAGGTGCTGAGTCATCTGGGATATCAAAAGCTGGATTTCGATTATGTGCATCCTTCCTGGGAGAATGATGGTCAAGCTGTAACGGGACTGGACTTCTGCTTCATGCCGATTGAAAAAAATGTGCATGAGGTGCCGGCGGACCTGGTGGCGAGATTTCTCCGCTGGTATTATTCCGTCCTGTCCAATAAGCCGCAGGAGTGGAATGAGATGGTGGAGCGGCTGGAGAAAAAGCTGGCGATCCGGCTGCTCCCCATTTAAAGCGACTGTTATACCTAATACCTAAACAAAACGATCTGCTCCCGGCGGATCGTTTTTTTATGCTGGCTGGCTTGCCGTTCCTTTACACGCCGGGCATTTGGAATATCATTTTTCGGGAAATATATGCTGCTCCGGCCCCAGCCATCTAGAAACCTGCTGTCCTGCTGTCAGCTCCCTGCGAGGTCTGCGAGTCTATATTCACGTTGTATTACACCTCGCAGAAGCTCCGTTTTAGCAGGCGTTCGTCCAGCATATTTCCGGTTTGCTTATCAATGGTTTGCCGCCATAGCTCATTTTTCCGGAAAACACCATGGTCCGTCATAACAAAACGATGCTCTTTTTCGGTGATATGGTACGTCTGGCAGCCATCGGCGGGAAAATTCGGTTCCCCACATCCGTACAGACGGATTCACCGGAAAAATGGAACACAAGGAGGCGCAGCGAAATATACTGTCAGAGCAAAAGCTGCAGGGTCTGGCGTATTCGTGCCCCGTCCCGATGCCGGATGAAGCGGAAGCTTCGCGTGGATTTACTGAGATACTACCGGGAACGAGGCTACAGCCCTGGTAAGCCGGAAAAAGCTACTCATGTCCCAGGTGCTGCAGCGTTTGAACAAGAATTTGTTCGATATGCTCGTCATCTACTGAGTAATAGACGGTTTTGCCTGCTTTGCGGCGTTTGACGATACGCAGGTTGCGCAAATAACGCAGCTGGTGGGAGATGGCGGATTGGCCCATGTCCAGCAGGACGGCCAAATCGTGCACACAGAGCTCTCCGGGCAGCAGGGCGTGAATCATTTTGATGCGGGTCGGGTCGCCTAACGCTTTGAACAAATCCGCAAGCGCTGCCGCGGAATGCCCGGGGAGCAGGCGCTCGGTGCGCTCGGTTTCGAGGGTGTTTGTTCCGCCGCACCCGTCTTCGCATGTATCGGAAATGATGGATTCCATGGCAGTCACCTTTCAGGGTCGTTTTTCATTAGTATAACAAATTGTAAGTTGCTCTTGCGCGGGAAAACATAATAAGGGTACAATAAGATTAACATATGAATAATTACTCATATATTCATTTTGATGTAATGATTACGATTTGAAAGGCAAAGAGGTGAACGGCCATGATGCAATACCGGGTAAAAGGCTTGTCCTGCGGCCATTGCGCCGCTCAAATGGAAGAACAAATTCAAAAGCTGGCCTATGGCGATACGGCTCGTTTGCAGTATAACAGCAGCAAGCTTCTGGTTGATGAGCGGGTACAGCTGGACGAGGTGGAGCACATTTTGCGCAGGGAGGGCGCGCGCCTGGTGAAGCCGGAAGGCCGGACTTCAGCGGGCTCTGCAGCTTGTGAAGCCGCTGCCGGGCAAGAACAGCAGGAACCGCGAGCTATGGTCCGTCCGCTGGCTATGGCTGGTGTTCATGGCAGTCATGAGCCTTCCGAAGCGGACTGCTGCGGCCATGATGATCATGGCGGAGCAGACAGCAGCCATGATCATCAACTCCGTCAGGGCAGTGCGGGGTACCGGGCAGCTGAAGATCGTTCTGAAGCGCTTCACGGCCATGCTCATGCGCATTCCTACGATGAACACGGCCACGATCACGACCACGAGCATAACAGCGGCGTATTGATGAAGGCCTTGCTCGGAACAGCCGCTGTTCTGTATTTGGCGGCGATCCTGCTGCAGGACAATGCCTCCGGGGCGCTCGTCATTCCGCTCTATTTGGCGGCTATCGCTAGTAGCGGTTATACGACCTTCTTCAAAGGTATTCGCAACCTGATGAAGCTTCGATTTAATATGGATACCTTGATGACCATCGCTCTGATAGGCGCCATCGGCTTGGGGGAATGGAAGGAGGCTACCCTGGTTGCGATTTTGTTCGGGGTCAATGAGTGGCTGGAAGGCATGGGCATGGAACGCGCCCGGCGCTCGATGGAAGCACTGCTTCAGGCTGCTCCGAAAGAAGCGATTCGCCTTGCTCACGGCCGGGAGGAGGTTGTGCCGGTTGCGCAGCTGCAGGCAGGCGATATTGTGCTGGTGCGCCCCGGCGGGCAAATTCCGTCCGACGGCGTCGTGATCAGCGGCCGCAGCTCGGTAAGCGAGGCGGCTATTACGGGAGAGCCGCTGCCGGTGGATAAGGTGACCGGAGATGCGGTGTACGGCGGCAGCTTGAATAATGAAGGGGTGCTGCAGCTGCGGATGACCAAGGCGTTCGAGGATTCCTCCTTGGCGAAAATTCTGCATCTGGTCGAAGAAGCCCAGGATACGAAAACACCGACGGAGCTGTTTATTAACCGCTTTTCCCGTTATTACACGCCGGTTATTATGGTGATCGCTGTGCTTGTGATGGTCGTTCCGCCGCTTGTGCTGGGCGGCTCGTGGGACACCTGGCTGTATCAGGGGCTGGCTGTTCTGATTGTCGGCTGCCCCTGCGCTCTTATTCTATCTTCGCCGATTGCCATTATATCGGGCATTACCCGCAGCGCCCGGATGGGGATTCTGATTAAAGGCGGCGTGCATCTGGAGCAGCTCGGCCATATCGATACGCTTGCGTTTGATAAAACAGGAACCTTGACCAAAGGGGAGCCCAAGGTTGAAGCGGCGATTGTTTATGATGAGAGCCGGTTCTACACCGTGCTTCGCGCGCTGGAAGAGGGCTCTTCTCATCCGCTGGCCAAAGCGGTGCTGCGTTATGTGGAGGAGCAGGCCGCCGGCAAGGCTTCGGCTGATTGTGCCGATACCTCGGCATTTACCGATATTCGTGCGGTACCGGGGCAGGGCATGATCGGCTTCTGGAACGGGGTGACGGTGACTGTCGGCAATGAGCAGAGTGCCGCCGGCTTGCAGCTCCCTCAAGAGGTCCGGGACGATATTGCCCGCCTGAAGGAGCAGGGCATGACGCTGGTGGCGGCGGCCTGCGGCGGACAAGTGCTCGGCCTGCTCGGCATCGAGGACGAAATCCGCGAGGAAAGCCGCGGGGTTATCGCCGCACTGCACCGCCGCGGGGTGCGTCATACCGTCATGCTCACAGGCGATCATCCCCGGACAGCGGAGCGGGTGGCCCGCGCGGTCGGCGTGACGGACTGGCAGGGCGGCCTGCTCCCGGAGCATAAGGTGGAGCAGGTGAAGAAATTGGCGGCCGCAGGGCGCGTCGCGATGGTGGGGGACGGCATGAATGACGCCCCGGCGCTGGCCTCCGCCAATCTCGGAATTGCGATGGGCAAAGGGACTGACAGCGCGCTGGAAACAGCCGATGTGGTGCTTATGCAGGATCACCTCGGACGATTGCCTGACGCGATTATGATTGCGCGAAGGGTCAACCGGATCATCAAGTGGAATATCGGAATTGCCCTTGGCTTGAAGATTATCGCGCTGCTCTTAACGATTCCGGGGTGGCTTACACTGTGGATCGCCATTTTGTCCGATATGGGCGCAACGATTCTTGTGACGCTGCTCAGCTTGACCGTCATGCTCGATTTCTCCCGACGGGACCAGGCTTAAAGGAAGTTCCGCACCGCGCGCAGCTCCCGGCGCGCGGTGTTTTGCTGTATGACGGCGGTCGGTCGACCACGTGATTGGACCGATTTGGAGGAGGCTGCGGATGTATAGCGCGGCCAGGACAGCGCAGGCTAATAGGGACTTTGACTTTATGAAAAGGCAGGTATCGGTCCATATGGCAACCTTATTGTACATTACCGCGCATCCTCACGATCATACGCAGTCCTACAGTATGGCTGTCGGCAAGGCGTTTATAGATGCCTATCAGTCGTCTCACAGCGGAGATCAGGTGGTTCACCTGGATTTATACCGCGCCGATATTCCCGCTATCGATGCCGATGTGTTCAGCGGCTGGGGCAAGCTGCGGTCCGGAGGCTCCTTCGATCAGCTGTCTGCTGCGGAGAAGGCCAAGGTGGGCCGGTTAGGCGAGCTGACAGACCAATTCGTAGCGGCGGATAAATATGTTTTTGTGACACCGATGTGGAACTTCTCGTTCCCGCCTGTGATGAAGGCGTACCTGGATTCCGTATGTATGGCCGGCAAAACCTTCAAATACACCGCAGAAGGACCGGTAGGGCTGCTTCCCAACAAAAAAGCGCTTCACATTCAAGCCCGCGGCGGCATTTATTCCGAAGGCCCCGCAGCCGCAATGGAGATGGGCCACCGGTATATTGGCGTCATTATGCAATTTTTTGGCATACCGACCTTGGAAGGGCTGTTCGTAGAAGGACATAATCAGTTCCCGGACCGGGCGGAAAGCATCAAGGAAGAAGCGATTGCCAAGGCGAAGCAGCTGGCGGCAGCCTTTTGATTCAATCGCTTACGCATCAAAGCATCAATAAGCATCAAGCTGAATCCGGCCTTGATTTTCAGGGGAATGCATGGCTTCCTCTGAGAAATCAGGGCTTTTTGCTGCAAACCGATTCGCATGTGAAAAAATGTTTCATTTCCGGCTTTATAACTGCTATCCATTTTGTGTATGATAGAAAGTAATTATTTTTTTGCTATCCAACGTAAAGAAAGGTTGTTGATGGGGATGGAGAACACGGCTGCAGCCACTTCGTCTAATTTTATCAAGCACATCGTGACGGAGGATTTGAATACGGGCAAGGTGAAGGAAATTGTAACCCGTTTCCCGCCGGAGCCGAACGGGTATTTGCATATCGGCCATGCAAAGTCCATTTGCCTGAATTTTGAGCTGGCTGACGAATTTAAGGGCCGCACCAACCTGCGCCTGGACGATACGAATCCGCTCAAGGAAGACGCCGAGTATGTACAAGCCATCAAGGAAGATGTCAAATGGCTTGGCTTTGAGTGGGACGGGCTGTTCTTTGCATCGGATTATTTCGAGGAAATGTACGAGCGTGCAGTCCGCCTGATCCGGAAAGGCGCAGCCTACGTCTGTGATTTGTCAGCCGATGAAATCCGCGAAACGCGCGGTACGCTGACCCAGCCGGGCCAGGACAGCCCGCACCGCGGACGCAGCGTGGAGGAGAACCTCGATTTGTTTGCACGTATGCGCGCCGGAGAATTCAAGGACGGCCAGAAGGTGCTGCGCGCCAAAATCGATATGGCCTCCCCGAACATCAACCTGCGTGATCCGGTGCTGTACCGTATTGCACATGCGATTCACCATAACACCGGCGATAAATGGTGCATTTATCCGATGTACGCTTTTGCCCACCCGCTGGAGGATGCCATTGAAGGCGTGACGCATTCCATTTGTACACTGGAGTTTGAGGATCAGCGCCCGTTCTACGACTGGGTCATTGCGGAATGCGAAATGGAGAGCCAGCCGAAACAGTACGAGTTCGCCCGTTTGAATATTACCAACACGGTAATGAGCAAGCGGAAGCTGAAGCTGCTTGTAGATGAGAGCGTCGTCGATGGCTGGGACGACCCGCGGATGCCGACAATTAGCGGGCTCCGGCGCAAGGGCTTTACACCGGAGGCGATTCGCGCCTTCTGCCGGGAGATTGGCGTTTCCCGCAGCAACAGTCTGGTGGATTCGCGCAACCTGGACTTTTTCATCCGGGAGGATCTGAAGCTGAAGGCGCCGCGGACGATGGCGGTGCTGCAGCCGCTCAAGGTGGTCATTACGAATTACCCGGAAGGGCAAATCGAACAGCTTGAAGCGGAAAATAACACCGAAGCGCCGGAAATGGGCAACCGCCATATCCCGTTCTCCCGGGAGATCTACATCGAGCAGGATGATTTCATGGAGGAGCCGCCGAAGGGCTACCACCGTCTGTATCCGGGCAACGAGGTTCGGCTGAAGCATGCATACTTCATCAAGTGCCAAGAAGTGATTAAGGATGCGGACGGCAACGTGATCGAGCTGCGCTGCACCTACGATCCGGAGACGAAGAGCGGCAGCGGCTTCACAGGCCGCAAGGTGAAAGGAACCATTCACTGGATCGAGGCCACACAGGCTGCACCGGCTGAATTCCGGCTGTTTGAGCCGATTTTGAACGATGATGCCGAGGATGACGGCGAAGGGTCATTCCTGGAGCATATTAACCCGAATTCGCTGGAGGTGCTGCAGGGCTTTGTTGAGCCTCAGCTCGGCAGCGCGAAGCCGCAGGATAAGTTTCAATTTTTCCGGCATGGCTACTTCAATGTCGACTCGAAATATACTACGGCTGGCAAGCCGGTCTTCAACCGGATCGTATCGCTAAAAAGCTCGTTCGATGCGGGAAAAGGCAAGTAAGCCATTTCATTTCAAATCCCGCTGCGCCGTGCGGCTGCCATTTGCGGCAGCGGCTTACCGCGGTCAGCGATTCGGTCAAAATAACAGCCCGGTGCCCGGACAACCGCCAATGAAGGCGTGCCCGGGCACCGGGCTGTTCTGGTTTTGCTTACGGCGGGACAAGCAACACGTATTGACGGGTCAAACCGGTAACGGCCGCTCCAGGCGGGACGGCGTCGTTTTGACCCGCGCCCATTCTTCAATCTCGTAGGTGTAGCCCTGTTCCGCCAAAAAGCGCTGGCGCTTCTGCGCATCCTCGGCATCCCTTGTCCCGCGTGTCACCAAGGTGTAGAAGCGGGCGGTACGCCCGTCGGGCTTCGGCCGCAGCAGCCGACCCAGCCGCTGGGCTTCCTCCTGCCGGGAGCCGAACTGGCCGGACAGCTCTATAGCGATGCTTGCATCGGGCAGATTAATGGCGAAATTCGCGACCTTGGAGACGAGAAGCACCTTGATTTCGCCGCTTCTGAACCGGCTGAACCACTGCTCCCGTTCTCCGGCAGGCATCCTGCCGCTAATCAGCGGCGCATTCAGACGGCCGGCAAGCCTCTGAAGCTGCTCCAGATATTGCCCGATGACAAGGGCCGGCTCCCCGGTATGCCGCTCCAGCAGCCGCTGCGCCGCATCCAGCTTGCGCTCGGCTTCAGCGGCGATCCGGGCCCGGCTCCGCTTGCCCGCCTCGGTATACCGGCTCCGCTCCTCCGGGGTTAAATCAAGCCGGATTTCCGTACAAGCCGCTGTGGCGATCCAGCCCTGCTGTTCGAGCTCCTTCCACGGCAAATCATATTTTTTGGGGCCGATGAGGGAGAAAACGTCCTGCTCCATGCCGTCCTCCCGGACCAGTGTTGCTGTAAGCCCGAGTCTTCGTTTGGCTTGAATATCCGCAGTGATGCGAAAGACCGGCGCAGGCAGCAGATGCACCTCGTCATAAATGATGAGCCCCCAGTTGCGCAGCGAGAACAAATCGAGATGGGGAAAGCTGCTGTGCCGAGCCGGCCGGTGGCTCACAATATGATAAGTCGCTACTGTCACCGGGCGAATCTCTTTGTGTTCACCCGAATATTCCCCGATTTGGCGCTCTTCGAGCGTTGTTTTGTCCAGAAATTCCTGAATCCACTGTCTGGCAGCGGTAACGCTTGATGTCAGCACAAGCACCTCGGCCTGCACATCGATGGCTGCGGCAATGCCGATGACGGTTTTGCCGGCGCCGCAGGGCAGGACCAGCACGCCGCTGCCGCCGAAGTCCGAGCCTCCGGCGTAGAAGCTGTCCGCAGCCTGGCGCTGGTATTCCCGCAGCCGAAACGCTACGCCGGTCCGAGTCTCCTCCCGCCAGGCAATGTCCAGGGGCGAGCCCTCGGTATAACCGGCGATATCGCTGACCGGGAAGCCGAGCTTCAGCAGCTCCTGCTTGATTAGGCCGCGGTACGGGCTGTGTACGGTGACGTATGAATCTGCGCCGGCGTATGCGGCGGGCGAGCGCTCTGCTCCCGGCGAGTCCGGGCCGCAGGAGGTGCCCTTGTCACCGTCAGCTTCGTCGCGGCCCGCCAAATACGGCTGCAGACTGCGGTAACGCCGCAGCTCGGCCAGCGCGGCGGGATCGCTGCTGTACAGGCGCAGCTCTGTGCCGCAGCGCTCCAGCCGCAATAGGCCGAAGCGTCCCAGGAGCGTATCCACTTCCCGCAGCACTGTGCCCGGCACAGGATATTTGCTGTACTGCCGCAGCACATCCGTTGTCTGGGCGGCCGTCAGGCCTCCGGCAGCGGCGTTCCAGAGCGACAGCGGTGTCATGCGGTACGTATGCAGGTGCTGAGGGCTTTTTTCCAGCTCTGCAAAGGCGCTTAGACGGCTGCGAATTTCGGCGAACCGGGGATGGCCTGTTTCGATCAGAACCGACATGTCGCTTTGAACAATAAGGGGCTTATCCATTTCGTCCTCCTCGGTAAGCAGCAGTCCGGGCCTGCCGCAGATGCTTCTAGTATTTCCCACTTGTCTTCGAATTACCGGCAAGGCTAATTTAACAGCACTTTCCGATTATGAGGCTGTTCTTCGAAAGCCCGGTTCGTCTGCCGGTCCCCCTGCATTAGCGGACGCGTTAAACACAGCTGCGCGCTTAAATGCGATGTATGCAGCAGCGGAATCTGCCGCATTTCGTCAGGTTTTGCGGGCATTGGACGTTGTTTTTGAACAGTTGATGTGATTAGGCGTTGTTTTCTTGCGTGAAAGGGGTTACATTACCAAAAATAGAACGAATGTTCGCTTCATGCCGTTCTTTATTTTCACTATAGTTATAGATAGGCATTCTGCAAAGCTTGTCACGAACCGTCATCATGCCGCCGTATTCCGGCATCAACATAACTTGAAACCGAATGCTGCCAGATTATGCGCCCGTCGGGCTGCAGAGAGAGGGGAATAACATCATGAATCAACCCATGAGGGGATATCCGGACAGAAGCGGCCGGTGCAGCTTGCTGCTTGCTGCCGGGCTTCTAATGCTAATGGCCGTCCTGTTCCTTCGGCCGTCGGCCGCCGGAGCGAGCACGCCGAATTTGAACCAGCTTGAGGTCGGTGTTGACAGTTATTTTTTGTTCACGTTGGATTATGAGGTTCCCGCAGATTCGACAGCCAATAAAATCCGCGTTCAGGTTTATTCGCTGACCGGCGACGAGCTTCAGTTTACAGAGACGTACACCAGCTACTCGCCCGGCTCCCATCAATCCCGCAGATTGTACACTCCACTTTCTCCCGGAGCCTACAAGCTTAGGGTGACGACGTACAATAATCTCGTTACTCCAGACCCTGATAACCCGGCGAGCCCTGGTGATATTGCGGTCACCGTCTATGATAACCACGGCAGCGGATATATCATTTCCCCGGGGGATAGGACCCTGCAGGTGCCGGTTACGTTGTGGAGCAAATCCGGTCTTCAAGCGGGGATTCCGATTGAAATTGAAGTCATGGGCGGCAATGAAGGCTTTTACTCTTATGCCAGTTTCTTGAGCTCGGCTGCTGAAGGCGGAGCGCAGTATAGCGGCTTGCCGCCCGGTTATTACAGAATTGTCATTCCCGCCTTTGCTGCGGATGGCATTCAATATGGGGAAGAATCACAAAAATTGCGGATTTCGGAAGAAGCGGACGACCTGATCATTAGCTCTTTCGAGCTGTCCCCGGAAAACCTGCCGACCCAGCTCGAATTTGAGGATACGGATTTGGAGGCGGGGTATATTTCTGGCGAAATATCCTGGGAGGCGCCTCAAATCGACGAGGATACCATTCAGGAGTACCGTGTGTACTTCGAGAATGCCGCCGGTGCGAAGCTCGACAGCGTCCCTCTGGTGGCCGAGCCGGTCAATTTGGACCAATACGGCTATTACTGGATTGAGGTGCTGCGTGCGATTGTGCCCGAAGGCGCGGCATGGCTGCAGCTTTACATTTGGGACGGGGTGAACGAGCAGAGAACGCCTGCGGTCGTCAAGCTGTGGGATGTGCCGGTTATTCCAGACGCACATCTGGAGGACGACAGCCCGGCATCCCATGTGATTAGCCCGCTGGCGGTATGGCCGAAAGCCCGCGCCGAATCCTTGTTTGCCGCTTATGTGATTTCCAGGGCAGGGCAATACGGCTCCGAATCTGAAATTGTGGCGCGTATTCCGGCAGCGAATGCCGATCAATACAGCTATGGGCTGCCGCAGATTACAGCGGCCGGCCTCACGGAAGCTTACCAGGGCTATTACCTTGGGGTTGAGCTGGAAGACGGCACCCTCGGGCCGGTGCAAGTGCCGCTGCTCCTTGCGGATCGTTTGGCTATAGACGGAGCTTTGCCGGAGCCGCTGCCCAACCCGTATTCGGAAGCGGGCTTCAGCTATGCGGCACCGCAGAACGTCACGTTTTTGGATACGGACCCGGTTGACGGACAAATCGGAGGGCTTCTGACCTGGACCAATGAAGAGATTTATAACACGCCGACGGCCTTTGATATTTATTTTATGGACAGCAGCAATCAAGTGGTCGGCTCCCTTGCGCGAATTTTTTATGACAGGTGGGTGTTTCCCGACGCGCAGCGTCCGACGGTGTCGTATCGCATACCGGATCATACGCCTGTGCCGGACGGGGCTGTCACAATTGGCATTTATACCCGTGTGGCCGAGTATACCAGCACTGTGCCGGGAACGGTCGGCATTCAGGAACGGGGCGGGCTGGCTTCACTTATCGTGACTCCCGGCACGATGTCCCCGGCCTTCTCCACAGGTACGCTGTCTTACACGGTAACTGTGCCAAGCTACGCGGATGCTGTGGAGGTTCAGGCTGCGGGCAATCAAGCTGCAACGGCGTTATCTATTAACGGCATTATTGCTTCAAGCGGTGTATCAAAAACGGTGCTGCTGAATCCGACATCGCAGGTAACCGTAATTCCGGTCGATGTGTACTCCGCCTCCGGACAGAACACGGAGTACAGCATTACGGTGGTGAAAGGCACGCCGGCTCCAGTATCGTTGGAGCTGGGCAGCTTGTCGCTAAGCGCGGCTTCGGTCGCTTTTGATCCGGCCCAAAAGGAATACAGTGTAGCGGTGACAGGCAGTGTTTACGACATTACGGTTACTGCGGCGCCTAGCGATAATCGGGCGGTATTGAACATTAACGGAACACAGACCGGGCACAAAACGGTACACCTGACGGAAGGGATGAACGTCATTACCGTAACCGTGTCCAGTCCTAATGAAGGGGAATCGGGTAGCGATACGTATCGAATCTATGTATACCGCGCATTCAGCGTAGATGATCCGGTGTCTACGGATTTGGCAGGCCTGTCGGTGACCCCCGGTACGATTCATTTTGATAAAAATACGCTGTACTATTCGCTGAGTGTGCCTGCCGGGATCAGTGCCGTGTCCGTAACTGCCGCAGTGTACGATCTGCGGGCTGAGGTGGAGATGAACCAGCAGCCGTTCATATCGCCTCAAGCCCTGGAGCTGGAAACGGGCTTGAACCTGTTCGCGATAACGGTCAAGGATCCGAATAATGCCGCCAATTATAAGGTGTACCTGCTGAGCATTACCCGCGAGGACACGGCGCAAGAATCGCCTGTACGTCAGGCTATCCGCGCTGCGACGGGCAGCGAGCCCGGTGCCAAAATACGGCTGGACGCGCTGATGCAGTTTTTGAATAGCCCTTCCAGCAGGCAGGATTGGAACGGAGACGAAGTGTTTAACGCGGACGATTTGAGCGTCATTTTGCAGGAGACCGATCCGTATTTTATCGTCCCGGCTTCATCCTAGGTTCCATACAGGCGGAAAGCATAATCCTGTCTAAATCAAATTCCCGGGCCGAGCAGGTGCCGGGAATATTTTTTTATCACAAGCTGTGACTTTTGTTACAGCGCGGGACTGTGAAGGGGGAGCATACTGAAGGAAAACGTTTCTGCAGGAGGACGAGGAAGATGGCGCATCCCCATGAGCACGAGCATTGCAGCAGTCAAAACGCGGAACGGCCGGGAAAAGCTTGCTGTGGCGGCTGCCGCTCCCGTCAGGAGCATGAGCATGAACACCGGAATGAGGCCTCCTTGCGGGGGGAACATGAGAAGGGGGAAGCATCGAACGAATAAAGGTACAGGCCGCAGCATCGCGATCATAGCCAGCAGGGGGCTGCATCATGTATCATTAGGGATATGACATGAAACGATAACCCTGAGGAGCAGGATGAGACCCTCATATGGAGGAATGGGATGATAACGATTCTGATCGTTGACGACCATGCGATGCTGCGCTCCGGTCTGTCGATGCTGCTGGACGCCCGCCCGGATATGCGGGTCATCGGAGAGGCGGCTGAAGGCGGGGAAGCGCTGCTGAAGGCGGCCGATTTGAGGCCGTCGGTGGTGCTGATGGACCTGAGCATGCCGCAGGGCAAGGACGGTATGACGACAACGGCGGAGCTGAAGAAGCAGATGCCGGAGGTAGCGGTGCTGGTTTTGACGATGCACGATGATGAAGAATATTTGCTGCAGTCTATCCGGGCGGGAGCGTCCGGTTATATTCTGAAAAGCGCCCCGCACGATGAGCTGCTGACAGCGATCCGTACCGTATCGTCCGGGCAG
This sequence comes from Paenibacillus sp. y28, assembly GCF_037137075.1. NCBI lineage: Bacteria > Bacillati > Bacillota > Bacilli > Caryophanales > Paenibacillaceae > Paenibacillus > Paenibacillus sp. y28. The sequence goes on from NZ_JBBBNV010000018.1 coordinate 18,977, forward strand.
GCGTATTTGAATCCGAGCGCTACCAAACGGCTGATGAGTGAATATACGGAGCGAGTCCGCCATGGCGAGAACACGGACTTATATGAGACGCTGTCGGAACGGGAGAAGGAGACGCTCGCCTGGACAGCTAAAGGATATTCCAACAAGGAAATCGCCGAGCAGCTTTGTATTAGCGTGAAGACGGTAGAAACTCACAAAAGCAATGTCATGGAAAAATTAAACCTGAAATCCCGTCCGGAATTGATTAAATATGCGTTAAAAAAGGGGCTGCTGCAATTTGAGTAGCGATTTGGAGAAGGAACAAGAATGGGATGAACGCCCAGTATTCCCGTTGAAGCCGGAGCGTGCGGAATGGCTCCGGCCCGCGGGGCAGGATGAGGCCGCGGCGGATCGGGAGCCGGAAGGCCACCACCGCCGGCGGGGGGTTATCGGCGAGCATGCGCCTGAGCTTATGGCTGTGCTGCGGCAGGAAGGGGCTTTGGACGAGGCCATGCGCGGGAAGCTGCAAACCTCGCTCAAGCAGCTGCTGGATTTGAAATTTGCGCTGGACGAATCGTCTATCGTGGCGATGACGGATCAGCGGGGCATGATCCGGTATGTCAATGACAAGTTTTGCTCCATCTCCGGCTATTCCCGTGAAGAGCTGCTCGGCAGCGATCACCGGATCGTCAATTCAGGCTACCACAGCAAAGACACGATGCGGCGCCTATGGCGGACCATCTCGGAGGGCTATGTATGGCGGGGCGATTTGAAAAATAAAGCCAAGGACGGGACGTATTACTGGGTTAACACGACCATTGTTCCGTTTCTGGACGAGCAGGGCAAGCCGTATCAGTATTTGGCCATCCGCAATGAGGTGACGGAGCTGAAGCGTGTGGAGGAAGAGCTTCAGCAGACGATGCTCCGTATGATGCGTATTCAGGAGGAAGAGAGGAAGCGGATTTCCCGCGAGCTGCATGATGGAATCGGCCAAAGCCTGTTCAGCCTTTTAATTCATATGGACCGTATCCTGACCCGAGAGCAGCATGAAGGAGTCGCGGCTCTTCGCGGGGAGCTGTCGCATGTCATTGAAGAGGTGCGGACCATTTCCCGGGAGCTGCGGCCATCGGTGCTGGACGATCTGGGCATTGTGCCCGCGATTCGTTCCTATCTGCAGGCGTTCACGGAGCATACCGGCATCCGGGTTCAGCTGGATTCCACGCTCCGGGAGCGGCTTGATATTCAAGTGGAAACGACCATATACCGGATCATTCAGGAGGCCATGACGAACATTCACCGTTATGCGGGGGTTGGCGAAGCCAGCGTGACGATTAGCGAGAACGGCAGCCGGGTCCACGTGCTCATTGATGATGAAGGCGCGGGCTTCGATTCCGGGCTGCGCTGGAAAGGCGTAGGGCTGTTTAGCATGGAGGAGCGGGCACGAAGCGTGGGCGGCACCTTCCATTTGGATTCTGCGCCCGGACAAGGCACTCATCTGCATGTCGTCATTCCGAAATCGACAAAAAAATAGTCCTTTCAACAATCCTCTCGTTTTGCTACGCTGAGAACGGGGGGATTTTGTTATGCCACAATTACTGGGAGATACGTTTTCCGCTGTTTTTCTGGCTGATTTGGCCAAATGTACACAATCGGTAACGATCGTTTCACCTTATATTACGTATCCGGCGGTTCAGCAGCTGCTCGACAATCTGCCTGACTCGTGCAAAAGCCTCACCATGATTACGATTCCTATGGGCTTTGATTACATCTCAGGCGCGGTGGATATTGCGGCTCTGGCTATGCTTCGCCGGGCCGGCTTCAGCATACGCACGCTGGATCGGCTGCATACGAAGCTGTACGTGCTGGATGACAAGGCCGCCTATACCGGCTCGGCTAATTTCACCTCAAGCGGCTGGTGCCTGGACGGGAGCGGGAATGTAGAGGCTATGGTGAGAATCAAGCTGACCGGCGCTGACCGGATGTACCTCAAACAGCATTATGTGGAGCCCTCCGTGCCCTTTGCCGTAACAGATGGAATCGTACAGAAGGTGAAGGCGATGGAGGATGCCCATAAGCAAGCGCTCGATCACATCCGTCAGCGGAAGGAGCAGCTTCATACAGAAATGAAAGCGATTACGAAGCGTGCTGCAACAGGACGAACGGAGCCAGGCTGCTTCATGATGTTTTCCAGGCGCTACCCGCCTATCCGCAAATACCCGTATGTTTACCGCTTCGCTCTAAGCAAGGGCTCCGGCGAGCAGGCGCTGGAGGACCAGCTGGATTTTCATTTGAAGCTAGGCGGTGAACAGGCCGACGCCTTCATTATTGTCCCGCACCGTACGATGAAACGGGTGTTGACCAAATCCCATTTGGACGGAGCCCACAAAGCCTGGCAGTTCCAAATCAGCATTGACAGCCAGTGCGTCCCGCACTTGCGTTCCTTTAGCAGCAGCGGCAAAGAAACGGTCATTGCCCTGGATTCGGGCTCGCTGCAAGGGCAATTGCCGGGCACGACGTATGTTATTTGAACGGGCTTTTTGGGGGGGAAGCAGGTTTTCCGCGTTTATTACAAATCCATGAACAATAACGGCTTCCCGGCGGGGCAGAGCGGTTCGGAGTGACTTAGGTCACAGTCCGGGCCGCTTTTTCTGTCTACTATAAGAGTATTGAAAGTCACACCTGAAAGTGCGGTGAAGCAAGAAGCTTCGGTTTCACACGGGATGCCGCTAAGGTCAATAAGAACGGAGGAATTCATCATGTCCGACAAGAAACCACCGGAACCGTCCCTGAAGGGCACGCTTGCTGCGGTCATGCTGCTGGGGTTGTTTATTGCTTGCTCGTGGATTGCGGTCTTTGTGTTGTTCGTCAGCCGGGGCAGTTAACAAGCCATAGGGGCGTGTCATTGACAACAGAGGCCAAACAGAGACAAGGCCACGCAGATGGGCAGGCAGGCTGGCGAAGCGGCAGAGAGAAGCCGCGGGAGAAAGGACCACCGACAGAGGGAATGAAAAGGGAATGAAAAGGGAGTGAATGGCGATGCATATGCATAAATACGAAAAAGGCTGGCTGGCCTTCGGGGGATCGATGATTGTCATCTTCCTGGTCGTGCTCGGCATAGGGGCTTTTACGATGGGAATGGCGCCTCCAGGCAGCCATACGCATGCGATTGACCCGGAACGAATCAAAGAAACGGCACCCTTCGACAAGCCGGGCTTGCGGCATCTCGGGGACAACGAGTATGAGGCGGTTATGATTGGGCAGGCGTTCGGGTATTTGCCGGAAAATATGGAGGTTCCCGTCGGCGCCAAGGTCAACTTCATTGTAACGAGCCCGGATGTGGTGCACGGCTTTGCGATTCCGGGAACGAATGTGAATCTGATGGTCGTTCCGGGGGAAGTGAACCATCTGTCGCATACGTTCAATGAGCCCGGCACGTATTTGGTCATCTGTAATGAATACTGCGGGATCGGCCACGAATTTATGAAAACGACGATTGTCGTGAAGTAGAGAACCGGAAAGGGGATTAACCCGATGAATACCAAACCAATCCGCGCCTTTGCGGAAAACATAAAGCTCCATCCGGGCGATGCCAAGCTCAGTCTGGTACACATTCTGTTCGCGTTCGGGGCGCTTGTGCTCGGGGCTGTGGCGGGCATGCTGCAGGGCTTTGTACGGGGACCGGGGATGCAGCTGCCGGGTGGAATCGGCTATTACCAGCTGCTCACAGCGCACGGGGTGCTGATGGCACTTGTATTTACGACCTTCTTTATTATCGGCTTCATGTATGCCGGCTCCAGCTATGTCGTGGGGGGTTCCCTGCTGCGCGGCGTCAGGAAGGCCGGGTGGGCCGGATTTATTCTGATGGCGGCCGGAACGATTTTGACGGTCATTATGATTTTGCTGAACAAAGCGACGGTGCTGTACACCTTTTATGCCCCGATGAAGGCTCATCCACTGTTTTACATCGGACTCACTCTGGTTGTGGTCGGCAGCTGGATTAGCGGGTTCGGCTTGTTCGGGCAGTATCGCTATTGGAAAAAAGAGCATGGCGGTAAGCTGTCGCCGCTCTTCCTGTTCATGGCGGTCGTGACGATGGCGATGTGGCTGATTGCGACAATCGGCGTCGCCGCGGAGGTTCTGCTGCTCCTGCTGCCATGGTCGCTCGGCTGGGTGCCGACGGTCAACGTCATGCTGTCGCGGACGCTGTTCTGGTACTTTGGGCATCCGCTCGTATATTTCTGGCTGCTGCCGGCGTACATGTGCTGGTATGTCATAATCCCGAAGGTCATCGGCGGCAAAATATTCAGTGACGCGCTGGCCCGGTTATCGTTCATTTTGTTCCTGCTGTTCTCGATTCCGGTCGGCTTCCATCATCAGCTGACGGAGCCGGGCATCTCGCCGGTGTGGAAATTCGTACAGGTCGTTCTGACCTTTATGGTCGTGATTCCATCCTTGATGACCGCGTTCTCTTTGTTCGCTACCTTTGAGATTAGCGGCAGGGCGCAAGGCGCCCGCAGCCTGTTCGGCTGGCTGAAGAAGCTGCCTTGGGGCGATGTCCGGTTTTTCGCGCCGTTTATGGGGATGCTGATTTTCATTCCGGCCGGTGCAGGCGGAATTATTAACGCCAGTAACCAGATGAACCAGGTGATTCATAATACGCTGTGGGTTACAGGCCACTTCCATCTGACGGTAGCGACCAGCGTGGCGCTGACCTTCTTCGGGATCGCCTACTGGCTGCTGCCTGTTCTGACCGGACGCACCTTGACCAAGGTCATGAACAAGCTGGGCATTATTCAGACCTGGGTATGGACGTTCGGGATGTTCCTTATGTCGGGGGCGATGCACTGGATTGGGTTATCGGGAGCGCCGCGTCGTACGGCCTACACGACTTATGACGATCATGCGACAGCGCTGGGCTGGATTACGTATGAGAAAATGATGGCGTTCGGCGGATTCATCCTGTTTATCGGCATTCTGATTCTTGTCTACATCGTGCTGGAGCTGACGTTCTTTGCCGAGCGCGGGGAGGAAGAATTCCCGATGGGTGAAGTGGCGGAGGAAGCGGAACCGACACCGGCTATCTTCGAGAGATGGAAGCTGTGGGTTGGCCTGGTCATTGTGCTTATCCTGTTTGCCTACACGATTCCGACCATTGAGATGCTTCGGACGGATGTGCCGGGATCGAAGCCATGGATTACGTGGTAGCCAGCGGGAGGGCAGACGCTGGACAAATTTGGGGCTGACGCTGTTAATCACAGGGGCGGATGCAGTATAAACAACGCGCGAGAACCTAAGGCGCGTGGCGGCACGGCGCGGCGGTCGTTCGAGCCACACGAGTAAAGCGGGCGCAAGGAGTCCGCTTTATTTTTTTCATGGGGTAGAAGCAAAGCTGCAAAAAAACAACCCGGACAACATGCTATGCATGGGGCTCGGGTTGTTCTTTTATGTGGATCCATACGGAGGACCAGGCTTGAATCTCGCGGACAACCGGAGCCAGCGCCAGACCTTTTTCCGTTAAGGAATATTCGATTCGGACCGGGGTTTCGGGGAATACCTCCCGCTTGACGATGCCTTCGTGCTCCAGGTCCTTCAGCCTCTCTGACAGCAGCCTGCCGCTAATCGGGAGGGCGGACTCGATCGCGCAGAAGCGTTGGGGGCCAGGAAGCAGCTGATAGATGATGAGCCCGGCCCAGCGCTTGCTGAGAAGGGTCATGGCTTTTTCCAATTTGGGACACAGGGATGGGGGGTTCATTCACGTTCACCTCAGATTCGTTACTGCAGGCAGCGAGCCGTACCAATTAACTGTATTATAGCATAGTGCAGATAAAATTACTTGACGTAATTTAATTATGAAATTATATTTACTTATGTAAAGTAAGTATTGGAAGGGCTAGCTAAAGTCCGTGCACCAACCATTAGTTAGGTCAGATAGTAGAGGTTTTCCTGGCTCCGGCCGGTATAGAATGCTCTTATCGCGCTGATAGCAGCTTGACCGGTTCATTGGGCCTGCCTGCTGTCAGCTTATGACGAAATAATGGGAGGATCGCTTCCGCTGCATGGGTGCTGCGGCTGCTGCGCACATTAATCATCAATGGCGATCATTGTACCGGAATTGGGGGAAGCAGAATGGCTCTAGTGCAGAATAACATTGTAACTATTTTACAGGATAAAATAAAGATGATCGAGACCGAAGAAGGCGCGCTTTATTTGGTGGGCCCGATTCAGCTGCCGGTCGCGCTGGACGGTGAAACCATCGTCTTTAACTGGTATTGCTGGCTGCGGTGCAAGGAAGTGACGGATAGCCTGGAGCGCATGATCGATAAGCTGTCAAGCATTAATTTGGCCGAGATGCAGCAATCCAGCGTACTCGTCTACGGGGATTTCGCAGATAGTCCCGAAGCCTGGATTCGGATGCACAGCATCTGCCACACAGGCGATATTTTTGGCAGCAAACGCTGCGATTGCGGCTACCAGCTCCACCAATCGATGAAAATGATCGCTTCACACGGCTCCGGCGCGCTGTTTTATTTGGCGAACCATGAAGGCCGCGGGATCGGCTTGTTCAGCAAAGCGATGGCTTATTTGCTTCAGGAAGAGGGCTACGATACGGTGGAAGCGAACCTGAATCTGGGGTTCCAGGATGACGCCCGAAACTACGGAGATGCCATTCGGGTGCTTCAATCGCTCCGCACCAATCCGGTGAAGCTGATTACGAATAATCCGAAAAAGCTGGACGCGCTGCAGCAGGCGGGAATGAACGTGAGCGGGCGTATTGCTCTGTGGGGGGATGTTTCCCAATATAATGAACGGTATTTGCAAACCAAAATCAATCGCTCCGGCCATCTGGCCGGCTGCCCGAATGAATAAGCAGACATCCTGCTTCGACACTCAATGATACCGCCCCCGAATCCAAGGATCGGTGGACCGCTTGCCATAGACGGACTCTTTTGGAAAAAAGGGTCCTCTGTCTGCGGTTCAGCCCGAGACGAGCTTCGGGGGCGGTTTGTTTGTTTATTTTGCCGCGGGCTCTGTTTACTATGTCTTGAAGCCTCAAATGTGCATTTGATGTCGGGCACCTGCTGCTCCTGCTGCCATGGTCGCTCGGCTGGGTGCCGACGGTCAACGTGCTGCCGTTGGTAAGGATGAGCAAATCGGCGGAGCTGTTATTTCTGCAATCGGCAAGCACACTCTAACAGGGTGTACGCAATCGCCGTACCGATAGCCGTCAGTGTGGCCGGAGGATGGGAGAGTCTGACCACCGTTATATGATGCCAAACACGCCGGGAGCCTTGTTCGGTGCTCAAGAAACGGAGTGCGTCCTTTTGTTTCCTTTCCGGGTACGGAAGCAGTACAATATTTTTATGCAAATGCAATCAGGGCTTCCGTGTCAGCGATTCGGACAGCGAAGGAGACATGAACGTGACGTACAGGCAAATTAAATGGCTGATTTTAATTATTCCGACGTTGACAATCGGTTTATGGGAATATGTGCGGCATCAGTTTTTGCTGCCGGTGCTGTCTATGGAGGCAGGGAATTTGCTGGCGCCTGTCATTGTGTTTGTCGTTACGATGACATTTTTGCGGGCCTTGTTCATTATTTTGGAGCAAATTCAGGAGGAGCTGCACGGGGAGCGCTCCGATAAAGCCGCGCTGATGGAACGGGAACGGATGGCCAGGGAGCTGCACGACGGTATTGCCCAGTCGTTGTTTCTGTTATCCGTTCAGGCCGATGGGCTGGAGCATGACGCCGCCGCCGGTCATGTGGATGCCGGAGAAGTGCGGCAGCTGCGCAAGACCGTGACAGAGGTGAATGATTATGTGCGCCATGCGATTGCCAGCCTTCGTTTGCCGGTTGTTCCGGAGGGGCTGCCTTGGACGGAGTCGGTGCGGCAGCTGGTGGAGGATCTTGCCGCCGAGACGGGACTCGAGGCGGAGTGCCGGTGGGAGCTACCGGAGGATAAGCTGTCATCGAAAGAAAAGGTAGAGCTGTACGCCTGCCTGAGAGAAGCGCTGGTCAATGTGCGCAAGCATGCCAAGGCCCGGCACGTTCGTCTGAGCGGGGAGGCTGCTTCCGGCGGCGGATGGCAGTGCAGGGTCGAGGATGACGGCATTGGATTCCCGCCGGGCAATCGGGCTGAAGCGGCAGGGACCGTGTATGATCCGCAGGAACTGCGCCCGGATCGTTATGGGCTGCGTATTATGCGGGAGCGGGCCGCCGAGATGGGCTGGAGCCTGCAGCTGGAGCGGCGGGAGGGCTGGTCAAGCGTTGTTATTGTCAAAAAAACCGGCTAACGAAGGGGGATGGTCGAGGGCATGGTTGCTCCGCAAGGGGCCGAGCAGTCGTTGACGGCTGAGCGCTTTGTCAGGTACTGGCCCATCGCGCAGCGGTATCATTCCGGATTTAAAAATTGACAGTTTTTTTGAGAATTATTATCATGTATGGAGAATTGGAAAAAGATGAAGGAGGCCGCTTTGATGAAGGAACCCCTATTGCCGGATGAGCTGTGCTCCGTGGTTTCTCTTGCGGCGCAGGAAGACCCTTGTGGAACGGCAGTGGCTCATGAAAGGTATGTATTGATCGAAGTGCCGCTGCCGTGGGAAAACGATTTAACGGCATCGCGTTACTTCCCGGCTGTGCTGAAGGACGCGCTCCAGCAGGCCAAGGAACGCGGTATTACGTTTCGGCTGCTGGGCTTTGCGCCGGAGAAGGAGCAGTCTAGTCCGCCGGGCCTGCGGCGGATCCAGTTGTACACTAGGCCTGCGGCGCCGTTTGCCGAATATCTCCGGGAAGAGTTCGTGATGCCGGAGGAGAAGCTGGGCGCGCTGATTGCTGCGGCGTTCGGGCTGCAGCCGCAAGCGGTAGCCGCAGAAGCCGCAAGCGGCCGTGAAGCTGCTGCTCCGGCGGGCGGAGCTGCATCCGGCTGCAGCGGCGAGCAGAACGGCGAAGCCGGTACAGCCGGGGCGGCTGCGGGAGCTTCGCCGTCGCTGGCGCCTTTCGCCGCTTACGCCTGCAGCAGCGACGGCATCCGCGACCTGTTCGTTTGTACGCACGGCACCTACGACATCTGCTGCGGCAAGCTTGGCTACCCGGTGTACCAAGCCTTGCGGTCTTCGCACGAAGCCGGCAGCGAAGGGCGTCTGCGCGTGTGGCGGGTCAATCATATCGGCGGGCATCGGCTGGCGCCGACGCTGGTTGATTTTCCGAGCGGCCGCTATTGGGGGCCGCTGCAGCTGGACTCGCTGGATGAGCTTGTGAACCAGCGGGGAGACGCTGCTGCGCTGTACCGGCAATACCGCGGCTGGGGCGGGCTGCAGCCGCATGAGCAGCGTGTGGATCGGGAAATTTGGCAGCGGGAAGGCTGGGAATGGATGAGTTATGAACGCTTTGGCACGTCCAGGCAGCAGGAGGACGGCACCACGCACGTACAAATTCATTTCCGCAGGCCCGGCAGCGCAAGCGATGAAGCATATGAGGCGTATGTACGGGAAACGGGCGAGATTACGATAACAGGCTGTCACATGAAGGAAGCCTTGAAGTGCAAGCAATACGAGGTATTCGGACTTGTAAAGTTATGTTAGAACACGGTTGTCAGACGAGGCGGCCGGCCACGGGGAAGCCCGGAGGCCGGACGTTTTTTTGTGTGAATAGAAAGAGTATCACGCGGGTTGTTCCGATTGCCGGGACGTTCCGGCCCGGAGACACCATGCACGGCTCACGGTCCATTGATTTTCAACTCGCAGTCAGAGAGGCCATACGTGACAGCAGCCAACCACGGGCACAGCTAGGGCTACCCGATTTTTGCATGGCTGATTCGGGCCATTCGCTGTGGTCCGGTCCTATGGTACAATGGGGACAAGACGATTCCGGGCAGAATGCGGAGGTGCCAAGATGAGCGAGACAGTGGAACGGCCGATTCGGGTGCTAATTGTGGATGATCATGCTCATGCCAGACAAGGCGTGCGGCAGCTGTTGCGCCGTGATGCGATGTTTGAGGTGATTGGCGAAGCGTCAAGCGGCGAACAGGCACTTGAGCTGACGGCGGAGTGGATGCCGGACATGATTTTGATGGATATTAATATGCCTCAGATGGATGGCTTGGAGACGACCCGGCGTGTCAAAGAGCGGTATCCGTATGTCAAGATTGTTATGCTCACCGTATCGGATGACATTATGCATTTGTTCGAGGCGCTCAAGCGGGGGGCGCAGGGCTATTTGTTGAAAAACCTGGACCCGTCGGCATGGCATGAATACCTGCGGGCCATTGCAATGGATGAAGCGCCGATGTCGCGCGAGCTGGCACACCGCATCTTGACCGAATTCAAGCATGGCGAGCAGCGGAGTCCATCACGCCCCAGCCCGCTTACAGCGCGGGAGCAGGAGATTCTGGAGTGGGTGGCTCGCGGCAAATCCAACAGGGAGCTGGCGGAGCAGCTGAGTATTTCGGAGAATACGGTCAAGAACCATCTGAAGAACATTATGCAGAAGCTCCATTTGGAAAACCGTGTTCAATTGACACGTTATGCGTATGAGCAGGGCTGGGTATAACAGCGGCTTCTGGATTGGGAGTTGGCGTGGAGCGAAGGCTGCGGAGGGTGTGGAGCGGCTGCGATAACAGCAAGGACAGCAGAGAACCAAGCAAGACGCGAAAGGAAGGCGGATGGGATGAAAAAGCTCGTAAGTTTGACCGTTATCGGTCTCCTGGCAGCCGGCTTGACTGTACCCGCACGTGCGGAAATTGGCTGGTCGCAAACCAATGCGCCCATTACGGCTCCTGGTGAAGTGACGTATGTCGATTTGCAGCTTGGCGATGATTCCTCAGCCGGCTATCGAATGGGAGGCGAGTGGGAACCCCGGAGCAGCAAGGTGATGGTGCTTCATCCGACAGGGGCAGCAACGGATATTTCAGATACGCTGTTTTCCTCCGGCAGTCTCGGGGGCTCGTCTGCCGCCGGCGGATACATCGCTTCTTTTAATGCCTCTGCGGTAGGGGCATATGTGATCAGCGCAGAGGAGGAGCGCATCACGGAGCGTGGCGGACAGGCTGTCCGTACGCTTCGCAGCGCCAAGTCGTTCACGGCGGTAGGGGATATTCCTACCTGGCAGCGGGTGAAGAGCCTGAACGGATTCAATCGTCCCGTCAGCGCGGACCGGGCGGAGCTAATCCCCTTCTTTAATCCGGCCGCAGTGACGCCGAATGAAGCGGTCGAGGTGCAGCTGCTGGTCAAGGACAAGCCGCTGGCCGATACCGGTGTGAAGCTGATCCGGCGCAGCACCTCGGATGAGCAGCTGCTGACCACGGACGGACAGGGCGTGGTCCGATTTATGACCGGGCCTGCGGATTATTATTTGCTCTATGCCCAATATGAAACCGGGGAAAAGGAAGACGGACGCTATGAGGCAACCCGTTATGATGCGGCGATGACGTTTACTGTGCAGCGTGGGATTCAATGGCTCCCGGCCAAGCATCCGGAGGCGCTGCCTGTGACCTGCGTGGACGGTAAAGACGTAGGGGCAAGCGGGCTTCAGCGGTCTGCGGACGGTACGCTGCTTGTGGACAGCGCATTTATTCGGGAGGCTGTCAATAGCGGGTTTAAGGAAAAAGGACTGGTCGGGCTGCGAGCTGCGGTGGAGGGCAGTGGCGGAAGGGTGGAATATTTGGCCCCGGTTGGCGATATGAATGCAGCAGTCTATATTTACACCCCGAATAAGTAAACGATAGACAAGTACAGCCGGAAGGCGCGGATAAGGATGTGGGGCTTTGAATAAACGACGCTTCATGCGGCAGGCCTTTTTCCTGCTGGCGGCTGTCTGCATCGGCAGCGGTCTGCTGGCGCCGCCGGTCCAGGCGTTCAGCCCGGCACAGGCCGGAAGGATGGATGGGGATATTGGCGTCCGAGTGGCGGAGGCGATGGCGCTGACAGAGCCCGCAGCCGGAGCGGGAACGCCCCTGGCGGCAGGGCAAAGCGGCAGCAGTGTACCGAATCATAAGCATCATGGGGGAGTGGGCGATCCAGACCCTTCGGGCGGCATGGGTATTGAAGGGTCTGGAATATCAGGAACTGCAGGAACAACAGGAACAACAGGAACAACAGGAACGGAACATCAGCACGAAGATCCTGCCCCTGGCACAAGCGCGGAGTCGCTGCTTCGCCTGGTCGCTCTGGTCATGGTGATCGTACTAGGGGGCTTGCTTACGTTCCGTCATGTGATGTGGGGCGGGGAAGCGGAGGCGATTCCCTCCTGGAGTACCAGGCAGGCTGAGCGCGGTCTGCTGCTGAGTGGCATCCTTGTGTTTGCCGCGACCGGCGCGGGGAGCCTGTGGCTGCTGGGCAGTCAATTAAGCGCCGGCTCAGCCGGGAGTCCCGGACCGGGCCACTACACCCTCAAGCTGCTGAGCGGAACGCTTGCTGGCGCGGTTGCCTGGCTCCGGCCGTTCATAACGGCGCTTCTGCTGGTGCTTGCCTATGCTCCTGAGCCGGCGGCGCAGCAGGCCGGAGCAGCAGCCGCTGCAGGCCGGATACTCACCGCAGCGCGGATGCTGCTGCTCGGCGGCCTGCTGTTGACCTTTGCCTGGAGCGGTCCTGCGGCCTCAGCAGCCAGCGCCAGCGCTGCTCTTGTGCCAGCGCTGGCCCATACACTGCATCTGGGAGCGGCCGCCGTCTGGATCGGCGGCCTGACCGGCATCTCGATGCTGTCGTATTCATTGGTGCAGAGTACGGCTGCACTGCTGACGATGCAGCGGCTGTTAAGCCGCTTTGCAGCTGTGGCCCTGCCTGTGCTGCTGCTTGCTGGATTGAGCGGCCTGCTGCTGTCGGTCGTCCGTATTCGCGCATCGGACGGGGAGCTGTTAGCGTCTACATACGGGCAGCTCCTGCTCTGGAAGGTGCTGCTGGTCGGGGCGGCAGCCGGTCTGGGTGCGTTTCACCGCTACAGCCTTATGCCGCGCTTGCTCCGGCTGCAGGCCGGGGGCGGTACGGCTGACCGTCAGGTGGTGCACGGCTTGTTTCTAAGTATCCGGCTGGAGCTTCTGCTGGCCGCGATGATTATCGGGTTCGGTGCCTTCCTGGCACCGAGCGCAGCCGTAAACCAGCGAAGCGGGGCTCCGGAGATGTCCCTTCAGGTACTGACGATCGGGCTTCAGACAGAGCCGCAAACCATTCGAAGCGGGCAGCCGGTAGAGCTAAGCGCGTCTGTGCAGGAAGGAAGCGGCGGGGTTGCAAACGCCAAGGTAGAGCTGGAGCTGTGGCCGGAAGGCGGGAAGCACGAAACAATACCGGCTGCGGAGCGGCAGACGGGCGTCTATGCGGCAGCCCATAGATTTACCGTGCCGGGGACGTATGAGGTGCTGGTTCATGTAACGACCGGACGCACACATCAAATGATAACGGAGCGGCTGACCGTCCTGCCTTAATCAGTGCTGGCTTCGATAGAAGCCATATCGTGCCAGTAGTAAGCAGGGGGCATGTGGTTGACCAACCTCATGCGACGCCACACCGCACGCTGGGAGCTGCGCGTAGTGCGAGTGTTATCGGCAATTCATTCGAGCAGGAAGAGTCTTCTATTCCTGTTCTTTTTATGATACCATTGATACAAAATGTATCTAAAATGAGGTGTAAAGCATGTCGACCCCAACTACAGGAGCCAGATATTACGAGCTGGATTCGATTCGGGGCATTGCAGCCATCATTGTTCTGCTCTTTCATTGCTATCAATTGCTGGGTCTTCCAGAGGGCATCAAGAATGTTATCGCGGCAACCCCGCTGCGCCTGCTCATCTCCGGCCACCAGTCCGTCATCCTTTTTTTTCTTCTTAGCGGCTTTGTGCTGTCTCTGCCGTTTAACCGGGAGAAGAAGCCGGGCTACAGCGTTTATGTCCTCAAGCGTGTATGCCGGATATACATTCCGTATCTGGTCGCGGTGGCCGTCGGGTTCGCAGCGAGGACGCTGTTTAATGCCGGCGCGGTTCCGGGACTGTGGAACAATCCTGTGGACGGCAAGGTCATTCTCCAGCATGTGCTGCTGGTCGGGGAGTTTAATCAGAACTATTTTGACCCGGTCATCTGGTCTCTTGTTCATGAAATGCGGATTTCCCTGGTGTTTCCGGTTCTGGTGTATGTAATGAATCGCTTCGGCTGGAAGGTCAGTCTTCCGGCTACTCTGCTGCTCTCATTCACAGGGATGGTGCTGCTTCGATACCATTCCTCGGTGGACTATTTCACCAACCACTTCGACACCCTCCATTATGCAGGCATCTTCATCCTGGGGGCGCTGACAGCCAAATACAAGCCGGTGCTGCTGCAGCTGCTTGAACGCAGCCGGATGAAGCATGTGCTGCTGGTACTGGCGTTCGGGATGTATTTGTACGGTGCCGAATATGCAGCGGCGTATGGCATTTTTGGCTCCCGGATCGGGGATTTGGCTGTGGCGTGCTGCGGCATTCTGTTCATGCTGTTTATTTTCTCCAGTCCGACTCTCACCTCCGTGCTCCGCTGCCGGCCGCTTCAATTCGCGGGCCAGCTGTCGTACAGCTTGTATTTGTATCATCTGATTATTATCTTAGCTCTGGTCAATCGGATGGGGCACTGGAATGGTGCGGCGCTGCTGCTGCTTACCCTGCTGTTGTCTGTGCTGGCGGCCGTTCTTGGCTATCATCTCGTTGAAAAGCCGTCGATACGGCTCGGCGCATATTTGACCGCCCCCCGTCATGCTGCTCCCGCAGCGGTTCAGCCGGACGGGGGGCGGCCCAGCAGCTGACGGCTACGCCTTCCTATCCATCGCACATGCGCAGCTCTAAGCGAGCGGCGCAGTGCTGCGTGCTGGAGGTCAATCATTACCCCTTGTGGAAAAAACAGCCGCTCCCGGACAGATTTGCTCCCGGGTTGCGGTTGCTTTTGTTTTAGGGACGGCTTGGTTAAATTCTCCGTGCGCCGGGCAGAAAGCCGCGGCCAGGCGGGCTGTAACAAGAAGGGCGAAATGGTTGGCTTGCGAATTTAACAGCAGCATCAGCACCAAGCGTGTAGGATTATGGCTAATATTGTCGAAATAGTAATGAATCGAAATCGACTGCCGGTGTAAGCGGGTGATACAGCACGGAAATGAAGGCTGTCTTCGAAACGGTCGAGTGGACATAGAATGAATCGTGGAGGGTTGCCTGTTGATTGTTCAAACGAAGCTATACATTCCCCATGTACGTAACCCTCTAGTGCCCCGGCCAAGGTTGATACGCAAACTCAACGAGGGGCTGGGAGCCAAGCTGACGCTGATTACTGCCTCGGCTGGGTACGGGAAGACGACAGCATTAAGCGAATGGGCGAGACAAAGCGACGCCCAGGTGGCATGGGTATCGCTGGATAAGCAGGACGATGCATGGTTTCCGTTTTGGAGCTGTGTAGCCGCTTCGATTCAGGAGGAGCTTCCCGGTTTCGCCCAAACGGTTCGGCCGCTTCTGGAACAAGGGCCCTTGGCGAATTCCGTGTCCTTGGAGCCTGCAATCTCGGCCATGCTGAATGCCCTGAATGAGCAAGCCGGCGAACTGGCGATCGTTCTAGACGACTATCACCTTATCGAGCATCCCGATATTCAGAAGTCGTTGGCCTACTTGTTGGAGCATCTGCCTGCTCACATCCATCTCTATATCGCGAGCCGTAACGAGCTAGCCATTCCTACCGCCAGGCTGATGGCCAAAGGTGAAATGCGGCGAATTACGGCACAGGATTTGCGGTTTCATCCGGAAGAAGGGGTCATCTTCTTCCGCGATACGACGGATTTGCCGCTATCCAGGGAGCAAATCGCGGAGCTGTTCGAGCAGACGGAGGGCTGGATTAGCGGATTGCAGCTTGCAGCACTCACGCTGAAGGACAGCGGCAACATTGCGGAATCCATAAGGCAGTTCAACGGCCATCAGCATCATATTGCCGATTATTTGCTTGAGGAGGTATTCCGTGATTTACCGGAAGAAATGAAAGCTTTTTTGCTCCGAACCTCTATTTTAAGCCGCATGAATGATTCCCTCTGTCAAGCCGTTACGGGGTATTCGTATTGTCAGACGTACTTGGAAAAGCTGGAGCAGTTGAATTTGTTTACGATTCCGCTGGACGCTCAAAGGCAGTGGTACCGGTATCATCATTTGCTGTCCGATTTTTTGCAGGAGCAGTTTGCCAGATCGGCTCCGGAGCTATGGGTGCAAGCCCATGTTCATGCAGCGCGGTGGCAGGAGTCTCAGGGCTTCGAGGAGGAGGCTGCCGAGCACTACTTGAAAGGGCGTCAGTACGATGACGTCGTGCGAGTAATCGAAAAGAATCTTCGGGATTTCTTGCATAAAAAGGTTGAAAAAGTAAGTCAATGGGTTTTGCAGGTGCCGGAAAGCTTCCTCTCGAAGCGGCCGATGGTCGAAATGTTCTATTTCTCTCTGCTCATTGGCATTCGGCAATGGGAAGCCGCCATTCAAAAAATAGAGCAGGCTGAAGCCCGCTATGAAGCCATGCGCGGGAGCATGGACGACGCGGAATGGAAGCAGATGATGGGCAACCTGTACTTTTTGTGTGCGAGTGCGAGTTATTTTCAAAAGGATTTGGATCGCATCTCGAAATATTTCGAGCTGTCGGAGCGCGTTGCCCCGGAAGGCCGTCTCTTTGAATCCATGGGGGACAACAAATATTACGGTTACGATGAATTCGATGACCATATGTCCTATATTAACGATTATCATGCGGCCGCCGCATTTATGATCAGGTGGATTCAGCATTGGGGACATCATACAGCTCATCCGTCTGCCGTGATTTTTCATGCTTCTTACAGCATGGTGCTGTACGAATGGAACTGTTTGGAGGAAGCCGAAGCTCTTATCGATCGGGTGTTGAAGCCGAGTGGCAAGAAATACAATCCGCGGAGCCTGCTGCAGCTGTACGTCAGCGCTTCGCGAATTCAGCAAGCGTTGGGCAATCCGGTCCGGGCGCTGGAGCTGCTGGAGGAGCTGAAATTGCGGATCGAATCGCCGGATTATGAACGGTTTTTGCGGAAGATTGAAGCGGAGCAGGCTTGCTTGGCTGTACGGCAAGGTTCCATGTCCTATGCGCTGCAATGGTTGGCACGGTGTGAGATAGCATCGGAGGATGAAGTATCGCTGAATGGCGTGACAGAGTATATGGCATTGGCAAGGGTACTTGCCGCATGTGGGCGTACTGAGGAAGCACTATCGTTATCGGAATGCTTGCAAAGGTTGTTCTGGAAGGAGGATCGTCTTCGGGATCGCATCAAAATGGTGATCCTGCAAAGCGTGACGTTGTATCGCGCCAGCCAAACGCAGGAAGCGCTCCGTAGGCTGGAAACCGCTTTGCGCTTGGCCCAGCCGGAAGGATTCCTGCGCAGCTTCGCGGATGAAGGCCAGGTCATGGCGGAGATGTTGTCCGCCTATCTGGGAACGTACCCGGACCGCGGTTCCGGGCGTGCCCCCTCTGTTTTACAGGATTATGCCAATCGCTTGCTTCAGGTTCTGGAATTTACGAAAGAGCCGTTGCCGAAAACGACGAGTGTCCAGATACGCTGCTTTGGCCGATTCCATGTCCTTACGGGACAAGCAGATACGGATGAAATCCAGTGGCGCACCTCCAAAACCAAGGAGCTTATGGCTTACCTGATCCACCACCGGGGAGAACCGATCGACAAGTATCGAATCATAGATGCTTTATGGAGCGATTACGATGCAAAACGGGCCGTCGCGCAGTTAAACACGACGGCATACTATCTTCGGAAGCATCTGGAAACGGCCGGGATCAAGGGAATCGTCCAATACGCCAAAGGCTACTATAGGCTGGACATGAACCGGCTGGACAATGATTATGATTCGTTTCGTCGGCTGGTCTCCAGCGGGATTCCGATCGCGACCGAGGAAGTCAGAGCCTATGAACAAGCGCTGGCGAGTGTCTATCGGACGGGCTACATGGAAGACGTCGCCTTTTCATGGGCTGAACAGGCGCGGGTTCGTCTGGAAAGCGAATATGTAGGCCTACTGCTTCAGATCCATGAGCATTACGTACAGGAGCGGGCATTCCTGGCCGCCGCTGATGTCTTGAAACGGGCGCTTGCATGTGATCCTTTTAACGAAAGCCTGCATACGATGCTGATTCGCGTCTATGTGCTTGCTGACGATCGCGTCTCAGCGAAAAAGCATTATGATTGGCTGCATGGCATGCTTCGCACCGAGTTTGGAGTAGAGATCGGGAGAGCTGCAAAACAATTGCTGCAAATCCAGTAGGTTTCAAATCGTCGTTCGAAAGCAGCAAACGCACATCCGATTCCTTTATCGACAAGGGATTTGGATGTGCGCTCTTTTTTTTGTCGAAGGTACTCGACTTTTGTTGAGAATTTGTTGAGTCTTTGTGAAGTGAACCGTTGCTATTATTTAAAGGGAGCTTGAAACCGTTGAATGGAGAAAGGGAGAAATTGTAATGAAACGTTATTTATCTTTGTTGTTGGCCGTGCTATTGATGGCGGGTCTCGTGCCTGCGCATGAATCGGCTTATGCCTCCACTGCGCTGGACAACTGGACGCAGAGAGCAAGTGGATCTTCGGACATCATATATGGAGTCGCTTACGGTAATGGCGTGTTCGTGGCAGGAGGAGACAGAATCGTCACCTCTACCGACGGCGAAACGTGGAGCACCGTGGCCTCTCCCCCGGGTTTTTCTTTTTTGGCGAGCGTCAGCTACGGTGGCGGCTTGTTTATCGGGGTCGGTTGGTCAGGCAATTTGTTCACTTCTCCAGACGGCACCACGTGGACGGCACGGACTTCCGGTACGGCGAGTGTGCTTAGAGATGCCGTGTTCGGGGATAATTTGTACGTAGTTGTTGGGGATGGGGGATACATTCTGACGTCTCCGGATGGCGAGACCTGGACAAGCCGCAATTCGAACACCTCCTATGCACTTAATCGTATCACGTACGGCAATGGAAGGTATGTGGCGGTGGGAAGTTATGGCGCGATTGTCACTTCGACGGACGGAATGAACTGGTCCAGCAGTACCTCCGGCACGACCAATCAGCTTTATGGAGCCACGTACGGCAAGGGAATATTCGTTGTTGCGGGGTATGAAGAGCTTATTCTGACTTCGACGGACGGCACAACCTGGACGGAGCGTCAAAGAATTCCATCTGATAATCCGTTTTTTCCGACGGCAGGTATGTATTATCGGGCATTTTTTGGCAACGGCCTATTTATTGTGTCAGGACAGTCCGGCAAGCTGGCGTCCTCTACCGATGGCATAAATTGGACGAGTGCAAATACCGGTCTTTGGGACACGTTTTGGGGGATAGGCTATGGTCAAGGCTATTACTTCTTGACGGCGGGGCAGGGGAAGATTCTGCAAGCGGAGGCATTAACAAATGCCGAAGCGCCGAGCATTAGTACGGAGCCAGCGGATCAAACGGTGAATGTCGGCGATACCAGCCCGGCGCTATCCGTGGTCGCGACAGTAAGCGACGGAGGTGAGCGTAGCTACCAGTGGTACAGCAGCACGGCGGACAGCAACAGCGGCGGCACGCTGATTGACGACGCGACGAGCGCAACGTATGCGGCACCGACGGCAAGCGCAGGCACAACCTATTACTACGTTGTCGTAACGAATACGAACAACAGCGTCAGCGGGGTAAAGACAGCCGCAACCACGAGTAGTGCAGCGAAGGTCACCGTGAATGCTCTGGTGAATGCCGAAGCGCCGAGCATCGGTACGGAGCCGGCGGATCAAACGGTGAATGTTGGCGATACCAGCCCGGCGCTATCCGTGGTCGCGACAGTAAGCGACGGAGGTGAGCGTAGCTACCAGTGGTACAGCAGCACGGCGGACAGCAACAGCGGCGGCACGCTGATTGACGACGCGACGAGCGCAACGTATGCGGCACCGACGGCAAGCGCAGGCACAACCTATTACTACGTTGTCGTAACGAATACGAACAACAGCGTCAGCGGGGTAAAGACAGCCGCAACCACGAGTAGTGCAGCGAAGGTCACCGTGAATGCTCTGGTGAATGCCGAAGCGCCGAGCATCGGTACGGAGCCGGCGGATCAAACGGTGAATGTTGGCGATACCAGCCCGGCGCTATCCGTGGTCGCGACAGTAAGCGACGGAGGCGAGCGTAGCTACCAGTGGTACAGCAGCACGGCGGACAGCAACAGCGGCGGCACGCTGCTTGATGAGGCGACGAGCGCGACGTATGCGGTGCCGACGACAAGCGCAGGCACAGCCTATTACTACGTTGTCGTAACGAATACGAACAACAGCGTCAGTGGGGTAAAGACAGCCACAATCACGAGCAGAGCAGCGAAGGTGAGCGTGAATGCTCTGGTGAATGCTGAAGCGCCGAGCATTAACGTGCAGCCAGCGAATCAAACGGCGAACATTGGCGCTACAGGCCCGGTGCTATCCGTGGTCGCGACAGTAAGCGACGGAGGGGAGCTGAGCTACCAGTGGTACAGCAGCGCCGCGAACAGCAACAGCGGCGGCACGCTGCTTGACAACGTGACGAGCGCGACGTATGCGGCACCGACGACAAGCGCAGGCACAGCCTATTACTACGTTGTCGTAACGAATACGAACAACAGCGTCAGTGGGGTAAAGACAGCCACAATCACGAGCAGAGCAGCGAAGGTGAGCGTGAATGCTCTGGTGAATGCTGAAGCGCCGAGCATTAACGTGCAGCCAGCGAATCAAACGGCGAACATTGGCGCTACAGGCCCGGTGCTATCCGTGGTCGCGACAGTAAGCGACGGAGGGGAGCTGAGCTACCAGTGGTACAGCAGCGCCGCGAACAGCAACAGCGGCGGCACGCTGCTTGACAACGTGACGAGCGCGACGTATGCGGCACCGACGACAAGCGCAGGCACAACCTATTACTACGCTGTCGTGACGAACACGAACAACAGCGTCAGCGGGGTAAAGACAGCTACAGCCACGAGTAGTGCAGCGAAGGTGATTGTAAACGAGCTGGTGAATGCCGAAGCGCCGGGCATTAGCGTGCAGCCAGCGGATCAAACGGTGAATGTTGGCGATACCAGCCCGACGCTATCCGTGGTCGCGACAGTAAGCGACGGAGGTGAGCTGAGCTACCAGTGGTACAGCAGCGCGGCGAACAGCAACGGCGGCGGCACGCTGATTGACGGCGCGACGAGCGCAGCGTATGCGGCACCGACGACAAATGCAGGCACAACCTATTACTACGCTGTCGTGACGAACACGAACAACAGCGTCAGCGGGGAAACGACAGCTACAGCCACGAGCATTGCAGCGAAGGTCACCGTGAATGTGACGGTGAGCTTTGACAGCAACGGCGGCTCCACGGTGAGCAGCCAGTCGCTGAGTCTGAACGGTCTGGTCACCAGGCCAACCGATCCGACCAAAACCGGATACACCTTTAGCGGATGGTACAGCGATACCGGTTTAACTAGCGCGTTTGATTTCAGCACGCCGCTCACGGTGAACACGACGCTGTACGCCAAGTGGACGACGCAGTCCACGCGCAAATCGGACAGATCGGGCAAATCTTCATCTACGCAATCGGATACAACCTCGGCGACAAATGGGAAATTGACGCTGCCTGTGGGTAAAGCCGGAGATGTCAGCTTGGACGGCGAGATTACGGTCCAGATTCCTGCCGGAGCATCGACGAAGGAATTGGAAATGACGATTCAAAAATGGGCAGATACGCAAGATTTGCTAACGAGCAAGGATAGGCTCCTCAGCGCGGTATTCGAAATCTCGAAAAACTTGCCTGAGAATCTCAGCAAGGATATCAGCCTGATTCTTACTTTCAATCCGGACGCTGTGCAGGATGGCCAACGCCCGGGGGTATTTTACTATGACGCGTCCACTCAGGCTTGGGTGGAGGTCGCTGGCGCTGTCGTGAAGGACGATACGATCAGCGTCAATGTGAACCATTTTACCCCATATGCAGTATTTGCCGTAGACGAAAACGGGACAACTGCCGAAGGTACACAACAGACTGTCCGTCTCACGGACATCGCTGGGCATTGGGCGGAGTCCAGCATTGATCAAGCGGCAATTGCCGGCATCGTGAACGGGTTTCCAGACGGCACCTTTAAACCGGATGCTGTGGTGACGCGCGAGGAATTTGCGGTCATGTTGATGAATGCGCTCAAGCCGGAAGGAGACGGCGTGCAGCTGACGTTCAGCGATAACGGGGAAATCGGCGCATGGGCGCGGAAGGCGCTCGAGCAGGCGGTAGAAGCGGGCATTATAAACGGCTTTGAAGACAACATGCTCCACCCGGACGGGCAAATCACGCGTACGGAGATGGCGGTGATGATCGCCAGAGCTTTGGGTCAGTCGACCCAAGCGAGCGTCGCGACGGGCTTCTCGGACGATAGCCAAATTCCGGGCTGGGCCAAGGGCGCAGTGGCGGCCATGAAAGAGCTAGGCGTTCTTAAAGGAAAAGAGGCGGACGCGTTCGCTCCTGACGACCACCTCACAAGAGCAGAAGCGGTAGCGGTTCTGTTGAGAATGCTGGCCTTCCAAGACCGTTAACTAAACCATGCAAGGCTGCCTTTCTTGGCAGCCTGAGAAGGCACCCAAGGGGGTGCCTTCGATTTTATTGTATCGACCGATACGGAGAGCGATAGCCCCAAGAAGCATCAAGCAATGCTCCCGCGACAAAGCTGCTGACAATAACAATAGCCTTAGTATTTCACGCCGAAGCCCTTCTCCGCACGCGCGCAGCTCCCAGCGCGCGGTGTTTCACTGCATGACGGCGGTCGGTCGACCACTTGAAGGAGGTCACAGCTTGACGCTAACAAAGATGATTCCTGTACTGTGTAGTGTACGGGAGTCATCTTTTTGCATTTCCATTGTGATCTTCATGGATTGCGGCGGTGCGGTGATTGCCTCGCACATGTAACGGGTTATTTCCTTTTTTATTTTTTTCTTGGTTCAGTTCGGATTTCAGCTAAAGTTGAACGATGTGGGCGAGCTCCTTCGTCTTTTGGATATTGCATCGCGGCAAGGTTCCGGGTACAATGACAATACCTTTATTGTAAACCAAAAATTTAATAAATTATGTTTACAATTAAGAGTGGAAATGAATTGTAGTTCATCCGATATCATTATTTCAAATGTAAATGGCACGAAGTACACGCCAATAGGAAAGCAGGTGGATTGCGATGGAGGGTTCCTTGGCTGGCCGGGGACTATTCATTACCGGAACCGATACAGACGTGGGCAAAACGGTCGTTACGGCCGGAATCGCCGCAGCCCTGCAGCGGGGACGTTTCGCCGGGGAGCCGGGCGCGGTGCGCTTGTGGAAGCCCGTGCAAACCGGGACCTTGCAGCGGACCGTGCAGGGGGCGTTCGCCCTGCCTGGGCCTGCGAATGTGGCCGGTCAGGTGACATCTGCTCTGTCCAGGCGTGCCGATGAGGTTCGCCGGAGCGGATCTTCAGCCGGGACGCAAGGAAGGCAGCGGCTGCAAGTTCAGGCCGGTGCATTGGAGGCTGCGGCTGGAGGAGTCGACAGGCGGCAAGCCCAGGCGGATGCCTTGGCTTATGCAGCCGGAGAGACGGACAGTGCCCGGCTGCTGCGGCTAAGCGGCTTGCGGCACCAATCTGCTGCCGATATCGCCACACTGTCGCTGCCCGAGCCATTGGCCCCCTGGATGGCCGCAGAGCGGGCCGGCATCCGAATTGATTACGATGCGCTTGTCCGTGAGGGACAGCGCCGTCTGGCCATCAGCTCTTGTCTGCTAGTGGAGGGCGCGGGAGGCTTGGCTGTTCCGCTGACCGGGGAGCGGCTCATTGCCGATTTGGCGCAGCAGCTTGGCCTGGCGCTTGTTATCGTGGCCCGGCCTGCGCTCGGGACGGTCAATCATACGGTGCTGTCTGTGGAGTATGCCCGCAAGCGGGGCTTGTCCGTGGCCGGGATTATTCTGAACGGCTTCCGCGACGGTGAGCACGATCCGCTGGCCGTACAGGAGAACGTGCGGATGATAGAACGCTTTTGCCCGGGGATTCCGGTGCTTGGCGTGCTGCCGTGGCTGCCTGAGCCGTCTGCACCTGCAGCGTATGAGTCGGCCGCTGGCGGAAGGCTTCCTTCGCAATCCGGCCGGGATTCGGTTTCATCGTCCGATTTTCTCCGTTCGGAGGACGACGCGCTGCGAGCGTGGCGGGAACAGTGGGCCTTCGAGGTCGCCAAGTGTATCAGGCTGGATCGCTTGCTGGATAGGCTGTGAGCTTGTGCGCAGACGGACGGGCAAGGATAGGCCGGATTGCACAGAAAGCCGGGTCGCCTGCTGGAAGGTTATTGATTCAAGAAAGGAAGGGTATGGATGATTGAATTTCGTACGAAATGGGATGGATATGCGGAGAAAGCGCTGCAGGGCGAGCTGCTGACGCCTGAGGAAGGACTGTCGGTGCTGGAAGCGGAGGATGATGAGTTGCTGGCCTTGCTGCAGGCGGCGTTCCGGGTACGCAGGCACTACTACGGCAAAAAGGTGAAGCTGAACCTCATTATTAACGCTAAAAGCGGTCTGTGTCCCGAGGACTGCGGCTACTGTTCACAGTCGATCATTTCTACCGCACCCGTATCCAAATATCCGCTGCTCGACAAGAACGTGCTTGTCGACGGAGCGCGCAAGGCGATGGACATGCAGGCGGGTACTTACTGTATCGTTGCCAGCGGCCGGGGGCCGTCCGCCAAGGAGCTGGATCAGGTCATTGAAGCCGTGAAGGAAATTAAAGCGACGATGCCGATGAAGATTTGCGCCTGTCTGGGTATCCTGTCCCGCGAACAGGCTGGACGGCTGAAGGAGGCCGGGGTTGATCGGTACAACCATAATCTAAACACGAGTAAAAGCAATTTCGCTGCTATTACCACTACCCACACGTATGAGGATCGGGTGCATACTGTTGAGCAGGCGCAGGCATCCGGCATGTCCCCGTGCTCAGGCTGTATCGTCGGGATGGGCGAGACGAACCGGGAGATTGTAGATATCGGCTATGCGCTGAGGGAACTGGGCGCGGATTCTATTCCGGTCAATTTTCTCAATCCGATCCCCGGCACCCCGCTGGCTGACAACCGCGAGCTGAACCCCCGCAAATGCCTGAAGGTGCTGGCTTTATTTCGTTTCCTGTGTCCGACCAAGGAAATCCGGGTCTCGGGCGGTCGCGAGGTCAACCTGCGTTCCCTGCAGGCGCTGGGGCTGTATGCGGCCAACTCCATTTTTGTCGGAGATTATTTGACGACGGAGGGCCAGGCGGCAACGGCGGATCATCAAATGATCGAGGATCTGGGCTTTGAAATCGAGCGATGCGCGTTATAGACCTCCGGCGGAGCAGGGAAGGGGCAAATAAGAGTGGCTGACAGCGGGGACAGGCAGCGCTTGAACACGGGCCATCCCGAAGCACTCCGGGGGGAGCTGCGGGAGGAGCCTTCTTTGATACAGCCTGCGGGCAGGGCGGAAGCCTTGTCCGCCTCCGGGGGCAGCTGCCGGATCGGAGCTGGGGCCGTGGACAAGGCCGCTCCAGCAGCTCAGGGCTTGCCCGGACAGGAGCGGGAGACCAGGGAAGCCTCCGGGCCAGACACGCATCAAGGCAGCACGCATGACTGGATGCAAGAGGAGCTGGCGCAGCTTAGGGAGGAGGCACAGCTTCGCAGTCTCCGTTCCACCCTGATACAAAATGACGGGTGGCTGGTACAGGATGGTCGAAGACTTCTGAACTTATCGAGTAACCATTATTTGGGGCTAGCGCACAATTTGGACGCGGAAGCGCTGGAGGAGCTGCAGGTTCAAGCTGCGGCATGGGGCGGCAGTACGGGCACCGGCTCGACCGCTTCAAGGCTTATCACTGGCGGCAACCCGGTGCTTGCCGGCTTTGAAGCGGAATTGGCGGCATTCAAAGGCACGGAAGGCAGCCTGCTGTTCGGCAGCGGCTATCAGGCGAATGTCGGTATTATTCAGGCCCTTGCAGGGCGCGGGGACACGGTGTTCAGTGATCGGCTGAACCATGCCAGCATTACCGACGGTATTGTGCTCAGCCGCGCCGATCACAGGCGCTACCGGCACCGGGATTTGGACCAGCTGGAGGCGATGCTCCGCAAAACGAGGCTGGAGCAAACAAGCCGGCGGCTGCTCATTGTAACCGATGCTGTATTCAGTATGGACGGCACGATAGCACCGCTTGCCGAGCTGGTCTGGTTGAAGCAGCGCTACGGGGCGATGCTGATGGTGGATGAAGCCCATAGCGGAGGGATTTACGGAGCCGAGGGGCAGGGGCTTGTACATGCGCTGGGCCTGACCGCTGCCGTCGATGTTCAAATGGGCACGTTCGGCAAGGCGTACGGCTGCTATGGGGCCTATGCTGCCGGGGATCGGCTGCTGATAGAGTATTTGGTTAATAAAGCCCGTCCGCTTATTTATACGACGGCGCTGCCGCCGCTGATGGTGCTATGTATCAGCCGGCAATGGCGTATGGCCCGCCGGGAAGGCTGGCGGCGGCAGGCGCTGCTGGACAAGTCGGCGCGCTTTCGGTCCCGGCTGCAGGAGGCCGGGCTGGATACCTGCGGCAGCAGCAGCCATATTATCCCGGTCCTGGCCGGGGATAATTCCGCTGCCGTCAAGCTTAGTGCCCGGCTGCGGGAGGCCGGGCTGGCCGCAGTAGCGATCCGGCCCCCGACCGTTCCGGAGGGCACGGCGCGTATCCGCTTTACGCTGATGGCGACTCAGCGGCAGCAGGATTTGGACCGGGCGGCGGAGACGATTATTCAGGTCAGCAGGGAGCTGGAACGATGCTGAATATGCTATGGGTGCATGGCTGGGGGGCTTCGCCAGAGTTATGGCGGCAGGACGTAGAGCGGGAGCTGCCGCAGCACTGCCACGTGTTTTTTAGCTATAAGGGCTGCCGGACGATAGCCGAGGCCAGACACCGGCTTCTTGAGGTGCTGAATCGGGGACAGGGGGAAGCTTCCATCGAAGATCAGGCCGCCCCGGGACAGCCGTGGGTGGTTGTCGGCTGGTCGCTGGGCGGCCTGCTGGCATTGGATGCCCTGCATCAGGACCGGTGCAGGGCGGAGCGGCTGACGGAATCGGCGGAGTCATTCCCGGCTGCCCGGCCCGTAGCGTTGGACGGTGCGCAGCGCACGGCGGATCGCGAGTCGATACATGCTGGCAGTCCACACCGGCTGATTCTTGTCGACAGTACGCTGCGCTTCGCAGACCGTGATCGCAGCCGTGGCTGGCCGCCCCGTGTACTGGCGCGCATGCGCGAGCAGCTGGCGGTCTCCCCGCAGGAGACGCTGGAGCAGTTCGCTCGCTCCATGTTTACGGCAGCGGAGCTGCAGCAGCCGGTGGTTTCGGCCCTGCTTCAGTTATGGTGCTCCGATATGAACCCGGAGCTGCTCCTGGATGGACTGGGCTATTTGGAGGCAACCGACCTTACCCCGATTTGGCCCTTATCCGCCCGGATTCAGGTGCACTGGATTCACGGCGGGAGCGATAGTATTTGTCCGCAGGGAGCTATTCCTGCGGAGACGGCGGCTGAGGCCCTTCTGCTTCCGGATGCGGGACATGCCCCCTTCTTGACGAGTCCGGAACGCTTTTATGCAGGAATAAGGAGTTTTCTTGAATGAAGATGGATAAGACGCTGATACGGAAGCATTTTGACCGCCATGCCCATGAATATGACCATTACACTGTGGTGCAGAAGCAGATGGTGAGGCGGCTGATGACGCTGCTGAAGGAGCAGTATCCGAACGAAGGACGGGGGAGCGGCGCACCGGAATCGGTTGTTCGCCATCAGGCCAACTTCGCTGTGCCGATGTCCATTCTGGAAATCGGCTGCGGCACAGGCCGGCTTACGGCGGAGCTGCTGGAGGCTTTTCCCCACGCGCGTATCACCGTGCTGGACTTGTCGGAACGGATGCTGGAGGAGACGCGGCGCAGGGCTGGCCCCCATGCCGACAGAGTCCGGTTTGTCACGGGAGATGCGGAGCGGCTCCTCTGTACCGGGCATCCATTGCGCCGATCAGGGGCGCATGCTCACGGTCAGTTGCACGAGGACTGTCCGGACGGTCGGACCGGCGCGGGGCGGGAGGGTCTCCGGGGGCGCCCGGACAAGACTGATATGCAGCAGGAAGGGGAGCGGGGTCATGGGGCTGGCTGCACCGGGAGCAAGCAGGAGGGGGACCACGAGCGCCCGGACGGGCAGATTGGCATCGAGCGGGAGGGTACTCAGCGTGAAGCGGGGGGAGCAGCAGTAGACTCCGTATCCGCAGCGCTGGACGCTTCCTACGATCTGATTGCTTCCAGTGCAACCTTCCAGTGGCTGAATGACCCTTTCGCCACAATGCAGGCCTGTCTGAAGCGCCTGGCGCCATCGGGCGTCCTGGCCTTTGCAACGTTTGGTCCGGCTACATTTCATGAGCTTCATTATGCTTTTGCCGCTGCGGAGAAGGAGCTGGGCCTGCCGTACAGGCCGCACGGCCAGGCGTATTTGTCCGCAGCGGATTGGAAGCGGGCCGTTATGAGCGGCTCCTGGTCCGGCCGCTTGCAGTGGAGGGAGGAGCTGCACTCCCTGTTTTATCCTACAGTCCGCACCTTTCTGCGGCATGTGCAGAGGGCCGGAGCAGGCAATGCGCTTGCCCTGCCCGGGGGGCCGGAGGGGGATGCCGGTGAGCCTGCAAATCATCCGGCCGCGGCTGGCTCGCCGCCGCTTAGCAGGAAGCTGCTTACAGCGATGGAGCAGGCGTACCGGGACAATTTTTCCGGCGGAGATCAAGGAATTCGAGTTACTTATGAGGTGTTTTACGGACTTGTCCGCGTTTAGCCTGCTCCAGGCTCATGCGCAAATAAAGCTCATCCCCTGCTGCTGGCAGGGGATGAGCTTTATTTGTCGTAGCGGAGGGGGAGAATCCGCACCGCGCGCAGCTCCCAGCGCGCGGCGCTTCGCTGCATGACGGCGGTCGGTCGACCACACGGTGCTTCTGTCCAATCCAGCTTTTGAAATGCTTGATTTGTAGTTAGCGATGTTTATTCTTCGTTATATCAAGCACATACTACCTTCTAGTAAGCTGAATATGTAACCGATAACATTCCACATTTCATTCGTTCAGGGAGGTCACACCAGATGAGAAAAACATGGAGCCGCATGGTTGGAACAGGGCTTGCCGCTGTTCTGGCTGTAGGATTGATTGCGGGCTGCGCGGGCAAAACCGCAACGCCGTCCCCGGATACAACGAAACAGGGGGCAGCGGGCGGAGGCAAGCCGTTTGAAGGCAGAACCTTGACGCTCGTTACTGCCAACCACCCGTGGGGGGAAGCGATTAAGCCGCTAATCCCAGATTTTGAAGCGGCCACCGGGATGAAGGTGAAGGTAGAGAGCTACTTCGAGGACCAGCTGACACAGAAGCTGACGGTCCAGTTCACCTCCGGTTCGGCCACACCGGATGTATTCATGTACCGCCCGCTGCAGGAAGGCAAGCTGTTCTACAAAAACGGCTGGGTGCAGGCGCTGGATGATTACTCCGGCAAGGATGCCAATTACGATTTCGCCGATTTCTCCAAGTCCTCGATTGGTTCTACCACGGTAGACGGCAAGCTTGCGGGGATTCCGATTATTACAGAGCAAGAGATTTTGTACTACCGCAAGGATTTGCTGCAGCAGGCCGGTATTGCCGTGCCCAAAACACTGGATGAGCTGACCGCCGCGGTGAAGAAGCTGCATGACCCGGCCAAGGAGCAGTACGGCTTCGTTGCTCGCGGCCAGCGCTCGCCTCTTGTTACGCAGGTATCGTCGTTCCTGTTCTCGGAGGGCGCAGATTTCACCAATGGAGACAAGGCGGCAATCAATACGCCGGAAGCGGTGAAGGCGTTTACGACCTACGGCACGCTGCTGAAGGATTTCGGGCCTCCGGGAGTGCTGAACATGTCCTGGCCGCAAGCGTTCGGCGTATTCGCGCAAGGCAAGGTTGCCTTCATGACAGATGCCAACTCGCTGTACAGCAACGTCACGGACCCGTCCAAATCGCAGGTGTCGGACAAAGTCGGCTTCGCGGTGTTCCCGGGCGGCAAAGCCGGCTCCAAGCCGTACAGCATCACTTCCTGGGGTCTGGCGATGAACTCGAAGGCTGCCAATAAGGATGCGGCATGGGAGTTCATTAAGTGGGCGACCAGCAAGGACATCGTGCTGAAAACACAGCAAAAAGGCAACCCGGGCGCTCGTGCCTCGGTATGGGATAAACCGGAAGGCGCCACAGGCTTCCCGGCTGAGCTGGTGCCGATTATTAAGGAAAGCTCTGCTGTCGGCATCGATCATGACCGTCCGGTCGTGATCAGCGTGAGTGAAGCCCGCGACGCTGTCGGGGAAATTGTACAGAAGGTCATGTCGGGCGACCCGAACATTCAGGATGTGGCCAACAAAGCCAATGACGCGCTGCAGGCCATTATGGACAAGGACAAAACGAAATAATAGCTCTGCCAAACGAAAGGGCCATGTCATTGTGGCCCTTTTGTAAATTCTGACTTCGGGGCGGACCATGGTTTCGAGAAAGGGTGAGAAGGATGCCAACCGGCTGGATTGACCGTAATTTGAAGTGGATTTATACACTTCCGGCAGTTATTTTCGTGCTGCTGATGATGCTGTTCCCGATTATATACACCTTCCGTCTCAGCTTCTATGAATGGAGCATGTCGGCGACCACGCCGCCGGCCTGGGTCGGTCTTGATAATTACAAAGCGCTGTTTGCCGATACCCGGTTCTGGCACGCGGTCGGATCGACCTTTTATTTTACGATTGTGGCATTGGCCGCCGAAATGGTTTTGGGCGTTCTGATTGCCGTGCTGCTGGCCCGGGAGTTCAAAGGGAAAAATATCGTCAAAACGATTTTCCTGCTGCCGATGGTCGCAACACCTGTGGCGATGGGCTTGGTATGGATGTTGATTTACCAGCCGACGATCGGGGTGGCAAACCAAATGCTGAAAGCGTTCGGCTTTAAGCCGCTCCTGTGGCTGGCTTCGGAAAGCCAGGTGCTGCCGTCGCTCATTATTATTGACGTCTGGGAGTGGACGCCGATGATCTCGCTCATTATTATGGCGGGTATTGCAACATTGCCTTCCGATCCTTATGAGGCGGCCGATGTGGACGGGGCTTCGGCATGGCGCAAGTTCGTGTCGATTACGCTTCCCCTGCTGCGTCCGACGATCCTGGTTGCGGCGATGCTGCGTCTTATTGACGTTATCAAGACGTTTGATATTATTTATGCAACAACCCAAGGCGGGCCAAACTTTGCTTCCGAGACGCTCAACCTGTACGGCTATGTGCTCGGGTTCCAGTACTTCAAGCTGGGCATGGCTTCAGCGCTGCTGGTGCTGTTCTTCCTGCTCGTTATGGCTCTGACGTTATTCCTGATTTGGATGCGTAAGCGATTGGAGGCGGCAGCATGAAGCGCAAAAAAGGACTCCGTGTTCTTCAGTCGGTGTTAACCTTTCTCGTGGTGTTTATTTTCGCTTTCCCGTTTCTCTGGATGGTCATGGCCTCCTTTAAGACGCAGGCCCAAATTATGTCGACGGGGCAGTTTTTCTCCTTTTCGCCGGAGGCCCGCAATTACAGCAGTGTGTTTCAGGAATACGATTTCCTGCGTTTTATTTGGAACAGCTTCATTGTGGCCGTCGGGTCCACGTTCTTCTCCCTTCTGCTTGGCTTGCCGGCTGCTTATGCCGTCGCCCGCTATCACCTTCAGAAGCTGGGGCTTATCATTTTGGTCGCGCGGATTGTGCCGGGGATTACGTTTCTTATCCCGTGGTTTATTTTGTTCTCCAAAATTAATTTGGTCGATACGTACACGTCGCTTATTTTGAGCCACATGCTGGTCGGTCTGCCGTTTATTATCTGGATCATGATTTCGTTCTTTGAGGCGCTGCCGACAGAAATCGAGGAATCCGGGCTTATCGACGGCTGTACGAAGCACCAGGTGTTTATGCGGATCATCCTGCCGATTTCCGGGCCGGGGATTATTACCTCCTCGCTGCTGTCGTTTATTTTCTCCTGGAACAACTTTATGTTCTCGATTATTTTGGCGGGCGACAAAACAAAGACGCTGCCGATTGCCGTGTTTAACTTCATGTCGTATTCCGAGATTAACTGGGGCGCGCTGATGGCTGCGGCCTGCATCATTACCCTCCCGGTGCTGATCATTGCATTGCTTGCGCAGCGGTATGTTGTCAGCGGTTTAACCGGAGGCGCGGTCAAGGGCTGATGCACGGAAACGGACGGCAGCGGGAACTTATGGAAGGTGGGGGAACCCGTTGCCGCTCAAACTTACGATTTTTGGAAAAATCATGATTTTACTTGTGCTGCTGCTGATTCCGATCTTGCTGCTGTATAGTTTCTCCAACCGGATTACGAATCAGGTCGTTCAGGAGCAGATCAACGCCTCAAGCCTGAACCAGCTTGTATTCTTCATGCGTCAGCTCGATTCCAATATGGAGCAGCTGTCCATGTTCCCGATTATTCTGGGCAATGACCCGCATATCCGGGAATATATTGACCGGACAGGCGGCCCGCTCTATGATCCGCTCCGGGCCAATTCCCGCCTCATGCACAAGCTGAACCTGCAAAGCGTTTCGAACGCCTGGTCTAACGACCTTACCATGGTCATCGCCAAAGAAAAGCAGGTGCTGTCGTCCAATATTTTTCTCAATGGCAGCAGTGACTGGGCATGGCAAGAGCCGGTGCATTCGGTTTGGACCTATGAGCAGCAAAAGCTGAACGGGAATACGACAGGCGGGTTTATCCGGGAAATCAGCGAGCCGGCCAATGCCCGCACGGCAGCGCAAGCGTCTGCGCTGTACCAGGTCCGGTTCTCCGCGAGCAATCTTATGAACCGGCTGGACGAATACAAAGAGGACAAGCACAGCGACCCGTTCCTGCTGCATCAGGTGTATGATCCGATCTGGAACAGCACCTCGTCGCGAGAAATAACCGGGCCGATCGCCGCAATGCTGCGTGAGCGCCCATTGGACCGTTCGGGGCAGGTGGAGCTGACTATCCGGGAGGAGCGGTATTTGGTCAGCTATGTGAAATCGGAGCAGCTGGATTGGGTTCTGGTCGATTACGTTCCGGTTCAAAGCATATTGTCGCCGATTACCAAAACGCGGAACTTGTTCTATATCTCCATCGGGCTGCTGCTTGCGCTGAGTGTGCTGGCTGTGTTTCTTTTGTACCGCAACGTCCAGATCCCCATTGTTCAAATGCTGCGGAGCCTGCAGCGGATGAGCCGGGGCGATTTATCGGCACGGATTCAATACCGCTCCAAAAATGAGTTCGACTATTTGATTCGCCGCTTTAATGAGATGGCGGAACAAATCCAGGTGCTGGTGGAGGATGTGTATGCAGAGAAGATCCGGGCCCGCGAAGCTACGCTTAAGCAGCTGCAAGCGCAGATTAATCCGCATTTCTTGTATAACTCGTTATTTTTTATTGTCAACTCGGCCAAGCTGGAGGACCATGATGCTGTCGTGGCCATGGCTGAGAATTTAGCCAAGTTTTACCGGTATACAACCCGGGTGGAGAATCAGACGGTCCGGCTGGAGGAGGAGCTGGATCTTGTACGTAATTATTTGAACATCCAAATCCTGCGCATGCACCGCTTGTCCTTCTCGATCGCGGTTGATGAGGCGATGCTGGGCGAGCTGGTGCCGCGGCTTATTTTGCAGCCGCTGGTGGAGAATGCAATTGTCCATGGGATTGAAGGAAGGGTAGGAGGCGGCCATATCCATATTACGGGCGAGCAGACAGCTGTTTACAACCGCATCCTTATTGAAGACAATGGGGCGGGACTGTCCGTGGAGCAGCTGACCTCCCTTCATCTGCAGCTTCAGCAGTCGATGACGGAGGAGATGGGCTGCGGCACCTGGAACGTGCATCACCGCCTGTTTTATCAGTTCGGGGAGGGATCGGGCCTGCAGCTTGAACGAAGGGCTGAGGGCGGGCTTCGCGCCATTGTGACCTGGAACCGGAGGGACGTCGTAAAGCCTTTATTAAATTAGGAAAAGTACGGGAATGCCCGGGCGACATCGGCGATGAACGGCAGGTCGATCCTTCGGAAGCCGGACGGACATCGGCCGAAGGTCAGCTGCTCAGCTTCAGGGGCGCTCCAGCAAAGAGGCTGGTGAAGGAGAACACCAACGGGATGACGGGCCGGCCTGAAAACCATGGGACGGATAGGGGAAATCGTGATGCTGCAGCTGTTGATTGTAGACGATGAAATTCATGTGGTGGAGCGCTTCTCGACAACCATCGATTGGAGGTCGGCTGGCATTGAGCAGGTGTATCAGGCATGCTCCGGGGCGGAGGCGCTCCAGCTTCTGGAGCAATTTTCTATCGACATTGTGCTTACGGATATTCAAATGCCGGGCATGTCGGGGCTGGAGCTGATTGCCGAGATTAACCGCAAATGGCCCAAGACCAAATGTATTCTGCTGTCCGGCCACTCCGACTTCGAGTACGCGCAGGAAGCGATAAAGCAGAAGACGGAGGATTATTTGCTGAAGCCCGCCACGGATGAGGAAGTACTGGAAGCAGTCAGCAAGGTGCGGGCGAAGCTGACCCGGGAATGGGAGGACGTCGTTTCCAACAACCGGGTAACCTACGCGCTCAAAGAGAATCTTCCGCTGCTGCGGGGCAATCTGCTGCTGGATCTGCTGCAGGGACGGGGCTTCTCGGAAGCGTTCCTGCGGGATAAAATGCAGCTTCTGGAGCTGCCCGATTTCTACGGACAGCCGTTCGCGATGCTGCTGGTCCGGCTGGAGGGGCATTTTGCCGAATACGACTTGCGCCGTCTCTCCCTGATGGAGTATGCGATCAGCAATATGGTCGCCGAGCTGTTCGATGATAAATACGATACGTGGTACACCAAGGATGCCCATGATTATTTGGTATTTGTGCTGAAGGAAAAGCAGGCGGGCCCGCCGCAGGAGGATGTAGCCTGGATTGAACGTACGGCCTCACTGCTGCAGGCTTCCGTCCATAACTATTTAAAAGGGCAAATCTCGGTGCTTGTCAGCGGAAGGGGGACATTTCCGGCCGACATTACGCCGCTGTACAGCCGCTCGCTCAGTGCGTTCCGGAGGCGAATTGGCAGCGAGCATGAGCTGTTTATGCGGCTGGGCGAGGACGAGGGGCCGGGCGAATGGCAGGCCCTGAAATCGCTGTACGAGCCGCCGTCTCTGCAGCAGCTGCTGGAGGCGGGGGAGTGGACGCGAATTAAGGAGAGGCTGGGGCGGATTTTTGGGGAGCTGGAACGGGATTACCCGGAATCCCGGGAGCATCTGCAGGAGGTGTTTTTTTCCTTGGCTTCGGCTTTTACCTATATCGCCCACAAGAACGGCCGCCAGCTGTTCCAGCTGATAGGGAGCAGCGAGTATGACCGGATGAATGAAGGGGGCTTGTTCCGTTCCGTGCACCAGCTCAGTGACTGGTCGTACCGCGTGCTGGATCGGCTCCGGACGGACATGGAGAAGGAAACGAAAGATTCGCGCGTTTGGCTGATTCAGCAAATTCGCGCCTTTATCGACAGCCATTTGGCAGACGATGTTTCCCTCCAGAGCATAGCCGACCATGTGTATCTCCATCCTGTCTATGTGTCCAAAATTTATAAGCTGGAAACCGGTGAGAACATCAGCGATTATATGCACGCGGTGCGGATGGAGCGGGCGGAGCATCTGCTGAAGCACGGCCAGGACAAAATTTATGAAATCGCGGCCCGGCTCGGCTATCAGCGCCCGCATTCGTTTAATCATGCCTTCAAGAAGCAGTTTGGCATCACGCCGCAGGAATACAGGGAACGGTATTCGTAGACGGATTCTTTCGTAACGTATTGAGAGCCGCCCTTACCCATACACCTCATAACAAAAGGAGCTGCACACCATGAAAATTACAAAGCTGGAGCTGTTCAAAGTACCGCCAAGATGGCTGTTTCTGAAAGTGGAAACCGATGAGGGGATTTGCGGCTGGGGAGAACCTGTGGTCGAAGGGAAAGCCGATACGGTCCGCGCAGCGGTGAACGAGATGGCGGGTTATCTTATCGGCAAGGACCCGATGCGGATTGAGGATATTTTTCAGGTGCTGTACCGGGCGGGGTTTTACCGGGGCGGCCCGATTTTATCCAGCGCGATTTCGGGCATCGAGCAGGCGCTGTGGGACATCAAAGGCAAATTTTATCATGCGCCGGTCTATGATTTGCTTGGCGGAGCTTGCCGCGATCGGACGCGGGTGTACTGCTGGATTGGGGGCGACCGTCCGAATGAGGTAGGGCAGGCCGCGAAGGAGAAAATAGCGGCGGGCTTTACAGCGGTCAAAATGAACGCCACCGAGGAGCTGCATTATATCGATTCCTTCTCCAAAATCGAAGCGGCGATCGCGCGGATAGCGGCAGTGCGGGAGGCTGTCGGGCCCGATGTCGGCATCGGCATCGACTTTCACGGCCGCGTGCACAAATCGATGGCCAAGGTTCTGGCCAAGGAGCTGGAGCCGCACCGCCCGATGTTCATTGAGGAGCCGGTGCTGCCGGAGAACAACGAAGCTTTGCGGGAAATCGCCCGCTACACTTCCTGCCCCATCGCGACAGGCGAGCGGATGTATACCCGGTGGGGCTTTAAGGAGCTGCTGGCGCAGGGCATCGTGGATATCATTCAGCCGGACTTGTCCCATGCCGGAGGAATACTGGAAACCCGCAAAATCGCTGCGATGGCCGAGGCGTACGACGTCGCCGTAGCGCCGCACTGCCCGCTTGGCCCTATTGCACTGGCGGCCTGTCTGCAGCTCGACACCTGCTCGCCCAACGCCTTTATCCAGGAGCAAAGTCTCGGCATCCATTACAATCAGGGCAGCGACCTGCTGGATTACTTGAAGGATAAATCGGTATTTGAATATCAGGATGGCTTTGTCAGCAACCTGACAGGCCCAGGACTCGGCATTGAGGTGGACGAAGAGAAGGTCCGGGCGATGGCTGCCATCGGACACGATTGGAAGAACCCGGTCTGGCGTCAAGAAGACGGCACTGTAGCGGAGTGGTAAAGCACGGCAGATGTTGAAGGGAAGCAGGCCGGATGCCCATTAGATACTTGAAGACAATCCTTGAAGACAGTCCGGGAATACCGGTCTGTCTTTTTTTAAGCTTTCCGCACCGCGCGCAGCTCCCAGAGCGCGGTGTTTGGCTGCATGACGGCGGTCGGTCGACCACATATTCAAGCGCGCGTTACGCACTGCTTGGCGGGCGGTTGAACCCTGAATCGGCTTGGCCATTTTGCCGGGATTCCGGTCAGGAACACCCGTTTTTGAAATCAGGACCGGCGCTTGCCGGGCGGCATGGACATGGGCGCTCGAGGTCAAGCTCCTGGCGCTCACAGTGCCGCCCGGTGTTGTCGATTCTGTGTTACTGTGGAAGTTTGTCCGGGCTTCAACTATAATGGGGGAGGAACCATTTCTAATAGAAAGCAGGGGTAAACACATGTTTGATTTGAGCGGAAAAGTAGCGCTGGTTACAGGCGCGGCTGTCGGTCTCGGCCAAGGCGTCGCCGTCGGTTTGGCACAAGCGGGCGCAGACGTCATCGTCGTGACAAACCGCA
Source organism: Paenibacillus sp. y28 (assembly GCF_037137075.1). Taxonomy (NCBI): domain Bacteria; kingdom Bacillati; phylum Bacillota; class Bacilli; order Caryophanales; family Paenibacillaceae; genus Paenibacillus; species Paenibacillus sp. y28. The sequence continues at coordinate 56,574 of NZ_JBBBNV010000018.1, forward strand.
GCCCTTTGGATGAAACGATTGCCAAAATCGAGGCGCTGGGCCGCCGCGTGCTGCCGATTACAGCGAACCTGGGCGATGAGGCTGCCTTGCCTGGCGTTGTGTCTCAGGCGATTGAGACATTTGGCAAAATTGATATTCTGGTAAACAATGCAGGCATTATCCGCCGCACTCCTGCAGCTGATCATGCAGCACAGGATTGGCATGATGTGATTGATTTGAACCTGAACTCGGTTTTCTTCCTGTGCCAGCTTGTTGGCCGCGAAATGATTAAGCAGGGCTCCGGTAAAATCATCAACATTGCTTCGATGCTGACGTTCCAAGGCGGCATTAACGTTCCGGGGTATACCGCGAGCAAGCACGCTGTCGCAGGAATTACAAAAGCATTGGCAAACGAGTGGGCTTCCAAAGGGATCAATGTCAACGCAATCGCACCGGGCTACATGGTCACCGATAACACCGCGCAGCTTCGGGCGGATGCCTCACGCAGCCAGTCCATTCTGGAGCGTATTCCGCAGGGCCGCTGGGGAACTCCGGAGGATTTGGCCGGAGCCGCCGTATTCTTGGCGTCCTCTGGAGCAGATTATATCAACGGTCATGTTCTGGCGGTTGATGGCGGCTGGCTGGCCCGTTAATTCCGGTCTGCCGCAGAACTACACCATTCCGGATGTCATCGGATGAAGCAAGTGCCGGCTTACGGCCGCCACCCGTGCTGCATTCGTCATTCGGTCAAAGGAGACGATGTTATGCAATCGCTTCAACCCTCAAATCACCCTTCCGGCCTCGATATCGTAACCTTTGGGGAATCCATGGCGCTGATGATGCCGGCGGGGACCAAAGGAATTGAATATACGAGCCGGTTTGACAGCACGTTTGGCGGTGCGGAGAGCAACGTAGCGATCGGCTTGGCACGGCTGGGACGGCGTGTAGGCTGGTTCGGACGTCTGGGCAAGGACCCGCTGGGCCAGCTCATTCTGAAGAAAATCCGCGGTGAAGGCGTTGATACGTCCCGGGTCCAGCTGACCTCGGAAGCACCGACCGGACTGATGCTTCGTGAGACGGTAAGCGGCAAGTCGAGCGTATATTATTACCGCAAAGGCTCCGCGGCCAGTACGATGAGACCCGAGCATCTGGATGAAGCCTATATCGCTTCAGCGCGCATCCTGCATGTGACAGGGATTACGCCTGCACTTAGTGAAACTTGCCGGGAAACGATTCGCGAGGCGGTACGTTTGGCGCGCAAGCACGGTGTGACCGTAAGCTTTGACCCGAACCTGCGGCTGAAGCTGTGGAGCGTGGAGGAAGCGCGGAGTGTCATCCTGCCTTTGGCGGAGGAAGCCGATATTTTCCTGCCTGGACTGGATGAGTTGAAGCTGCTCTACGGGACGGAGGATTTCGAAGACATTACATCGCGGTTGAGCAAGCTGCGCGGCATTTCTATTATCAAAGGCGATGGGGAAACCTATGTGCTGGAGAATGGCCAGCTGACAGCGGTGCCTTTTTTCAAGGTCGATAAGGTCGTGGATACGGTGGGCGCTGGTGACGGCTTCTGCGCGGGCTTCCTGAGCGGTGTCGTGCAGGGACAAGCCTATGTGGATGCGGTGCGCCTGGGCAATCTGATCGGCTCCATGGTTGTGCAAATGGAAGGCGACTGGGAAGGCATTCCGACATGGGAGCAGGTCGACGCTGTATTGAATCAGCGCAAGCACGTGGAGCGATAGTGCTGAAACAGGCTTCATGCAATCCGGCTTCGTGCATTCCAGCTCGGCAAGCTTATTCGGGCGGGCCCATTCTTTCTTCGGCTCTTGGCTGCGATTGGGGCGCTTAATTAAAGGAATGAACTCCTTGCCTTTAAAGAGGGCCCTCAAGGGTTGCTGGAGGTAATGTATGCTGCTATCTTCCGTCCGGCACAGCCTGGCTTTTGTTAATGCACACGTGAACATATAAGAAGGAAGTGACATCTCATGAAAAAAATCAAATTGGTTCAGCAGATCGTTAATGAGGGTGTTGTTGCTGTACTGCGCGGCGAAACGGCGGACGAAGTCGTTGAGATGGCACAGCAGGCCATTAGCGGCGGCATTAAAGTCATCGAAGTGACCATGACCGTTCCGTTTGCGCTTCGGGCCATCGAGAAGCTTGCAAGCCAGTACTCCAGCACTTCGACCGATCCGGACAAATTTGCCATCATCGGCGTAGGCACGGTGCTTGATTCGGAGACTGCCCGCGCGGCGATTCTGAGTGGCTCGGAATTCGTGGTCGGGCCAAGCTTGAATCCGGCTACGGTGACGCTGTGCAACCGTTACCGGGTGCCGGTTATGCCGGGCTGCATGACGATTGCAGACATTCAAGCTGCGCTTGAGCTTGGTGTTGATGTCGTTAAATTGTTCCCAGGCAACCTGTTCTCCCCATCAATGATTAAAGCGATTAAAGGTCCGCTGCCGCAGGCGAACATTATGCCGACCGGCGGCGTGTCGCTGGACAACCTGGGCGAGTGGATTCAAGCCGGCGCTGTCGCTGTCGGAATCGGGTCCGATTTGACAACCGATGCCGTGAAGACCGGAGATTACAGCCTGGTTGCCAAAAAAGCCGCGCAATACATCGAGGCTTACAAAGCCGCTAAAGCGAAATAAGACAGATTAGTGAAAGAAGAGCCAGGACGTCTTCGTCAGGGCTTCTTTCGCAGTATCAGGTTATCCAGTTTGACTGGATAACCTTTTCTTTAGCGTGGGTAGTTTACCTGTTATTGTTTACGCCCGGCATGGGCTGCTATATCCATTAACCTCCATTAACTCCATTAACTCCATTAATTCAATTAACCTCAATTAACCTAATCAGCCTCCATTAACCCTCCATAACCCTCGTCGAATAGGTTCCTGCACCAGCCCATCCTGCCGTAAACTTACCGGGCATGACTTTACTTTGGCGGGAGAAGCTAATATTGCGTTTCGTTCCGGCATAAAGCTGATGTGCCTTGAGAACGGCCGCAACCATTGAGCGAAAGGGGCTATCTCCAGGTGAAAAGAACCGCCGCATGTGTCCTTGCCGGATGTTTGGCGCTTGGCTTAACCGCCTGCAACACCGCCGACTATCGCACGAAAAGCCGTATGCACGACGGCACCCGGATTTTGAATGAGGATATGAATGATATCAACAACAGGCTTGCGCCTGGGGCCACGCCGCTTCCGAATATGACGCCGGCCCCAAATACAACACCGGGCAATACGCTGCGTCAAAATATGTATGTTCCCTACGGCAATACGTATGACGGGCATCCAAGCGATTATAATCAGAACCCGCCGGGACCAGCTCAAATGAACACGCTACCGTCGGCATCCCCGACACCGTTTCCGGGCTTTGTGCCTACGGCCACGCCGGTCCCGAATCCGGTCCCTCATATCGGCCCGTCTTTGCCCGGTCAGCCATCCATGGGGACGAATATGAACAGCAATGGCATGATGGAGCTGCAAAAGGATAACATCGAGCAAATTGCTCCGGGAATGGACTTGGTTTATTAGGAGATCACTCCGGTAAAGTCAGGCAGACGAAGCCCGCCTTGCTGCATTGGCAGTGAGGCGGTGTACATAATATTCGCGGGCGAAAATGAGCTTCGATATAAGCGTCGCCAGCGGCAATGCGGTCAATGCGGCCAAGTGGCATATTGTGCAGAATGTCGGGTCTTATTGGTTAGCTTCGGATGAAAGTTCAAGCTCTCTTGCTTCGGCTCCGGCGTCGCCTTGGAAGGGAAGGCCGCTTTTCCTGTAAGCTGTCGGCGATAATCCGGTTTTGAGCTTAAAAATAGCGTAAAACCGTTTTAAATCCGGGAATCCCGAAAGCGCTGAAATTTCGTATATTTTCTTGTCGGTATTTCGCAGCAGCTCGCAGCTGCGTTTGATTTGCTGTGTCCGCAAATAATCCGAATAGGTCTGATTGGTCGCTTGTTTAATGAGGCGGTGAAACTGGCGTGTGCTGATATGGATCAGCGCTGCGGCTTCCTGAAGGGAAGGAGGCGCTTCCAGATGGTCCTGAATATACTGAAGCGCGGCCACAAGCCGCTGCTTCTTGCGGACGGGCTGCTCCGCAGCGGCATGGTCCCCGGACATGGCGCGTCCAACCGAGACAATCAGCTGCATCCAGTATGAAATGAGCAGAAACTCCTTGCCCTCGCGCTGAAGATTACATTCCAGGTGCATGCGGGACAGCAGCGTATCGACATCGGCCGATAACAGCTTCATATGAAGCCAGCTTTTTTGATCGCGGAGAAGCATAAGCAGCTGCAGCTGGTTCTCGGACAGCGGGAACAAGGAACGGCTTTGTACGATGCGTTCAAACAAGGATGCCGAAAAGATGCAATTATACAAAATCAACGGGTTACGGGCTCCTTCGTGAACCGGACGGAAAATGTGGGAGGTTCCGATCGGGATAAAAAACATATCTCCCTTTTGAACCGTGATGGCTTCGCCCTCAATGTAATGAACCCCTCTTCCCTCACTGACGTAAGCCAACTCCAGAAAATCATGGTAGTGCTCAATATATTCAAAGGATTCGGTCGCCCGGTTGACAAACAGCGGAAATGCATCGTCGAAATATTTGCTTCCATACAAGGGCTGAACAGTTCTGCGGATTGACAACGCTTTCACCTCTTTGTGCCATCTTAAGTTTTGTCGAAATGACTCCTTTGTGTCATTATATGCTGACTATAATGTCGCTTTCAACTCATTACTTTGTCGATATAAGAAACTAAAATGAGGGAATAGGAAGCAATTGATATGAATGGCTTTAAAGAACTAATTATATAACAAATTTCATGATATGTAATATTTACACAGGAGGACTTATGCAGCAGACACCCATTGACAGAAAAGCGCTTGTACACAGACACCATCCGGTTTTGCGGCAGGCGGACCCGCTTTCCCCGCTTTCGGTAGGGAACGGGCAATTCGCTTTTACAGCAGATTTGACCGGACTGCAGAGTTATCCTGAGCAGTATACGGTTCCTCTTGGAACACAGGCCCAGTGGGGCTGGCACAGCACAGGCGGCCTTGAGCGATACCGTCTGGAGGATATCACGCCCCAGCAGTACCCGGCGAATGGCCGCAGCGTGGGTTATTATGTGAACCCTGTCGAGGGCGAGGAAGCGAAATATCACTGGCTTCGTCAAAATCCGCACCGGCTGCAGCTTGCCCGGATCGGGCTTCGGCTGCTCGGATCAGACGGGGGCGAAATTCCATTCGGGGCTCTGCAGCAGACTGAGCAGACCCTGGATTTGTGGCAGGGCATACTGACCAGCCGGTTTGTGGCGGATGGCCAGCCGGTTACGGTGCTGACTTGCTGTCACCCCGATGCCGACATGCTGGGCATACGTATCGCGTCGCCGCTGCTGGAGCAGGGCCGATTGCAGGTGACGCTCAGCTTCCCATCCTCGGATCCGGCCTCCACAGAATGGGCGAAGTGCACGGGGCCGCTGCTGGAAACCGATACCGTCTATACAGCGGAGCTGGCTTTGCTGTCAGGACAGCAGGCGGTGATTACCCGCACGCTGGATCAGGATAGCTACACTGTGTACGCGCAGTGGTCATCCGGCACGATGATCCAGACCGGACCACGGCGTTTTCAAATTACAGCAGCCGAGGACAAGCAAGAAACCGCCGTGCTGGAATGCTTGTTCGGCTTTCATGACAGGTCTGATTCCGGCAAGATCGTATGGCCTGCACAGAATTGCAGCAGCCTGCTTGATGCAAGCAGAGCCTATTGGGAGAAATTTTGGATGTCCGGCGGAGCGATCGACCTTTCCGGCAGTACAGACCCGCGCGCGCCGGAGCTGGAGCGCAGGCTCGTCCTGTCCCAATTCCTGACGGCTGTCCACTGCTCGGGCACATTGCCGCCTCAGGAGACAGGGCTTCTATATAACAGCTGGTTTGGCAAGTTTCATCTGGAGATGCATTGGTGGCATGCGGTTCATTTCGCGCTTTGGGGCAGGACGCAGCTTTTGGAGCGAAGCCTGCCTTGGTATAAAGAGATTTTGCCTGCTGCCCGGCAGCTTGCCCGTTCTCAAGGCTATAGCGGGGCCAGATGGCCCAAGATGGTGGGCCCGGACGGTAGAGACAGCCCGTCGCCTATCGGCCCGCTGCTGATTTGGCAGCAGCCGCATCCGCTTGTTTATGCGGAGCTGTGTTATTTGGCTGCTCCAACCGTAGCTACCCTGGAGACCTATCGGGAGATCGTGATGGAGACCGCGGAATTTATGGCATCATTTGCGGCATGGGATGACCAGGCCGGCCGCTACGTGCTCGGCCCATCGCTCATACCGGCTCAAGAGCAGTTCGATCCGAAGACAACATGGAATCCGACCTTCGAGCTTGAATATTGGCGGCATGGATTAGAAATTGCGCAAACGTGGAGAACGCGGCTTGGCCTGGAGCGAAATCCGGATTGGCAGCATGTGCTGGAGCATTTGTCTGCGCTTCCTGTGTATGAAGGAGTTTATACCGCCCATGAGAATAGCCCGGATACGTTCGAGGCTACGAATACGGACCATCCGTCGATGCTGGGCGCGCTGGGTATTCTACCCGGCAAGCTGGCCGATCCCGCGATTATGCGGGCGACTTTGAAGCGGGTGATGCAGGAGTGGGAGTGGGATACGGCCTGGGGCTGGGATTTCCCGATGACGGCCATGACGGCCGCCCGGCTCGGGGAACGCCAATTTGCAGTGGATGCGCTGCTCAAGGCTGCCGTCAAAAATACGTATTTAGCCAATGGACACAACTATCAGCGCAAGGGGCTGACCGCATATCTTCCGGGGAACGGGGGGCTGCTTGCCGCTGCGGCGCTGATGGCCTGCGGCTGGCAGGGCGGGACGGATGCTCATGCTCCCGGCTTTCCGGACGACGGCACGTGGACCGTACGCTGGGAGGGGCTTAACGCCTGGCTGTAGTTCAACCTGCAGTGTGCCGCTGTCCTGCCGGAGCATAAGTGCAGCGATGCGGTTGTCTGGTAGATCGAGCCTGAAGTACCGTTCATTGCCGGAGCGGGGAGCTGACAGAGGTTTTTCCCCGGGCCAACCATGGTTGCTTGGCGCGGGTTGCCTTTATACATAAATATAGTGTTTCGGAAAAGGAGATGTATCAACATGAAAGCAGTAAAAGGAGTTGCTATAGCTTGCGCGTCCGTCATGTTCGCCGGCAGCTTGGCAGCCTGCGCGTCGGGTGAAGCGAATCCGCAAGGGGAGGCCGCCGGGACAAAAGCTTCCGACAATGCCCCATTGGCCATTTCGTTGGTTATTCCGCAGGTAGGCGATATTCCGGCCAAGGGCAATGCTGTTGAGCAGGCCATTGAAACGTACACGAACACCAAGCTTGATATTCAGTGGGTCCCCAATTCTGCGTATGAAGAAAAAGTCAACATCATGATTGCCTCCAATGAGCTTCCTAAGGTAATGAAGCTGAACTATACGGCAACCTCGATCGGCGCGATTAACAGCGGGCTTTTCTGGGAAATCGGGCCTTACTTGAAGGATTATAAAAACTTGTCCGCACAAAATCCGCAGCATTACGATAACATCATGGTAGAAGGCAAGGTGTACGGGGTTCCGTTGTACCGGGATATTGCCCGCGCGGCGTACAATTACCGTAAGGATTGGTTCGATGAGCTTGGCCTGCAGCTGCCGAAATCACTGGATGACTGGTACAAGGTGCAGAAAGCCCTGGCGCAAAATGATCCGGACAAAAACGGCAAAAACGACACCTACGGCATGCTGCTGGACAAAAAGTACCTCGAAGGCAACTCTGCCGTGCTCACCCGGCTTGCGGTCAGCATGGGCGGGGTCAATAAGTGGGGGCTGGTTGATGGCAAAATGACGCCGGAGTTCATGACCAAGGAATATGTGGACGTGCTGAAAATGTTCCGCAAATTCAACGATGAAAAATTGCTGAACTCCGACTTTGCGGCAGTAGACCCGGCTGAACGGGACAAGGTGTTCGATTCCGGCCGCGCAGGTCTTGCCAACTCAGTTGCGGCTGCGGCGAAGAGCCAGCAGGACCGTGTATCCAAGACGGATCCGAAGGCAGTCGTAGACAATGCTGCATTTGAAGGCCCGCAGGGCATTCGCCTTGCCGGTGAATCAGGCAACAACGGCTTCCTTGCCGTATCCAAAAGCGCGGTCAAAACCGAGGAGGAGCTGAAGAAAATCTTGACCTTCCTCGACAAGCTGATGGACGAGCCGATGGCGACGCTGCAGCTGCGCGGGATTGAGGGCACTCACTTCGTCAAAGTGGACGGCAAAACAGAGTTTAAAGATTTCACCTTGTTCCAACGGGAGGTTAAGCCTTACCGGGATAACCTTCTGAACCTGGAAGGCTACAATGTGCCTCCGCTGAAGGACACGCCGCTTGGTGAGAAAGCAGCCAAAATGGTCATCGACAACCAAAAATATGTGGTGCCGAACCTGGCGCTGACCTTGACCTCACACACGTATTCCGAGCAGGGCAAGGCGCTTGATCAAATGATTTGGGACGCACAGACCAAGTACATCATGGGCAAAATCGATGATGCCGGCTGGGAGCAGGAAGTCAATAAGTGGCTGAAAGCCGGCGGCGAGAAAATAATGAGCGAATATGATGCCTCGTATGCAAAGCTGAAAAAGTAAATGATCATACCCGACAACCCGCCGGAAGTACAAAGCCGGCGGGTTGTCCTTGTGCAAAATTCATCAATCCCCTACATAATTAACTTCATTTACAATATGCGGTATAATTGGAACGAGGGTGTTGGAGTGCCTTATAAATGTGGTCGACCGACCGCCGTCATGCAGCGAAACACCGCGCGCTGGGAGCTGCGCACGGTGCGGAAATGAACTCAAGGAGGGGGACAAAATATGTCTTACTGTACATCATGCAGCCGGCCGCTAAACGAAGCTCAATGGAGCGAGGATCGTGATTTGAAATCTTGTCCGAGATGCTCCGAAGCACATGGAACCCAGCATGTATATTATGAAACACACGTATTCGGATGGACGGAACACCGGATTACCTCCTATAATACGGACGGGATTCAGAGCCATTGTACCCCGTGCAGGGGCAACGGGCAGAACACGTATCACAGGGTGCTCTGCAGTCAGGTCAAACCGTGATTTACAAACCTGCCAGGCGCGCGATATAACGATTTAAATCCGGTCTGCATTGCTGCGTTGCTGCATTCAAAACAAGGATGGTCAGATCAGCATAACGAAGGAGGGTATCCCGAAGCCATACACTGGCGGAGGGACACCCTCTTTTGGCGCAGGAAATGAAAACCGTTCCTTGGTACCTGGAAGCGACGCCTGCTGCTCCCTGTTTTAGCTGCCGCTCCGCTGCAGAGTAACGGGTTGCCCGCCGCCCGCGATGGAATCGGCAACAGCCTGGGTAAAGCTCATATAACGAACGCCCTCCACAAAAGACGGATAGCCCTTGCGGCCGGAGCGGACTGCTTCAACAAAATCGCGCTCCACCGTCCATGCAGTACACTCGCTTGGCTGAAGCTCGATAGGCTGAGGTCCGCTTCCCGTATCCAGTGTCAGATAGGCTTCTCCGGAGAAGCAGGTCAGCGTGCCCGCGCTCCCGTGGATCGTCAGGTGGGGCTTGCCGCCGCGTACTGCTCCGGTGAAGAGGGCCGTCAGGGTAGCGCCGCTGTCGAACTCGGCCAAAACGGTTACGCTGTCGGGCAGGTCGACCTTCCCGCTTCCGCCGCCCTCCGGTAAAGGTCGCTCGGTTGTCCACGTCCTGGCGCGTGCGGACAGCTCGGTAACCGGACCGAACCACTTCATCAGGGTTTCGGCCATAATACCGACGTCCAGCATATTCATGCCTTGCAGCGATTCACGCTGACGCCAGTGCAGCGGCTGTGCCGCGTCCAGAAATTGTGCCGCCGGATGATCCAGCACAATGTGGCGCACTTGTCCGAGGGCGCCCTCAGCCAGAAGCGAGAGAACCTTTTGCTCCACCAGCATGTAATGAGGAGGAGGGCACAGCATCGTAGTGAGCGGGCTGGCCTGATCTGCTTCCAGCATCGTATGGGCATCAGCCAGATTCATCGCCATCCGTGCCTGGCAAAATACATGCTTGCCGCGGGCCAGGGCATAACGGGTAATTTCGGAATGCAAATAGGGTGGCGTGCAAATAAACACGGTGTTCACTTCTTCATCCTCGACCACATCCTGCCATCTGGCATATACGCGCTTGAAGCCATATTGCTCGGCCGCGGCTTGGGCGTTTGCCAGGCTGCGGTTCGCGACAGCCGTGAATTCGATCCCGTCCAGCTGCTGCAGCCCCGGCAGATGCCGGGCCTTGGCGATGCCGCCGGCCCCGATCATTCCGATCCGCAGAGTTTGAACAGCGGTCGTCTTCGTTCCGGTTGCTCCGTTATCCATGCAGATCCCTCCGTGATTTCATTGCCGCAAATGCCTTCTCTGCAGCGGCAACGGTCTCATCAATGTCAGCTTCCGTATGCGCGGTGGTCAGAAACCACGCTTCATATTTGGACGGGGCCAAACAAATGCCCTGATCCAGCATCAGCCGGAAAAAGCGCGCGAAGCTCTCCCCGTCAGTATCCTGCGCTTCCTCGTAATTCGTGACCGGATGATCGCAGAAGTGGGTCGACAGGGCGCCGCGAATACGGTTTATCGTCAACGGAATGCCGCTGGCGCGGGCTGCGGACGCAAGGCCGGCTTCCAGCTTGGCGCCCAGCGCATCCATACGCTCATAAACTCCAGGCTCAGCCAGCGCCTCCAGGCAGGCGATTCCTGCGGAAATGGAGGCAGGGTTTCCGGCCATCGTTCCGGCCTGATATGCCGGGCCGAGCGGTGCAACCTGCTCCATAATATCGCGCCGTCCGCCGTAGGCCCCGATAGGAAGCCCGCCGCCGATAATTTTGCCCATCGCGGTCAAATCCGGCTCAACCGCCTTGGCATCGGGCAGCACAGGGGTGAAGGTTTGCGCCGAGCCGTAATGGAAACGAAACGCCGTGATGACCTCATCGTAAATGACGAGCGCGCCGTGCTCCCGGGTCAGGCGGCATAAGCCTTCCAGGTAGCCGGGCTTCGGCGCAACCATGCCGAAGTTGCCGACAATCGGCTCCACCATGACGGCCGCAATTTGGCCTTCCCAGTGCTCCAAGGCGGTTTGGAGCGCCTCCAGATCATGAAACGGAACCGTGATGACCTCGTGGGCAATGCTGGTCGGGATCCCGGCGCTGTCAGGGATTCCGAGGGTGGAAGGGCCGGACCCCGCGGCAACCAGCACCAAATCCGAATGGCCGTGGTAGCAGCCGGCAAATTTAATTATTTTACTGCGTCCGGTGTAAGCCCGGGCAACCCGAATGGTTGTCATCACCGCTTCGGTGCCTGAATTGACGAACCGGACCTTATCCAGAGACGGAACGGCTTCCTTCAGCTTGCGGGCGAACTGGATCTCCAGCTCGGTGGGGGTTCCGTACAGCGTGCCGTTCTCCGCCGCCCGGCAGATGGCTCTTGTCACATGCGGATGGGCATGTCCGAGAATAATCGGACCGTAAGCGGCCAAATAGTCGATATATTTGTTGCCGTCGACATCCCAGAAATACGCGCCTTGTCCCCGGGACATGAATACCGGCGCCCCGCCGCCGACCGCCTTGAAGGAGCGGGACGGGCTGTTGACCCCGCCGACAATGTCCTGCAGCGCCTGCTGATACAGCGCTTCCGATTTCACTCTATTCATAGGTTAATAACCTCCATCTGAGCTGACGATTTCCTGATTTTCCTACTTTATCACGTTACCACTCTGCTCCGATCAACGCAATATCATTTCCGGGTCAGGGCTGAATCAGACAGCCTTCACGCTGAGCACCATCCACCATAGGTCACCCTAAGTCAACCGGCTAACCAATAAACAGACCTTCGCCCGCACGATACCGTGAGAGGGAAGGTCTGCCTGTGTTGCTTATTATGCTGCCTGACTGCGCCGAAGCGGCTACGTAATCGGAATGGCCGTACCCGGGGTTGTACCAGGCTTTGTACCGCCGCTGGTTCCGCTGCCCGGTACGGTTGTGCCGTTTCCTGTGCTGCCGCCGGTTTCTTTTTGTGGAGACGGTGTAGCTGTCGGTTTTGTTTGTACCGGTTCTCCGATCCCTTCCGGCAGACTGATGCCGGGCACCTCATTCAGGCCGTCAATGCTTTCATCCTTTGGATTAACAGTCCCGGTCGGACTGTTTTCTTTTCCGGATTCAGCGCCAGTGCTGCCGGTAGAGCCGGAACCTCCGGTGTTGCCGCTTGTTCCGGAGGAATTGTTTTTTGAGCCGGTTCCTGTTCCTGCCGAGCCGGTGCCGCCGGTTTCTTTTTGCGGGGAATTGCCGGTGTCGGTTTTTCCGCTATTTGTTGTGGAGCCGGTATTTGTTTTGCTGCTGTTATTCGTACTGCTGCTTCCCGTGCCTGTAGTTGTCCCGGAGGAGCTGCCTGTAGTACCGGTCTTGCCCGTGCCGGAGGAGCTGCCTGCAGAGCCTGTCGAGCTGTTCCCGGTCGTGGTGCTGCTTTTCGTGCCTGACGAGGTGCTTGTGCCGGTGCTGCCGGTTGTGCTTTTGTTTCCGCTGGAGCCGGTGGTTCCGGCAGTTCCTGCCGATCCGCTCTTTTTGGTATCCGGCTCGTCAGCCAGGAGCGTTTCGCCCGCCAGCTTGCGGTCGATATATTGATGCATCTTGGTTTTGTCCGTTGTGAGGACGGACGCGCCGCTAATGGTTTTGGATTCCACCAGCTCCATCGGCGGAAGCTGTACACTAACCATGCCCTCTGTTTTGACATCATAGGCGAGCGTGCCAAGCTTCAGCATTTGGGAGATGCTCAAATTCGTTTCAATATAAGGGTCGATGCTGCTCAGTATGGAAGGCAGCTTGACCAGCGAGGTCGAGGATTGAAGCTTGGTTGCCACGGCCTGCAGGAAATCGCGCTGCCGCCCGGTACGGTTGAAGTCAGACAGCGCATCATGACGGAACCTGACGTACTGCAGTGCCTGCTTGCCGTCCAGATGCTGGTACCCTTTTTTCAGATTGATCGCGTATTCAGGCTCCTCGCTATCGTAATATTTCATGTCCTTCTCTACCTCGAAGTCTACACCGCCGATGGCGTCGATCAAAGCAATGAAGCCCTTGAAATCGGTATACACATAATATTGTATCGGCTCGCCGATAAAATCGCTGATGGTCTGCATCGCCAGCTTCGGTCCCCCGTAAGCAAGCGCCGTATTAATGCGGTCCTGCCCCTTGCCGGGGATGCTCACGTATGTATCCCGCAGGATGGAGAACAAATAGGATTTCTTGGTCACCGGATCAATGGAGGCGATCAGCATGGAATCGGATCGCGGCGCATCGTTTTTGCTGACACCCCGGGAGTCGCCCCCCATCAGCAAAATATTTACACGCTCCTTGCCCTCCCATTTGGGCGGGTTATACGTATTGGTTTCTTTGCCTTCGGCCGTATTGAATTGGCTGAACAAGGAATCCTGTTTATCCTGTATGTTGGAGCTGAATTGATAAACGGAATATCCGTAATATCCGACTACGGCCAGCAGCATGATCCCGATCGACATCAGGGACCATTTTAATTTGCGCATCATGGTCTTCATCCTCCCCTTTCAGAGTTCCCGGACGGTGCATTAATTGTAGCAAAATAAAATTTTGTGCGTGTACGATGGCTGTGTCCGTTAGTTGGACAATAGGTCCCGAACGGCGCTGTTTCTCCACCGCTTTTCGGTTGAACCTGGCAAGGAAGGTATTCCTTTCCTTCAAAATGCGCGCTGCAGAGACGCCGGTCCTTACCGGCGACCGGTCTTTTGATTTCATGCCGGTTCGTGTATCATGTATAGGGACGTCCTTTGCGTGAGTGAGCATTATGCTCACAAAGACGGAACAACAACGCTGCAGGTTGCATAATCAAACAATGTTCTACATCAGTATGGCCTGATTTGGGCGTAATTTTGCAACCTGATTCAGACTTCTCTGCCGCTGTTCTTGCTTCTTATTATAACTTTTGTGAAAAGGCGGGCGCAACGTTTGTCGAATGACGCCTGTTTTTATTCGAAGCTGGCCTGCGGTTCTGATTCAGCAGCAAAGCAGTTACACGGCGATTCACTACACTGGGACCTGCTTACGGTTTTCGGTCTGTGCGGGAATAAGCGTAATGCTTCGGCAAGGCCGGCGTAAGTCAATTTAACCGGATGGTTCATCAAGAATAGAAAAGAGGACTCAGAACATGAATGTGATTGAAGTGCGCGATCTGCGCAAACAGTTCCGGGTGCAAAAAAACCGGGAGGGCCTGAAGGGGGCCCTTCGTGATTTATTCAAACGGGAGTATACGGATGTCGCAGCGGTAAAGGATATCAGCTTCTCCATTCCCCGCGGCGAAATATGCGGGTATATCGGTGAGAACGGCGCGGGCAAATCGACCACCATCAAAATGCTGACCGGCATACTCGTCCCCACCTCCGGCGATATCCGGGTGAACGGCTATATCCCTCATAAGGACCGGGAGGCGTTCGTGCGCGGCATCGGTGTCGTATTCGGCCAGCGCAGCCAGCTGTGGTGGGATATCGGCGTGGTCGAATCGTTCCAGCTGCTGCGCAAGGTGTACCGGGTCAGCGAAGCGGATTACAGGAAACGGCTGGATGAGCTGGTGGAACGGCTGCAGCTGCAGGATTTGCTCAACCGCCCCGTACGCAAGCTGAGCCTGGGGCAGCGGATGCGCTGTGAGCTGGCAGCATCGCTGCTGCATAACCCGGCGATTGTATTTTTGGATGAGCCGACGATTGGCCTGGACATTATGGTGAAGACCGAGATCAGGGAGTTCCTCAAAGAAATGAACCAGCGGTACGAAACGACGATTTTGCTGACCACACATGATTTGCAGGATATTGAGGCGCTTTGTTCCCGCGTCATCATGCTTGATGACGGCCGGATTATTTATGACGGCGGTCTGGAGGAGCTGAAGGAAAAATGGGGCAAGGGCAAGGAAATTGTGTTCCGTTTCGCCGACCCGATTGCTTTGTCCCGCCTGTCCGCGCTGACGGAAGGTTTGGAGGTGCAGTGGAGCCAGGGAGATAACAGCCATGCGGCCAAGGTGTTCATTCCGCAGCACGGCTCGGGCGTATCGGACGTGCTTGGCCGGGTCGTGGGCGTGATGGACATCCGCGATATTCAAATTTTGGAGACGAATACGGACGAAATTGTACGTGAGATCTATAAAACAGGATCGGCCGCGTCGCCCGCCGACGCACGGATCTCGTCCGGACAAGCTGAGCAGGAAGGCGCATCCGGGGGAACCGGCGCCAACGGTCCTGGCGGCGCGGAAGGCAAGTCCGGCAAACAGGAGGCGGGTTCCCGTGCTTAGCGCCTATGCTGATTTTGTGCGCATCCGGTTTCTGACGATGCTGGCTTACCGGGTCAATTATTACAGCGGTATATTAATTTATGCGGTCAATATCGGGGCTTATTATTTTATATGGAATGTCATTTATGGAGAGAATGCGTCGCTCGGGGGGATGACCGCGGGGCAGATGACGACCTACGTTGCGGTGGCCTGGATGGCCCGGGCTTTTTATTTTAATAACCTGGACCGCGAGATTGCCGGGGAAATCCGGGACGGCAGCGTCGCCATTCAGTTTATACGGCCATACAGCTATATTCTGGTCAAAATGATGCAGGGGTTCGGGGAAGGCTTATTCCGGTTTCTGCTGTTCAGTACGCCGGGGATGGTGCTGGTCACACTGCTGTTCCCCGTACAGCTGCCGACGGATGTGAGCCGCTGGCTTGTGTTCCTGCTCATGCTGTTTCTCAGCTTCGTCATTAACTCGCAGATTAATATTTTAACCGGACTGCTTGCCTTTTTTGTGGAAAATAACGAGGGAATCATGCGGATGAAGCGGGTAGCCGTCGATTTGTTCTCCGGGCTGATCATTCCCATCACATTTTTCCCGGAATGGTCGCAGGCCGTACTGAAGCTGCTGCCGTTTCAGGCGATTACTTATTTGCCCGGCGCCGTGTTCACCGGACAGGTCAGCGGGGCGTCCGCGGTGCTGAACGTCGTCGGTGTCCAGCTGCTGTGGTTCGTGCTGCTAGTGATTCCGATGGTTTTACTGTGGCGCAGCGCTCGTAAGCGGCTGTTCGTGCAAGGAGGATAAAGCGATGTTTTATACCGGATTGCTGCTGGACTATTTCAAAAATTACCTCAAAACCCGGCTGACGTACCGTTCCGATTTTTGGATCGAGGTGATTTCGGATCTGCTGTTTCAAGGGATGAACCTGTTTTTCATTCTTGTCGTCTTCCTGCATACCGACCTGATGGGCGGCTGGACGCGAGATCAAATCATTTTTATGTACGGGTATTTTATGGTGCCTTCCGGCATCTTCTACTGCTTCTTTAATTTGTGGAACTTTGCGGAGCGGTATTTGGTCAAGGGGGAGATGGACCGGGTGCTGACCCGTCCGGCGCACAACCTGCTGCAGCTGATGCTGGAGAATCTCGATCCGGCCTCGCTGTTCGGGTCGCTGACCGGGTTCCTGATTATGATGTATGCGGCGGTGAATATGGATTTGGGCATGTCGTGGAGCGATCCGCTCATCTTCCTTCTTTTGGTGGCCGGATCGATTATGGTGTATGCCGGAGTATACATTGCCTTGACGTCCATTTCGTTTTACTCCGATGCGCCGACTGGAATTATGCCCCTGGTGTACAATATTCAAAGCTATGGGCGCTATCCGATTAAAATCTACAACAAAGCGATTCAAATTTTGCTGACCTTCATCCTGCCGTTCGGCTTTGTGGGCTTTTACCCGGCAGCGTACTTCCTGGATCGGGCAAACTGGGGGCTGTATGCTCTGCTTACTCCGGTCGTAGGCGTCGTCTTTCTGGGAATCGCCCTGCTGCTTTGGAATAACGGAGTCCACCGGTACCGCGGCGCAGGCTCATAAAAGGGGCTTCTCCTTGAAATTTGTATCCCCGGCGGGGAGGAAAATCCTGTATACTGGAGGATAGTAAAAGATTTTGTGCAGGAGGCTATGATGAACAAGCATCAGGTACAAAGCAAATCTTCAACCGGGGCAAAATCAGCCGCAAACGCCGAACGCGGACGGCAGCGAACATCTTCTCAAAGCCAATTCCCGGCCGGTGCAGCGCAGCTTCTTCAGCTTCAGAAGGCGGCAGGCAACCGTGCTGTGGCGGGCATGCTGCAAGCGTCAGCGCAATCGGGCCAGCCGGTGGCGCAGCGGGCCTTACGCAAGTTTCGTCCGAAGGGCGATCCGAAGCCGGAGCTGGACACCCTGGTAAGTATGGCGAACAAACTGGACGATCTGACGATGGAGGCGCATGGGAAGGTGATCTCTGCGCTCAAGGCTGGAGATCCGTCAAAGGTGAAGGATGAAGGCGTTTCTGAGGGGCACTACAGCAACTGGCTGACGAACTGCGGCCCGATGTCGACGGGTTACGTTATCGAGGATATGGTAACCAGCAAGGTTAAGGGAGTGCAGGGCTATGCGTCCCAGGTTACATACGGAAATGCCAGACCTGACTTCGTTATTACCGACGATAAGTACAGCGGTGTAGTCGATATTACGACGGCCAAGGAAGCGGGCCATGTACTGGATAAGGATTTCAACATCAATTCCTTTGACTACGTGTCTGAGAGTCTGTACCCCAGCATTAATTTCGATGATATCGACAAGAGCTTCACCTTCAGCGAGGAAGACAAGCAAATCATCGCAAATGCCCAAAAGCTGAAGGGCCAGGCCAAGCTCGGGAAAATGATGAGTCGGGTGAAGGGGCAGCTTGACCTTCGCATTGAACAGGGCTTTATTGATCGCGAGATGGCTCAACTCGCCTCAGACGCCAGAGAAATAATGAAAAGCCTGGATCTCAGCAATTCCGAAGCAGTAACCAATGCCGACAATGCGATCAAAAAAGTGAATTCGCGTGCTAAAACTGTCGACAGCAAGTCAATTGATATCGGCTTGGTTTCGGACATTATTACTTTCATCAATAATCGGTATTTCGGAGATTAACCGGCGTTGCAAGGCACAACCGGCTGCGCGGCTCACAGAGTGCAAGCCTGCAGTTGCCGGCAGCATGATAACAACGCCTGGTCTCCAGGCGCAGGGAGGAGCAGATCCAGCATGACGGAAACGGAAGCGAGGGTCGGTCAGCCGGCCCCCGATTTTACCCTGCCTGCCTCAGGCGGGCAGCAGATTACACTGAGCGATTACCGGGGCAAGAAGGTCATCCTGTACTTTTATCCGCAGGACAATACGCCGACCTGTACTCAGGAAGCGTGCGAGTTTCGCGATGCCGCGCCGCATTTTGCCGAGCAGAACGCGGTCATTATTGGAATTAGCCCGGATTCTGCGGCCAAGCACGACAAATTTATTGCCAAGCACGGCCTGCCGTTTGTGCTGCTCGCAGATGAGGAGCACCGGGTTTGTGAATTGTACGGTGTGTGGCAGCTAAAAAAAATGTACGGCCGGGAATATAGGGGGGTTGTCCGCTCTACATTTCTGATTGATGAAGAAGGACGGCTTGCCCAGGAATGGCGCGGGGTGCGGCTGAAAGGGCATATGGACAGCGTACTTTCCGCAGCGGCGGCCGAGAACCCTGTATAGATCAGCCAGCCTGTTGAAGTGAAGGTGAGGGCGGCTCCGCGGGAGGAGCTGCTTTTTTTTAAAGCGGGGGAGGTATATAATGGATAAACGTCCGAAATTAAGCATTCCAAGATCGAAGCTGGAAATGATTCATGACGGGCTCAGTATTGCTGTGTTACTGGTGATGTTCATCTATGTGATCAAGGTGTGGGGACAACTGCCGGAGCAAATGCCGATCCATTTCAATGCGCGGGGAGAGCCTGATGGCTGGGGCGGTCGGGGGAGCCTGTTCTTTTTACCCGGCTTGTCCGTGCTGCTCGCAGCCGGCTTGTCGCTGCTGAGCCAATTTCCCCACACGTTTAACTACCCGAATCCGGTTACCCCGGAGAATGCCCCGCGCCAGTATGCCAACGCCAGACGGATGCTAAGCTGGATGAAGCTGGAGCTGGTTGTCTTGTTTGGTTATATCGAGTGGCGCATCATTCAGGCAGGCCTCACAGGACAGGATAGGCTGGGAATATGGCTGCTTCCGGTCGTTCTGCTTGTCCTGCTCGGAACCGCGGGCTATTATGCCGTCCGTGCGTTCCGTCTCAAATGACTTCAGCGAGAAGGAAAATGTCATCCCGCCGGTAAACAGTAACTCAACTCACGATAAAGGAGTGAAGACGGATGCCCCACAACCCGGAGCAGCAAGCATCTTTCGTAGAACAAGTAGAACAAGTAGAACAAATAGGACAAATTCATCTGGAGCCGATGAAGCTGGTAGGTCTTTCCGTAACGGTAGCCTTCGAAAATGTAGATATGGGGCGCATTGACGCGGTACGCCAGCAATTTTTCATCCGGCGAAACGAAATCCAGGGCATACTGCATCCTGACCGGTACTGGTCCCCCTGGTTTAGCGCCGAGGGCGTGTTTACGTATTTTTTCTGTATGGAGGTCGCCGATTTGCTGGAGATTCCGGAGGGGATGATCGGCTTCACGATTCCTGCGCATACCTACGCCAAGCTGCATTATGACGGTCCCCGGCCGATGAATCCGGACCCGTATGCAGTGATCGGCGAATACCAGCGCGAGCAGGGGCTGGCTGCGCTTAAGCGGGCGCTTCCGCTTGAGGCTTATTCCTTTGCCGAGTGGCAGCAGGAGGGCCGAATCGTATTTGATGTTTATGTGCCGCTTAGGACCGGCTGAGCAAGCGCGGAACCTGCCTGTCCGCGCAGCTTCCGGTCAGGCAGCGTTTCACTGTACGACGGTAACCAAGGCTCTAATCGGCCAGCCGGTCAGAGGATTTCGGGACCACTGCCAAGCTAGAGGCTTTAGAAAAGAGGCAGCCTTGCAAGTCACTGAATGTGACTTGCAAGGCTGCCTCTGTTTGGCGAACATCGCATTGGTTACATAGGTTTACTAGGTTTCCTTCATGCTAGTGGATCGAACCTGAAGTAATGTCCATGTCGGGACCACGAGAAGAACAGGGAATAAGCTTCAAGTGGCGCCGAAACGTAGTTTCGTTAATTATGGAACAAGATGCTGGTCGTCGTTTCCCCGCCTGCTTCCATATCCGCTTGGCCTGCAGCCGCCATTTCCTGTTATTGTCGCCCAGGAGCGCCCCCGGCACAAACGGTAATTCAAGCTTCCGCGTCTTTCCTAGTGAACCGGTTTATCAGCCTGCGGGCCGTCAGAGCGCCGGCAATAAACATAACCGCCCCGAGCAATGTTCCGCCGAAAAGATACACATTGACCGCCGTAGTCCCGCAGTAAAACGGCAGCTCCTCGCACATCAGCGCGTAGCCGGCATGAGGGTAGCCGATGCCATACCAGCTGGAGGGAAAGCCCCTTGCAAGCAGGGTGGCCAGCAGCACGAGTCCCCCTTTTTCGATCACAAAAGCGATCGCCAGAGTATGGCCAAGCAGGCGAAGCAAATACCCCCGCTGCAGATTATACAGCATGAAGCCAAGCCCGAAGTACGGCAGGAAGGAAAACCAGAACGTGTAATAATACATGGAGATGCCGCGCGAACGGTCGGCGGGCACATCCGAAAGGGCATTGTAGCTGACAGCCGAGACGAAATAGGATACCCCGTACAGCAGCATGAATCCGAACACAATGGCAAATGTCAGTGTGGCCCATGAATACTTTTTCTCCAGCGCCCCCGCGCATCCCTTGTCCTCATTTGCAGCACATACACTATCGCTCACCGAGCTATACCCCTTTCACAGCTGCTTGTAATATCTTCCTATTCTTTCATTTAACTAAGACGAGAGAAGGCGTTCAAACGTTGCACTGACAAGCAGGAAAAATATAGGCTGTCCGCCGGATGCTCAGTGCAGGCGGTCAGGCATATAACGCCGGTTTTCCCCATATACTCTACCAATTCCAAAATCATAGAATAGGTGGGACAAGCATGAAGCGAAAATGGGCGCACTGGATCCTGTTTATTTTTTTATTCCAATGGGGCGGTCAGGCCGTTTGGGCGGCGGCGGTTGAGCATCAGGCCCGCGGTATGGAAGAAGCGGGAATGTGGCCTGACTGGCTGAAGCAGGCACAGCCCTGGTCCAATATCCCGCAGCAAGCCGTTGTAAGCCTTCGCTGGCCTGAGGCGGTGGTTTCCACAATGCTGCAGGCGGCCCGGCCTGCGGTCGCCTCCGGCTTGCTGCAGGCGGAAGCCGGACATTCAGCTACGGCTTCCGCCACGGCCGCTCGCCCGCAGCGCAGCGAGGAAGAACTGAACCGCGCAGCTGACCGCCAATTGCAGCGCTGGGAAGCGGATCATACAGGAAGTGAAATCTATGAGCTGCTCCGGAGCGGGAAGCAGCCGCCGTCGGACCGCACCTACACGGCGCCGGAGCAGCCTACCGTATATTTGACATTTGATGACGGACCGAGTGCGCTCACGCCGAAGGTGCTGGATATATTGCGGGAGGAGGGGGTGAAGGCGACCTTTTTCCAGCTTGGTGCGCAGGCGGAGCGCTTCCCGGAGATCGTGCGGCAGACCGTTCAAGAGGGACACCGGATTGGCAATCATACGTATAATCACCGCTATGAGCAGCTGTATTCCCGTTTTGATCACTTTTGGGACCAGATTCAAAAGTCGGAGGACGTATTTGCCGACATCGCCGGTGTCCGCCCGGATATTGTCCGTGCGCCTGGCGGCTCGTTCCAGCAATTGGACGCCTTCTCTCATTACTATTTGCAGAGTGCGGGCTACACTGTCTATGACTGGAATATCGATAGCGGCGATTCCCGGCGGTCAGGCGTTCCGGCAGCCGAAATCATCGCCAATGTGGAGAAAAGTCCGCTTCGCCACGAGCTGAATGTACTGATGCATGACGGAGCAGGACATGAGCAGACTGTACAGGCGCTTCCGGACATTATCCGTTATTTTAAAAACAAGGGCTATACGTTTGCTGTCCTGGATTCCTCCGTCAAGCCGGTTCAGTTCACGCTAAAGGCATCCAAATGGAATCAGCAGGGCGTGACGGAGGAGGCGTTTGTCAGCATGTTCCGCCGTATGGCAGACAGCACGCATATGCAGGAGCAGGCCAGACAGCTGGTGCAAACGGCTGATGGGCAGGGAGCGGCCTCCGCCCCGGCGCTTACAGCGGAGGCTGCCTATGCCCATCAGGACGAAGCTATGGAAGTGCAGCCGCTGCGGATGAAGGTATCCGCGCATGGCGAAGCCAGAGAGCTTGAGCTGAAGCAGCGGAAGCTGGAAGGGGCCGGGGAGGCGCTTGTTCCGCTCAGACAGCTTGCGGAAGGGCTGGGCGGCAGTGTGGCCTGGGATAGTGCGGAGCGTGTGGCCAGCGTCCGGTTAAACGGCGTGCTGGCGGAACTGGCGCCGGATCAAGGCGGCCTGGCGGTTGTCTCGCCCGATCGGGGCTTCGTCTTCCAGGAGGAGGCACGGCTTATGTTGGCGGATGGCTCGCTTTATGTCCCGCTGGAAGCGGCTATGCAGTGGTTTGGCTATCATCTGAGATGGGCGGCAGTGGACGAGGCGGCAGCCGGCTTGGAAAATACGATTCTATAATGTCTAAAAACATAGCAACCCGGAAAAGCTAGGATTATAGAATTCATTTGTAATCCGGGGAGGGGCTATGGTGCTGGAACGCATAGTGGCGAATGTAGAGAAGGTCATCATCGGGAAGCGGGAGGCTGTGGAGCATACGGTGCTGGCGCTGCTTTGCGGCGGGCATGTGCTGCTGGAGGATGTGCCCGGTGTCGGCAAAACGATGCTGGTCCGGGCGCTGGCCGCATCTATCGGCTGCAGTTTTCAGCGCATTCAGTTTACACCGGACTTAATGCCGTCCGATGTCACGGGCATTTCTGTTTATCATCCCAGAACAGAGCAGTTCACGTTCCGGCCGGGGCCTATTATGGCCAATATCGTGCTTGCCGATGAGCTGAACCGGACCAGTCCGCGCACCCAGGCGGCGCTGCTGGAGGCGATGGAGGAGAAGCGGGTTACCATGGACGGGGAAACGTATGCGCTGCCGGACCCGTTCCTGCTGCTGGCTACGCAAAATCCGCTCGACCAGGAAGGAACGTTTGCGCTTCCTGAAGCGCAGCTGGATCGGTTTCTGCTCAAAATTGCGCTGGGCTATCCCTCCGAAATGCAGGAGCTGGCGCTGCTGGACCGGATGGCCTACCGTCATCCAATTGAACGGCTGCAGCCGGTTGTGCTGCGGGAAGAAGTGCAGCTTCTGCAAAAGAAGGTGCCCGATATCCATGTCGACCCCTCGTTGAAGGAGTATGTGGTAAGCCTCACGGCTGCAACCCGGCGTCATGCCGAAGTGCGGCTGGGAGCAAGCCCGCGCGCTACGATGGCGCTGATGCGGGCTGCTCAGGCGAAGGCGTTCATGCTTGGCAGAAGCTTCTGCCTGCCGGATGACATTAAAGCTTTGGCTGTCCCGGTGCTGTCCCACCGGCTTGTGCTCCAGCCGGAGGCTCGCTGGTCGGGGCGTACCGCCGAAATGGTCGTGGAGCAGCTGCTGGAGCAGCAGACGGTGCCGACGCTGCGCTATGCGCATAGCTAGTGCGGGGGCAGGCCAATGACTTTCGGTGAATGGCGGTACAAGGACGATCCGGGGGCAGCTTCACGGGAACGGCATTCGGGCGTTTTATTGCCTGGGCCGGAGATTGAAGCGGAAGCCAGGGTTGTATTATGGCAGGAGTCAGAAACGGAGCTGCAGTCCGATTTCGGTGCAGGCCAGCCTCGCGGTCAGGAAAGGGAGCCTTCCAGGCATATGGCCTGGTCGGGCGCCTGGTGCCATGCCTGGTCGCAGCTTGAGGAACGGCAAGGCGGCAAACGGTGAACAATGAACAATGAACGATGAACAATGAACGGAAAGTGCTTGATTCAGAGAAAGAAACAGAGGAAGAAACAGAGAAAAAACAGAGAGAAGAAATCAGTGAAAGGAGGTGCTTGCGATGCGCGGGTGGTGGGCATGGCTGTTTATGTTTATTTTGTGGATAGGCGCAGTGGCATTGCTGCTTGGCGGCGGCAAGGAAGCCGCTGTGTTTTTGGCGGCGCTGCTTGGCTTGCTGCTGGTCATGACGCTGGCAGGATCATGGGGGGCGCTGCGCAGCCTGGAGATCGTGCCCCAGCTGTCTCAGGCGAAGCTGTTCGCCGGTGATACGCTACAGGTAAAGCTGACGATCCGCCATCGCTCGCCTCTTCCTTTGTGCTGGCTTGTTGTGCGGGAATATTGGGTGAGGACGGGCAGCTCCGGGGCTGGAGAGGGAACCGTGCAGGAAGCCGGACCGCCGTACGCGGAGATGTACCGGGAACGGCTGCTGTTCCCGTGGTTTCGCCGCTGCTTTACGATTGCTTATCCGGTGACCGCTTTACCCCGGGGCCGCTACTGCGCGCTCAGGCTGGAGGCCTTGACCGGTGATGTGTTCGGGCTGACAGAGAAGCGGCGCCATTGTGAAGCGGCGATTCATTTGACGGTATACCCTCGGCCGCTGGAATTGGGCCGCCGTACGCTTCGTCTTGAAGCCGGGCTTCCGGCCGCGGAGGGAGGCCGCATCTCCGGCGAAGGGGCTGTGCAGCTGCAGGCCGCATCTCCGTCTCCCGTTGTGAGCGGAATTCGCGAGTACAGGCGAGGGGACGCAATTCGCCGCATTCACTGGAAGCTTGCCGCCCGGGACGGAGAGCTTCGGACCAAAACCGGCGATAGTGCGCCCGATCCGCCCTGGCTGGTATTTCTTGACGCAAGCGGTTCTTCCTATTCAACCCCTCGTGCCTACGCGTTGTTTGAGTCCTGTGTCGCCGCTGCCGCCGGTCTGCTGCGCGAGGCCCAGGCCCAGGACATTCCGGCGGGACTCCGCTGCGGTTGTCCGGCAAGCCAAGAGCTGGGACTGGCCTCCAAGGTGGATTTGCGAAGGGGGTATGAGCTGCTGGCGGATGTGAGGCCGGATGGGCGTCTGCCGTTTGCCGCTGAAGTGTCGGAGGTGATGGCGGCGCTGCCTGCTCAGGTGTTGGCCGTATGCGTCACACCGGCGCTGGATTCGGCGCTGGCAGAGACGCTGGGCCGGCTGCGGGCGGCAGGACGCCCGGCAGCCCTTGTGTGGGTGACCGACAGGAAGGAAACGGATGCATTGGCACGTCAACTGCTGGAGCAGCTGGCGCGTATGGGCTGCTTCATCCGTGTGTGCCCTGTGGGCATTCCCGCAGCGAACCAAGGGAAAGGAGTGGCGGTCGATGTCACTGCCTAATAAGGAAGCAGGGGCTAAGGGAGATAACGCCCCGCGCGAACGGACGTCTATTCGCCAGCCAGGCCATTCGCCGGATGCAGTCCATTACACTGCACAGTCCTCGGCTTCGGAAACTGCAGAATCCTTCCCTCGGCAGGCGGTTTATGCTGTGCTTCTCTTTCTGCTTGTCCGGGAGTGGATTCTGCCCCTGGCGGCGATGTCGGAGCAGACGGATGTGCACATGACAGCCCCTTTTCTGATTGGAATGGGCGGCTTCTTGCTTATCGGCCTGCTGCCTCTGCCTGGCCTTGTGTGCTGGCTGCTGCGGCTGTCGGTTTGTCTCGGGCTCGTCGGCTCCCTTTTTTTCAAAGCTTCTTTTCCTGCTGGCAATTGGCTTGTCCAGCTGGTCGAGGCTGTAGGACAGGACGCAGCTTCGGCTGCGGCAGGGAACGTGGAGCTTGTTAGCGGGGCCGGACGGACACTGCTGTTCCTGCTGGGCTGGATGCTGCTGCTGTATGTGATCCAGACGATGCTGTCCCAGCGGCAATCCGTGCTGTGGCTGGTCGGGGCAACCCTGGTTTACCTGGGCGTGCTGCAGCTAGTTCCGGGAATGGATACGTCCGGCGGGCTGGCGCGTTCAGCGGCCCTTGGCTTGCTGCTGCTGGGACTTTCCCGGTTTTCTTCGGTATTGACGTTCAGCGGGCGCGGCGGGCAGGAGGCAGGTCTTGATTCTGTGCATACCGCCCGCGGCTGGCCTTGGCCGTGGCTGGCCGCAACCATAGGTGCGACGTCGGCCTTGTTTTGTTCAGGAATGTTCGTTTCTGCAGTGATGGATCAGCAGGGCGCTTCGCGGCTTCAAGCGCAGGGCACGGCGGTGCTGGAGCGGCTGGGCTGGAATTGGAGCGGCTGGGAGCAGCTGGCGCGCAAAGCGGAGCAAATTGCTTTTCCTCTACGTTCTTCTGCCACTACCGGGGATGCTTCCTTCGGGAAGGCCAGATCCGGATACGGAGGCAGCGATTCAAGGCTTGGCGGCCCACTGCAGCTGGATTCTACCGTCGCCTTCCTGGCCCGGACACCCGTACAAACGTATTGGCGGGGAGAATCAAGGAACGTGTATGACGGCAAAGGCTGGGTGCAGGCTGAACGGCAGCCCCCGCAGACATTCACGCCGGAGAACGTCATGCCGAATTCAGAATATACGGCGCCGTCCGGTGCCGGCTCTGTTCCGGTGTCCCTTGGATTGGGAGGGGACGGCGAGCAGCTGCGCGGAAGCACTAATGCACCGGCGCCGGCTGTGATTGAGCAGGAAGTGCTGGTTCAGAACCGTTCCCTCGGCGGTCTGTTGTTCGCTGGCGGGACCATTCGTGACATTCAGGCTCTGATTGGAGAACAGGGGGCTGTTGCGGGCGTAGAAGCCGTTCGTCTGCTCCCGGACGGTCACAAATATGATCTTTCCCGTTTTGGGGAACCGGCTTCCTACTATCGTCTGCTGGTTAATCCCGTT
The DNA here is from genome assembly GCF_037137075.1 of Paenibacillus sp. y28. NCBI lineage: Bacteria > Bacillati > Bacillota > Bacilli > Caryophanales > Paenibacillaceae > Paenibacillus > Paenibacillus sp. y28. The sequence continues at coordinate 83,383 of NZ_JBBBNV010000018.1, forward strand.
GTGGTGCTCGGCAGCCCGGATGTACAGGAAAGCCGGGGAACGGCGACGGCAGCGGCGATGACGGGCTACAGCCCGAAGCAGTTGTCCGTTCAGGAACGGGAAGTGCACCTGCAGCTTCCGGCAGGCCTGCCGGAGCGGGTAAGACAGCTGGCCTCGGAGATTACCGGCGGAGCGGACGGCGAGCTGGATCAGGCGTTTGCCATTAGCCGATACTTGCGGGCGCATTACCGCTACAGCCTGGACGAGCCGGGTTATCCGCCGGGGAATGGGGATTTTGCAGATTACTTTTTGTTTGAGCAGCAGGTCGGCTATTGTGATCATTTCTCTACTGCTATGACGGTACTGCTTCGGGCGGCGGGCATTCCCGCCCGCTGGGTGAAGGGCTTTGCGCCGGGGGAGGTACAGCAGGAATCGTCCTGGATGCTTGGCTATGGGCAGGAGGCGGCGGTATTCGGCGGGGAGCAGGACGGCGGCCAAGCGGTGCAAACCGTGACGATCCGCAACTCGGACGCCCATTCCTGGGTTGAGGCGTTTATCCCCGGTGCGGGCTGGGTTGGCTTTGAGCCGACGCCGGGCTATACAGGCACCTCGCTGCACACTGCGGCAAACGGGGCGTCAAGCGGAAGCGATATCGAAGCCGTTCCGGCTTCAGCGGCCTTCTCGCCAGCCCAGCCGCTTTCTTCGTCGGCCGGTCAGGGCGCTGCTCCCGCGCCCCAAGCAGCGGCTCTCTATTCACGCGGCTTGGGTGAAGCGCTGCCTGCAGTCTACAGTGCCGCTCAAGCAGCCGTCACCCGGGCAGCAGCCTTGCTGTGGCCTGCGGCGGACTCGCCGATTCGCGCTGCGCTTGCCGCCACCCTTGCGCTGATGCTGCTCCTGGGCAGCGCTGCTTTGGCGCGGACTGTACAGCGCAGGCTGGTCATAGGGCGCTTCCTGAGCCCTGCATTCGCATCCGGCCCGGAACAGCGGTGCTCCGCCGCCGCCAGACGCGAGCTGAGACGGTTTGACCGCTTCTGGCGGCGGCTGTTCGCACGGCTTGGCGGCAAGCCCAAGGGGCAGACCCTGCGCGAGTTCGCCCGGGCCCAGGAAGCGCTCGCCCCGGAGCAGCAGGCTGCGCTTGCCGCGCTCGTGGAGCAGTATGAGACCTTGCGGTACAGCGGCCAGCCGTTAACTGCGCCCGAACGCAAGCAGCTGTGGGAATACTGGAGATGCATTACCCGCAGGCCGGACGGTTAATGAATTGAACAAAAAAACCATGCCGCTCGTTCACGGACGAGACCGGCATGGTTTTTGCTGAGCTTCTGGGGAACGCTTCGCTTCCTTTTTTATTTTTCTCCGGTAAGCATGAAGGCGGTTCATCATTGATCAGGCAAATGATTTACCTGGTGAAGCTCCGGCCTGCCGCTGTCACTCCCAATCGGTCCGCTGAATCTGCATCTTCTCCTTTTCAATGCACTGGCGGATGATGGAGATCAGGATGGCAGCGGCAATGGCACAGAAAATAAGCATGGCTGTCAAGTTGAGATAAATATAGAGGCAGCCTGCTCCGATAATGGACACATACACAAGCACGGACAGTGTAATGTTGACGTTATGCTTGAAATTAATCCGGGCTTTCTCGCCAAAGCTGATAAACGTAAAGCCGAGCTTCCGGGCATACATCCAGCGAGCGAGAGCGACCATTACAATGAAGGAGCCGACCTGAAAGCCGTGCATGACCCACGGGATATGATTTTTGATGTGCTCGGCCGGGTACAGTCCGGCAAAATCCAGCACAAGATAAATAATCCCTTGCAGCAGCACCAGCTGCACCAGCCCCGTGACCGCCATGATTCCGGCATACAGCCAGTTCGTCCGCAGCAGCACGCGAATCAGAATCACGAATTGAACCAGCAGCACCAGCGGTGCAATATCCTGTATCATCAGCACATCCCGAAGCAGAAAGGAAGTCGAGGAGGCCAGGACGGCGATGACCATGAACGGCTGCCAATAGTCGCGTAGCCGCAGACGGAAGGTTGCCAGCATGGTGCTGAACATTCCGATGCTCTCCAGAATAGAGCAAATCAAGAACACGGTAAAATACATGAGTACGCTCCTAACGTCGCCGTGCCCGAGGCTTCTGCAGGGAACCTACGGCTGCAGCAAACCCGGCAAAGCGTATAGTTGTATCTGCAATACAATTTTAATGATAGCCCAAAAACAAAAACGTGCAATCACAATTGAAGCGTGTCAGTTTTTCCCAATGCTAATGTGAGCATTTATTAACCTTTTTTCAAAACCGCTCATATGATTTGACAAGTTGTGGTACAATGGAGGTTATGAAGCTTTTAGGAGGGTCATAATGAGCAAACATAATGAAATCGTTGTCGTATTGGATTTCGGGGGGCAGTATAACCAACTGATCGCCCGCAGAATCAGGGATCTTGGGGTATACAGCGAGCTGCTTCCTTATAATACGCCGGCCGAAAAAATTAAGGCGATGCAGCCAAAAGGGATCGTATTCTCCGGGGGGCCGTCGAGCGTTTACGGGGAGAATGCGCCGCTTGTGGATCCGGGTGTGTATGATCTGGGCTTGCCTATTTTCGGCATTTGCTACGGAATGCAGATGATGGCCCACCAACTGAACGGGAATGTGCAAAAAGCCGGCAAACGCGAGTACGGCAAAGCCGATGTTGAATTTAATACGACCAGCGGCTTGATTCAAGGGCTGGAAGCGAAGCAAACGGTTTGGATGAGCCATGGCGATATGGTTGCGAAGCTGCCGGAAGGCTTTGTTGTCGATGCCAGCACCGAGCATGCGCCAATCGCGGCAATGAGTCATCCGGAACGCAAGCTGTTCGCGGTTCAATTCCATCCGGAAGTGCGTCATTCGGTATATGGAAACGAAATGATTCACAATTTCTTATACAATGTGTGCGGCTGTGAAGGCAACTGGACGATGGAGAGCTTTATTGAAGACACCATCCAGGAAATCCGCACTCAGGTCGGCAGCAGCAAGGTGCTTTGCGCACTTAGCGGCGGTGTAGATTCCTCCGTTGTGGCGATTCTGCTGCACAAAGCGATTGGCGATCAGCTTACTTGCATGTTCATCGATCACGGTCTGCTGCGTAAGGGCGAAGCCGAGAGCGTTATGGAGACATTCGTCGGGAAATTCGACATGAAAGTAGTCAAAATCGACGCCCGAGATCGTTTTATGTCCAAGCTGGCGGGCGTGTCGGATCCGGAGCAAAAGCGTAAAATCATCGGTAACGAGTTTATTTATGTGTTCCAGGAGGAGTCGGCCAAGTTTGACGACTTCGAGTTCCTGGCCCAAGGCACCTTGTACACCGACATCGTCGAGAGCGGCACCGCAACAGCTCAAACAATCAAGTCTCACCACAACGTGGGCGGACTGCCGAAGGACATCAAGTTCAAGCTTGTCGAGCCGTTGAAGGAGCTGTTTAAGGACGAGGTCCGCAAGGTCGGCGAAGAATGCGGCCTGCCGGCGGCAATCGTGTGGCGTCAGCCGTTCCCGGGTCCGGGTCTGGCCATCCGCGTGCTTGGCGAAGTAACGGAGGACAAGCTTCATATCGTTCGCGAGTCCGATGCAATTCTTCGGGAGGAAATTGCCAAGGCGGGCCTCGACCGCGAAATTTGGCAGTACTTCACCGCCCTGCCGGGTATGAAGAGCGTAGGCGTCATGGGTGACGGCCGTACCTACTCCTACACCGTCGGCATCCGCGCCGTCACCTCCATCGACGGCATGACCGCCGACTGGGCGCGCATTCCATGGGACGTGCTGGAGAAAATCTCCGTTCGTATCGTCAACGAAGTCGACAACGTCAACCGCGTCGTGTACGATATTACGTCCAAGCCGCCGGCGACGATTGAGTGGGAATAATCGTTTCTGCTGCTGGATTATCTAAAATAACAATACGCCTTCTCTTGTGCCGGAATCGGCCAGGGGGAGGCGTTTTTTACTGTATCGTCCAACGACGCATCGCAACGAACGCCGGCGGCGGCACGTATTAGTTACAGACAGCAAGCAGGCAGTCCGTTGAACCAGAAATTCCGGACAATTTGTCAAAATAATTCCTGTAATTGGAAGGTTTTTAGACAAGCTGTGTAGAAATATAGTGGATCAGCATCAATTTTCGCCGCCTCGGTAAACGGCCTACCGTCCAAGATTGAAGGTTCATACCCGTTTCATTGGACTTGAGCAGAAGCTTGTTTTGAGTCGTTTTGAGTGAAGGCGAAATCCATTCTGATCTAGCAAAAAGGAGTTGAACTAACAAAACATGCCGTCAGATTTCTTGAAGCCGCTTGGTATCGGCCGGCTGCTGGACCGCAGCTTTCAATTGTACCGCAATCATTTTAGCAAGTTTTTTTTACTGATGCTGATGTTTTATGCCCCGTTCGGACTGCTGCAGGCGCTTTTTCAACAGGGAGGCCTTTCGATGCCGGTGCTGCCGTCTGTGCCGAAAGAATGGTCTTGGGAAGAATTCGCTGAGAACTCGATTGCCAACCCCCAATGGGATGAGTCCAATGTCGCGCTTCTTTTTGTTTACATACTTATTGTGCTTCCGGTTTACATTTGCTTGCTGCTGCCGGTTTCTACAGGAGCCGTTACAGTAATTGTTCGTGGGAGCATGCAGGGGGAAGAGGTTACTCTGCGCACGGCGCTGCGTCAGGCTTGGAGGCGCTGGGGCAGGCTGCTCGGAAGCACGATTGTGTTTATGATGGCGATGTACGGCTTGTATATCGTTACCGTTGTCGTTTTTGTTGTGCTTATTTTTATTTTTGGCTTGGGCTTTGGCGGCATGACGGCGCTGATGGAGAACAATACGTCCATGACGGTGCTTGGCATTATCGGCATGGCGGTGCTCTTTGTTCTGTTTTTGGCTGTCGTCATCGCCGGGTTCGGCTTTTCCATTATCCGCTTCGGCTTTTATTTGCCCCATGCCTTGCTGGAGGATCGAGGGCTCGGGCTTAAGGCCAGCTGGCACCTGACCAGGGGTCATTTTTGGCGGATTCTCGGCGGCTCCTTCGTCCTTGGAACGATTTATTATGTGGTGTCTCTTTTAGTGGGCCTGATGTGGGTAATAGGGGGCTCCGTAATCACAACGCTGCTGGGCATGGTGCTGAATATGGTGCTGCTGCCTATTTTGATGACATGGTATGTAGTCAGTTACTTTGATCTGAAAATCCGCAATGAAGGCTATGACCTCCGTCGTATGCTGCAGCAGCGCGAAGAACAGGTAGCGGCGCATGAATCATGATTGGACACAGGAAAAAGAGCGGCTGAAGGATATATTGGCCCAGGAGGAGTACCAAATCCGGCAGGAGCCCGAAAGCTCCAATTGGCTGACGTGGGTGCTGGATCGCTTGATGAGATGGCTGGAGGAGCATTTTAACGTATCCATGCCGGAGGGCTCCTCTTCGACGGCGGCGATCATCGTCATCGCCATATCTCTGCTTATCATTGCCGGTCTCATTGTGTGGCTGGTTCGTCAGCTGTGGCAGCAGCGCCTGTACCGCCGGCGGGTTGCGATTGAAGCTGAGGAGCTGGATCGTCCGTATCCGTATTACCTTGAACGTGCGCTGGAGCTGGCGCACCGGGGCGCGTATCGTGAAGGGATGCGCAGTGCGTTTCTGGCGTTATTGCTCTATTTGCAGCATCGGTCCTTCATCAAAGTAGAGAAGTGGAAGACGAATTGGGAGTACCGGCTGGAGCTGGGCTTTCGCGCTCCTGAGCTAGGCTCGTCCTTTGCTGGTGCTGCTGTCGCCTTTGAACGGGCCTGGTATGGCAAGGCGGAGGTACAAAAGGAAGAGCTCATGGCATATATCGACATGATCGGCTTGCTGCTCGGGAAGGGGAAGGACAATGCTGCAGGAACGTAAACGGCTTATATCCCTTGCGGTTTGCCTCATCCTCTTTTTTGGAATCGGGTCTATACTGGTTAGGCCCAAGCCGGTGGAATATCCGCCGTATGTGTCTTTTTCTCCGGGCAAAGAAGGGGTGAAGGCACTGACGGAGCTGATTGCGTCCGAGCAGCAGCCGCTGGGAACATGGAAGCAGCCTTGGCGGTTTCTCCCCAAGGGATCAGGCCAGCTTTTGGTCGTTATTCAGCCCTGGTCTGTTCATGAAAAAGAGGAAGAAGCGCTGCTGGAGTGGATGGAGCAGGGCAATGAAGTGCTGTGGTTCGACAGCGGTCCAACCGGGCTGAATCTGGTGGAGACGAAGCCGCTTGAAAGCGAGAAGCGCGGTCTGACCTCCATTTGGGAGGAAGGGGCTGCTCAGGATACAGGCAAGCAGGGCTTGGTCGAAGCCCGATACCGGCTGGCAGAGGAGGATGCCGATCGGGTACTGCTGAGTGACGACCGGGGTGTGCTCGCAGCAGAGTATGAGATTGGGGACGGCAGGCTGACGGTGTATTTGACACCGCACTGGCTGACTAATTCCCAAATATTACAATACGATCACTTTGATTTTATTTGGCCGAAGTTCGCCGAGCGGCGCTGGAATGCTGTCTGGATGGACGAAGTGCATCACGGCATTCAAGAGGATCCCGGACTCATGGCTGTCTATCCGCGCTGGCTGATTCTGGCTTGCGTACAGGCTGGCCTGGCCCTGTGGCTCTGGCTGTGGCTGAAGGGCAAGCGTCTCGGCCCCGTGCTCACGCCCAGGGCGTGGATTGTGCGCCGGGGGGATGAGAGTTTGCTCGCGGTCTCGGGCTGGTATCAGCGCAAGCGCCTTATGGGCGAAGCGCTGATGTACCAGAAGCGGTACCTGCGTCAGCTGATACAGGATCGTTGGGGAGTACCGCTAGCCGCCCCGGCCGAGCATGTGCTGGAAGCGGCCTCCGCACGCTGGAGTGCTGCCCAGGTCGAGCAGCTGAGGGATTTGCTGGCCCGTCTGATGTGGGTCGAGCAGCTGCAGGATAATCCGTCAGCCCGTCAGCCCTATTCGATGAAGCAAGCGATTGAAGACAGCACCCGAATGGAACAGATGAACCGTAAGCTGGAGAAAGAGGGGTAAGGCGCAGGATGGAGAAATTGCTTCAATCCATGAATGGAATTATTGTCGGGCAGCAACTGAATGTCCGGCTGCTGGTCACGGCGCTGCTGGCCGGGGGACACGTGCTCCTGGAAGGGGTTCCCGGACTAGGCAAGACGAAGATGGTGCGGACACTTGCCCGCCTGCTGGATGGCGATTACCGCCGCATCCAGTTTACGCCGGACATGATGCCGAGCGACATTACGGGCAACGTCGTTTACCATATGAAAGAAAATGATTTCTATACGATAAAAGGGCCTGTATTTACGAATCTGCTCTTGGCGGATGAAATTAACCGCACACCGCCCAAAACACAGGCGGCGCTGCTGGAAGCAATGGAGGAGGCCCAGGTTACAATTCAGGGCACGACCTACAAGCTGCCGGAGCCGTTTTTTGTCGTAGCTACGCAAAATCCGGTCGAGTATGAGGGCACGTATCCTTTGCCGGAAGCCCAGCTGGACCGCTTCTTGTTTAAGCTGATTCTGGATTATCCGGAGGCGGATCAAGAGGCCGAGATTTACAGAGCGCAGGCGGTGCAGGCCAGGGGCATTGCGGAACAGCAGCTTGAGCCTGTGCTTGCGCTGGGGGATCTCCTGGAGGCAAGATCCAGGCTGGACTCGATTGTTGTGGAGGATTCGTTAATCCACTATATTACGGCGATTATCCGGCGCACCCGGGACAGCAAAAAGGTGCTGATTGGCGCCAGTCCCCGGGGAGGTCTGGCTCTGCTGGCAGCCAGCAAAGCGTGGGCCCTGCTGGAAGGACGCGATTTCGTGACGCCGGATGACATTAAACTGGTGGCCCGGCCGGTGCTGCGTCACCGTATTGCGGTGTCGCCGCAACTTGCTTTGGAGGGAGGGACCAGCGATCAGTTCATCCAGGAAACGCTGGCATCTGTGGAGGTTCCTCGTTAAGACGTTTGCCCGGCATTTTATTGTGCCGACCCGACGCCTGCTGTGGTTCTGTCTGGCAGGCGCGCCGTTTGCGGCCCTTGGCGTATGGCTGGGTTTGGATTTGTATGTATTTTGGTGCTATAACGCGCTGCTTATCGCTGCGAGCGCCGTTGATTTGCTGCTGCTGCCAAAGCGCAGCCAAATTCGCGTCGAACGGCGGATGCCGGAGCGGGCTGATATCGGCCAGCCAATCCGGGTCGAGCTTTACCTTGAGGCCGACAGCAATCAGGCGCTGCGGCTGGAGATGACCGACGATGTGCCTGTACAGTTCGAGCAGCCGGGAAGATTGACCGCAGTTATGGACAGCAGGGGGACGCAGGCGGACTATACGACATCCGCGCTGGAACGGGGCCGGTATACATTTCGGCAGGTTTATTTGAGGTATTCGGGGCTCATCGGGCTGTGGCAAAAGCAGGTGCTTCTTCCTGCAGAGCAGGAGCTGCGCATTTACCCGGACTTGTCCGGCGTGCGAGGGGTGCTGGCTTCAACCGCGCAGATGCTGCTGCTTGACGGCAGAAAGGTCATCCGCCGCTCCACCTCGGGCACGGAATTCCAGAACATACGCGAATACGTCCAGGGCGATGATCCCCGGTATATGAATTGGGCCGCTTCCGCCCGGACCGGGACGCTGATGACTAATATTTATCAGCCGGAGCGCGGCAAATTCGTGACGATCCTCATCGACTGCGGACGGATGATGGGGGTTGAGCTGGACAATCGCGTGAAGCTGGACCGGACGCTCGAGGCCGGATTGACGCTGGCCGCGGTTGCTTTGAAGCAGGGCGACCAGGTCGCTGTGCTGGCTTTTTCGAATGAAATCAAGTGCTATGTGCCGCCTGGCAAAGGCATGGGGCATCTGCAGACGATTGTGGATACTGTGTTTGATTTGAAGAGTGACTTCGTAGAGTCGGATTACAGCCGGGCGCTGGAATATTTGGCCCGGCTTCAGAAAAAGCGCAGCCTGCTTGTGCTGCTGTCGGACATGGATAATTATTTGCTGGAGGAGCGGCTGGTGCCGTATTTATTGCGGCTGCGGAGGAACCATTTGATCGTGCTGCTGGCGCTTCAGGATCCGGTTCTGCACGGCTGGGCAAGGTGTGAAGCCGAGGACCGGCATGATTTTTACGCCAAAAGTGTAGCTCAAAAGCAGGTGCTGGATCGCCGTTCTTACGTGCGCCGCATGGCCGGCTTCGGGATTCATGTGCTGGATGTGGCGGCGGGCGAGCTGCCGCTGGCGGCGGTTAATTTTTATTTGGATGTGAAGGCGCGGGAGGCGTTATAGCGCCCGAAGAGCAAGGAAAAGCCGGGATACTTAGCTCCCGGCTCCTTGGATGCTTTGATTGGCTGTCAGCTGCTGATGCTTCTTCACACTGTATAGTAAATATAAGATGACAATGATTAGCGTACTTAACGCGAAAATGTACTTGGCTTCCAGTGACAGCGCGGAAGGCGTTACGTATCCTTCAATAATGCCGGCGACTGCAAACAGCGGCAGTGTGCCGAGCAGAAGCTGAACGGATTCCTTGGCGGAGCGCAGCAGCTGGAGCTTCCATGGCTGCTGGCCGGGCACGAACATGCGGTAGCCCATAAACAGCCCGGCTCCCCCGGCTATGAAGATGATGCTGAGCTCGATAATGCCGTGCGGCAAAATGTAAGCCCAGAAATCATATGTTTTTCCGGCCTGTGCGAACAAGGCGGCGAGCGCGCCGACAAGCAGACCGTTAAACAGCAGCAGATAAGCGGTGTACAGCCCGAATGTAATGCCGCTAATAAAAGCGAGCATCGCCACCTTCATGTTGTTCGTCATGATCGAGGTGGACATGAGGGCGTTGTTGATTGTATCATGGCCTTCTCCCAGGCGGGAAGGGTCCACGTTGTTGGCGATGGACGGAGGAAGAAGGATGTGCAGATTGAGCGGGTTGCTCCATACGGAAGCATAGCCCGATACTGCACCGATTAGGAACAGCAGCGCGGCAAAGACAACGAACCGGAAGCGGGCCGCCAGCAAGGATGGGAACACCGTTCCGAAGAAGCGGGCGATTTGATGCTTGCTTTTAAATTGCTCCTGATAAACGGTATGGTGTGCCCGGGAGACGAGGTGATTCACCTGTCTGGTCGCATCCTCCTGCGGGAAATAGGTCTGCATATAGGCCAAATGCGTGGAGGCATGGCGGTACAGATCGGCGAGCCGATCGATGTGCTCGGCCCGGATCGGGGCTTTGCGGCCACGAAGCTGCTCCAGAAGCTGCTCCAGCTCTGTCCATACCGGTTTGTTCTGTCGAATAAAACGGGATAATTCCATGTGTATAGACCTCCGGCTAAAGATAAGGGCTATTGCTATGCTACCATATTTTTGCAAAAGTGAGGAGTGAATTTTATGATAAATCAAGGAGCACAGCGGGAAATGATGATTGTGACGCCCGAGCAGGTCAGGCTTCGCTTTGAAAGCGCCGGGCTAGGCAGCAGGGCGGCGGCTCAAATCATCGATTCGCTCGTGCTTGGTCTGGTTAACCTGCTCATCATGATAGCGGCCTTGACCGCTATCGGCTGGGGCTCGTTTAATCAGATTGGGGAGCTCGAAGGCTATGCGATTGCGCTGGCCATTGCGTTTATGTTTCTGATTAATTTCGGCTATTATATGGTATTGGAATACGTTTGGCATGGAAGAACGATAGGCAAAAAAATGCTGCATCTTCGCGTGCTTCAGGACAACGGCCAGCCGCTTACATTTTTATCAGCTGCAATCCGTAATTTGTTCCGTATCTTTGATATGCTGCCTTACGCCTATATGGCGGCGGCTGTGACCAGCTTTCTGCATCCGCAGGACAAACGTCTGGGGGACCTGGTGGCCGGGACGATCGTGGTGTACGAGACAGGCAGCGAGCGCAATTCGGTCCGCCGCCGTGTCAACAAGACGCTGCAGAAGTGGCAGCAGCTGCCGCTCGTAACGGTAGAGGACTGGCAGGCCAACCGGCTTGAATTTGACGATTGGCGACTGCTGGCGGTTTATATTGAACGGCTGCCGCATTTAACGGTTGAAAATCGGCTTCAGCTCGGCTCGGAGGTTGTTCAGCAGCTGACTACGAAGCTGGGTATGGAGGAAGCGGTGCAGCCTTATCTTGCAAGCCCGGCCGAACTGGCGGTGGCTTTGTATGTACAGCTCCGGGACCGGTTTGAGCTATAAGGGCAAGGCGGCTCTGGCCTCGCGCGCGTATGCTTTCCCGACGCGTGCGAACTTCACGTGCGCGTTTCGGTGTCCTGTGGCGGCGGACAGACACTACGCCGGCTGTGCAGCCGCCGTTGTACGTGTGCTATAATGAAGGGAATAGTGATGACAGCCCGTTCACAAAGGAGAACCACCGATGATAATCGTGCGCAATTTGGTCAAAACATTCCCGCCGGGCCAGCAGGTGCTGTCCGGTGTGAGCTTTCAGGCGGACCCCGGCGAATTTATTGCCGTGGTCGGGGCGAGCGGCAGCGGGAAGAGCACCCTGCTTCGCTGTTTATTCCTGAAGGAAGCGTGGACCTCGGGTCAATACATTTATAAAGGCAGTGATGTAACGACCTCGGGGCTGATGCAGAAGTTTCAACTGCGCCGGGATTGGGCCTATCTGGAAGAAAAGCCGGATATGGACCTCAAGGCATCGGCACACCGCAATGTGCTGGGCGGGCGTTTTTACCAGACACCGCTATGGCGCAAGCTGACCCGCAGTGTAGCGGTGGATGAGCATGTTCTGGCGATGGACTACTTGGAGAAGGTCGGCCTGCTCGATAAGGCGGAGGAAAAGGCCGAGAAGCTGAGCGGCGGCGAGAAGCAGCGTGTGGCGCTGGCGAGGGCGCTGGTGCAGGGGGCAGAGGTGATTTTTGCCGATGAGCCGGTTACCGGACTTCAGCCGGAGGCGGCAGAACGAGTGCTGCAGGACCTGAGGTCCATCTGCGTCCAAGAGAAGAAGACGGTCATTTGCACGCTCCACAACCTGGAATGGGCCGAGCGGTTTGCTACCCGGATCTGGGGGCTTTCCGGCGGGAGGATTGCAGTGGATGTCGCTGCCCGGCGGCTGACGATGCGGGAGCGGGAGATGATTTTTTAATACGTTGTATAGTACGGATGTCAAGAGTATGGCGCCTGCACAAGCGGCGGTAGCCGTGCTCTATGCTCGAAGCCCCGCGGCCTGCGGGGCTTTTTGCCGTTATCCGCAGCGTTGGCTTTTCTGCGTGTTTAAACAGATTGCCATGCGAGAAAAGGAGAGGTATATTTGGAGCATGCATCATGTAGTGAATAGGTAGTCGGATTCATGGAGCTACATGCACAATGGTTGTGGCAGGAAGTGAAAACCGTGAAAACCTGCTGCTTGGCTTAGAAAGCAATCGGATGACGGTTTATCCAGGCTGCCGCTCTGAACTGGAGTGTAAAAAAACAACATCCCGGGCCATCACGGCTGCGGGATGTTGTTTTGGCAGTAGAACGGGAGACCGTGAATACGTTTGCCTGTACGCATATCGCTACGTATCGCTTCTGAGAACAACGTTACTGCGTAAGGACGTTCGAGTCCGGTGACTTTGCATGGCCATTCAGCGCAGCTTGCCTTTACCTGGATATCTGGTGTTATCCTCAGCCAAGCGAATGGTGCTGACGGCATAGCTGGCTTGCCATTTATTTAAGCATATTGCGGCCGCAGCTTTGTCCGGCCGTTGATGAACTGATCTGCCCCGAGTGCTGCGATGCACCCGTCGGCTGCGGAAACAACCGCTTGTTTAATCGGCGTGCGCCGAGCGTCCCCGCCGGCAAAAACACCGTCTACACTCGTGCGGAGCAGCTCATCAACCTTAACGTAGCCGTCTTCCTCCAGCTCTACGGCATTGCCGAGGAACGAGGTGCCGGGCTTCATGCCGGCCAAATACAAGAATACGCCGTCAACGTCCCACGCCTGCTCACCGGCTTCCGGTGTATTGACGATGACCCGGTCAACGGACTCGTCGCCCGCAATTTCTTTTACGCGGTGCTTGTAATAAATCTGCACGTTCGGCAGCTTTGCGAATTCGTCCAGATCTTCCTCCGGAACCTTCACGGTGCTGCCGGGTACAAGCAGCCGCACCTCGCGGCCGAACTTGGCCAGCGCGGTAGCTTCGTGAATCGCTTCTTCATTATCGCCAACCACCACGACCACACGATCCTGGTAGAAGGCGGCGTCGCAAGTGGAGCAGTAGCTTACGCCGCGGCCAGTAAATTCTTCTTCCCCTTTGATTTTACTGCCCGGGGCTTTGGCGCCTACGGCAATGAAAACACTTTTCGCGCGGATGGTGCCTTCCGGAAGCTGGAGCAGCTTCAGTTCAGGATTCGAGAAATCTACGGAGAGCACTTGGCTGCGCACAAAGGAAGCGCCGAAGTCATGTGCATGCTGCTGCATTTCGGTAACCAGCTCAAGGCCGGTTACTTCCTTGCGGACGCCGGGATAGTTAGCGATTTTGTGAGTCGTCGCCAGTGTCCCTGCTGCAGGGGCTTTATCGATTACAAGCGTGCTGAGCCGGCCGCGCGCAGAATACACAGCCGCTGAAGCACCGGCCGGTCCGGCGCCAATGACGACGAGGTCGTACACCCGGTCGAGCACGTCGGCGGTAACTGAGCCGAACAGTGTATTGCCAGAATCCGAGCCGCTGCCTTGGGAAGCTTCAGCGCCTGATGCGGTAAGGGGTTGTCCTGCCGCGTCGCTGTGATCAGCGGCGCCTTGAGCGGCAGCACCGCCTTCGGCCGCCGAGCCGCCGCCAATCGCAATACCGGCTGCCTCCAGGCGCTGCTTCATTTTCTCAGGCTGGAACCCGAGCACCGGCTTGCCGCCGATGTAAGTAGCCGGGGTGCCGAAGATACGTTTAGCTTGGAGTTCTTCGAAGTATTCCTTCACCTCCGACACGTTGCGCTCTTCGTAGGCGAGGCCCCACTCCTGAAGCTGCTCCTTAACTTTATGGCAGTGCGGACATCCGCTGCTCGTGTACACAATTACGCTGCTCGACATAGCTACTCCCCCTTGTTCAAGTAATGATATTAGGCCTGCAAAAGCTTGTCGCCCGGTTTCCAGTTCGCCGCGCACAGTCCGCCGGCTTGAAGTGCTTGCAGGATGCGAAGAGTTTCATCCACGCTGCGGCCTACATCGTTATGGTTTACAACCTGATATTTTACAACGCCTTCCGGATCGATAATGAACAGCCCGCGGAGAGCGACGCCTTCATCTTCAAGGAGAACACCATAGTCGCTGCTGACCTTCTTGGTGATGTCGGAAGCGAGCGGGAATTCGATCTTGCCCAGACCGCCGGCATCCTTGCTTGTGTTAATCCAGGCGCGGTGGGAGTGCACGCTGTCCACGCTTACGCCAAGCACTTCAGTGTCCAAATCGGCGAATTGCTCAACCGCATCGCTAAGCGCAACGATTTCAGTCGGGCATACAAAAGTGAAGTCGAGTGGATAAAAGAAGAAGACCAGCCATTTACCGCGATAATCAGAAAGGGATACCTTGCCGAAATTTTGACCGTCTCTCAAAACGGTGTCCATTGTGAAGTCTGGTGCTTGCTTGCCTACGAAACGCTCTGCCATGTGAAATTCCTCCTTGGAATAGGTAATAGTGGTTAGGTGATTGCTTCTGGTTACTAGAATACCAAGTCTGATAATTAAAGTCAATACTAATTTATAATAATTCTAAAAAATAAAAAGACGTTCAACATTCAGTCACAAGCACTTGGATAGAATGTGCGGAAATTTTTATATCTATATATCTAATTAAGGATACCAGACCATTGCCTGATTGGGTTATTTTTCTATGTTACGATTTTTTAATAAGAACTTTTGACTGTCCAGATATCTATTATAGCCATGTTTTAGACAGGTTGGATTTATGTTGACAAGGTTAAGGGGCGATCTTAGAATTAAGAAATAATTTTAGCCAACCGGATTTGGAAGCGCTATCATAAAAATGAATAGTAAAACAAAAGGTTGGTAATCTTATAGAAAAAAAGGGGAGTTGGCGTTTGGATCGTTTTTTTAAGCTGAAGGAAAATGGGACGTCTGTACGCGTCGAGATGATGGCCGGCTTGACAACCTTCATGACAATGGCCTACATATTGGCAGTTAACCCGCTGATACTTGGCGCTGCAGGAATGGACTGGATGTCGATCTTTTTGGCTACAGCCATTGCCGCCGGTGTCATGACCGTCGCGATGGGATTGTTTGTGAACTTTCCGGTAGCCTTGGCGCCGGGAATGGGCCTCAATGCATATTTCGCCGCTGTTGTCGTATCCTCCAACGGGGCGATTAGCTGGCAGATGGCATTGACTGCGGTATTCATGTCGGGGATTATTTTTATCATTTTGACGGTTACCAAGGTTCGTCAATTGCTGTTAGTTGCCGTTCCGGATACTTTAAAGCACGCGATTACGGTCGGGATCGGACTATTTATTACTGTAGTGGGCTTGAAAAACAGCGGATTGATGACTATTGTGCTGGAACCGTTCACGGATGTTCCTGCACATTCGGGTCGGCCTGCGCTGGGGGCCGAAACCGTGCTTACGATGGGCAGCTTCCATGACCCGAATGTTCAATTGGCGATTATCGGTATTTTACTGATTGGGATTTTGTTGGTGCTGCGCATTAAAGGCGCTATTTTGTTCGGCATTCTCGGGACGACGATAATCGGTTACTTTATGGGACTGGTTGACCTGGCTTCGCTTGGAAAAGCAACCTGGCTCCCTGATTTCAGCAAGCTGGAGTTTGCCCAGTTTGACTTTGCCGGCGTATTTAATGTGGGCATCATTAGTATTATCGCGACGTTTACCTTTGTTGAACTGTTCGATACGTTCGGAACCTTAGTCGGGACGGCCAATCGCGCAGGCTTTATGAAGAACCGTCAGGAAGGAAATAAGCGTGTCGGCAAAGCAATGATGGTGGATGCAGTCGGCGTTAGCGCAGGGGCATTGGTTGGGACAAGTACAGTTACGGCTTTTGTGGAAAGCTCGGCAGGTGTAGCTGAAGGGGGCCGTACCGGCTTGACTTCCGTGACGACAGGGGCGTGCTTCCTGCTGGCGCTGTTCCTGGCGCCGATTGCAGCACTGATCCCAGGGTCCGCCGCTTCTGCCGCTCTTATAGTAGTTGGCGTCCTGATGATGCAGTCTGTCAAAGAAATCGAGTTTCAGGATTTGGTTCAGGGCATCCCGGCTTTTCTAACCATTGTGTTTATGCCTTTTACTTATAATATCGCGAACGGTATTTCTATGGGGATTATCGCGTATGTAATTTTGGCAACCGTAGGCGGCGGGAATAAATATAAGGTTCACTGGCTGATGTGGATTTTGTTTGTTCTTGTTTTGGCCAGATACCTATTTATTGGAGGAGAGTAATTGCCAGGCGCAGGGCTTCTTCCATAAAATGAACAGCGGCGGTGTCAGCGACAACCGGCATGAATTATGTATTCTGCACTATCAGTCTGCTGATGCCTTAGCTGTTGCATAATCGGCGGGTTCCTGTGGTTTTGCGGGATTATGAACGAAAGACCTGCGCGCTTTGCTCGTATACTGCGGCGAGGGTGACTTGTAGAGAACGGGTTTCGGAGCATGGACCTTCAAGACTGCTAAGTTTTGTGCTTACAAAGAAGATATAGCAATGTACCGTCAAGATTTGTGCGGCTCGCGCAGACTTGGCGGTCTTTTTTGTTTTGAGATTGGAGCTATGATGCTGGTAGAGAACATCGTTGGCATTGTGGTCGACTGACTGCCGTCATGCAGCGAAACACTGCGCCGGGAACTACGGGCGGTGCGGAAAGAAGCTGGCTAATTCAGCTTTGGGGTGGGCATGGTTTGGACGGCGATAGTGGCGTGTATTCCATGCTTATCTATCATTCTTGAAGCTGACTAGAAATCTTTTTTCATTTAGGGGTTGCATTATAATTGAAGTCTATGGTATATTAATTCTCGCCGCTAAAACGGCACACATCGACAAAAGCTGCAAGAGCTGCTTCGAGCTTCGGTTCGAAAAAAGAAATTAAAAAAAGTACTTGCAATCGAGTAGGCGAATGTGTTATATTAAAGAGGTCGCCGCTGAGAGGTGAACGACACAAAACAGAAACACTTGTTCCTTGAAAACTGAACAACGAGCGTGCTTGAGCGAGAGTTATCTCGCAAACAAGTTTTGAAATGAATGAGCTAATCTAGCTTAACAATAAGCCCTGTGAAGGGCACTTTATTGGAGAGTTTGATCCTGGCTCAGGACGAACGCTGGCGGCGTGC
>NZ_JBBBNV010000019.1:0-95491 GCF_037137075.1 Paenibacillus sp. y28
CTGGCCTGGTAGGCCGCGATCCGCTCGCTCCATATGGCTTGCAGATTCATTTCCAATTTAGAATCCATCCTCTCGTTGGCAGGATGGATTCATTATGAGGGATTGCTTTGCCTACGAACAGGTGGGTTTGGTTTGACGCTTACCGAAGGTGGACTTTCGGGAGAAACAAGAACGAAATGCAAGTAGGATTGTGTTCATAAATGTGAGCATGGTTATGGTCATTCGCTTGGAAATGGGGTAAACTACACCTTGTAGCCCATTCAGCGGTCCTTCCTTTTTGTGTGAGAACTCAAGGATACCAGACCATTGCCTGATTGGGTTATTTTTCTATGTGACGATTTTTCGACAAGAACTTTTCACTGTCCAGTAAAGGGACGAATGCTGTTTTCTGCTAAATTGTTCGAGATCACACAGTTCCCATCTTGTAAGTAATTCGCTATTGTGAATGGCTTCTCCCACTTTCCCCTGGTACATGCACTTCTGGGCCGCTGCCTACATACAATGTAACAAAGCCGCGCAGCTGGCGGGCGGGACATCGAAGCATAACGTACTGGAGGTGGTCAGGGTGCCTGGATTTTTCACGGCTATTGCTTTTTTCATTAAACAGCTGATGCTGCTCGTTTCTTACGTCAAAAATAATGCGTTTCCTCAGCCATTGACCGAGGAAGAGGAAGAGAAGCACCTGCGGCGGTTTGCTCAGGGGGACGCCCGTTCACGAAACCTGCTGATTGAACATAACCTGCGGCTGGTGGCGCATATTGTGAAGAAATTCGATAACACCGGGGAAGACCTGGAGGATTTGATTTCAATCGGCACAATCGGTCTGATTAAAGCCATTGAGAGCTTTTCCCCGGATAAAGGCACGAAGCTGGCTACCTTTGCGGCGCGTTGTATCGAGAACGAAATTCTGATGCATCTACGATCCCTCAAAAAAACCCGCAAGGACGTATCGCTGCACGATCCGATTGGAACGGATAAGGAAGGAAACGAAATCACCTTGATTGATATCCTCGGCACGGATGCCGACGACGTGGTGGATAAGGTCGAGCTGAAAATTGAAAAAAGCAAAATTTACCGCAATCTGGATATATTGGACGCCCGGGAGCAGGAGGTCATCCGCGGCCGGTTCGGGCTGGAGCTTGGCGGCGATGAACGGACCCAGCGGGAAATCGCCAAGGAGCTGGGCATCTCCAGATCGTATGTGTCCCGCATCGAGAAGCGGGCGCTGATGAAGCTGTATCATGAATTCTATAAGGCGAAGCGGTAAGAGGCGCTGCTGTAAATACTCAAAGTAAAAAGACGGGAATCCGGGCTTAACCGGGTTCCCGTTCCTTGTTACTTATCAAGGCTTAACATTCAGAGAAATTTAGTGGCCCGCCAGTCGGATTGTTTCACAGGAATCAATGGTAGTTCTTACTAGTTCCTGGAATACGTCTGTGCTTATGCCAGTTTAACCGTTTAACCCGACAAAAGTTAACTGACTCTTTAACGAAGGGCGCGATGGTGGTTAGCTCACATTCCGCACCCCTGGCAGGTGGTAGTGAATGGAATTTTTGGGGGGGCGAACATGCTTTTAATTGTTAACATAAAATCTACGAAGCTTTAGCTGATTAGCCGTAGGCCGATGTATTACAACGAGTTTTCGCCGCGGAAGAAATTGTAGATTGGGCTCAGAAGATGGTCCGCCCAAGGAGCGCAAATGTTCTGAGTAAACATCGCCGGAGGCATTTGCCCTGCCGGCGATGTGCGCTTGACCGCAATTGTGTGGTCGACCGACCGCCGTCATGCAGCGAAACACCGCGCGCTGGGAGCTGCGCGCGGTGCGGAAAGTTTATGTCTGTATTCCATATTAATCCAATTGAACGAGCCTGCCTGTAATCACGCCGTGCTCGTCTCTGTAGAATAGCAGCGCTTGGTGGCTATCGTTTTCTACGATGATGGAGAAGTGATCTGAGAATCCGACGTGCCCCTGTGTAAACATTTGTTCGGGAGATGTTGTATGCTTCCGGCCCTCGTAGATGTACCGGATATTCCCGGAATCGTCGTAGTCCACTTCTTGGATGGATTCGGGTATCGTCTCCTCAATCGGTCCGCCGCTGCGTACTTTGGCCCGAAGCTCCTCCATCGTGGTTACCCATTGCGGCTGCTTTGCAGCCGTGTCGGTTTCGTTTTCCTTCGTTTGCTTCTCCATATAAGTCTCTGCCTTGACCGGGTCGGCTTTGGCAGGATTGAGCGGGAGATCGAACAGTACTGCGGCGCCCGGATAGTCTTTATTGGCGTGTATCTCGCCAGTCGCCGCGTCATACGCAAAGGCTTTGTTGTTATAAAACGGGCTCCCGCTGCTGATGGCAAGGTATACTCCCTTATCTGCAAAAATTTCTATTTGGTCGCATGCGATCAGCCGATACATTACGCCATCAATCACATCCTCGCTGTAGGCGCCGTTCATCGTGACGATGTTGAATTTCCAAGGCTCCAAGCCTTTGATTAGCGGCGAGATGAAGAATGGCTCCTTGCCATATTCGGGGTCGGCAACATCCGGCATTGGCTTGCCATCCTGTCTGGATATTGAAACAACGGCATAAGTTCTGTCAGGGAAGATTTGCTCCGACGCATTCGGAAATTCGCTAAGACCCGATCCCGATACGAGGCCATGCAGCGTAAAATGGTAGTCCCCGGCATTCTGAGAGTGTTCAATTCGAAGCGCGTCCGCGCTTGCGAATGCATTCGCCAATAATCGGTCTTCGAATTGCACAGCGACTTGGTTGGCGTTGAGTAGCTTTGTCGCTGCATAGGCAGATACCGAAAGGACTAGTAATAAGGCAGCAGCAAGCAGGGCCGCCGACAATCTTTTCTTGTATTTCGGTCTCGTTCGGCGACGATTTTCGAGTTGATGAATGAGGCTTTGATTTAATTGTTCCTCAGGCTCGACCGTAGGAGCCAAAGATTGTCTGAGTAATTGCTCCCAATCCGCGTCCTTCATAGGGATTCAACCTCCAGTGCTTTTTTAATCGCCTGACGTGCATGATGCATTCTGCTTTTGACTGTTCCGGTAGGAATGCTTAGCGCTTTGGCAATTTCTTCTACGGTCATGTTTGCCGTATAATGCATATAAAGAGGGATTTTCAGTTTGTCGTCCAGCCGGTGAACGGCTTGCTGAATCAGGGTACGGCTCTCTAGCATTAGAGCAGCATCCTCCGGTGATGCTTCGAATGGAGACAAACGGGACGTGGCTGAAGCTTCGTCAAGCTCCTCGATAGGAGCGATTCTTCGCCTCCGGGACAGCTTACGATAATGATTCTTGTATACCCGGACAGCGATGGATAGGAGATAGGCTTTTGGATTATGGGCTGCATTGATCTTGAATTGCAGCTCCACTGCTCTCAGAAAAGTCTCCTGATATAGATCGTCAGTTTCATGTTTGTTCCCCGTCAGCTTGTAGCAGAAACTGTAAATCGATTTGCCATGCAGCTTTACGAGTTCGATTAGCTCATCGGTATTCAAGTAGGTTCTCCTTTCTGAATGGCCACTCATCTATATATTGTCGCAAATAAGCAGCGGGTTCACTGATGTGGGAAATATGATGTGGCTTCAGAGGAGAGCTCTACGGCTGGAGCTGTTGTTCATGTATAACGAGAATGCGATTGGCTTATTTTCCAAAACAACATTTCTATCTTGTTCCGTAATTAACGAATGGATGTCGTTTCGACGCCACTGGACGCTTAGTTGCTGTTCTGCTCGCGGTCCGGACATGGACGTTGCTTCAGGTTCGATCCACCAGTGCGCTGCAACCCTGTTTTTTACAGCTCCTGTCTGGGTAAAAATGGTGAGGTTCATTCTTCGATTATGTCTTCGTTGATCATCGGCCACACTGATTCTTCTTATATATCGTAGGAGAAAGTCCGGTTGTTTTTTTGAAGACCTTGCTATCCGGCTTCAGCATGCGGTCCGGCTGCTGGGGCGCTGCCGTTTCATATGCCCTCCTCCAGCGCAGATCGTCCGGAAATGGACATGCTTATCGAACGCCTTATCAAGCGCTGGAATCCCGCTTCAGCCGGAGGGGAAGTAGGAGCCAAAGCTGCTTTAAGCGAGCTTCTTCTGTACGCTAGCAAATACCTGATTCCATCCAAACAACCGTCGAGCCCCGGTGGTTTGTCTTCTTAAAATGAAATACAAAGCGTTGAAATCGCGATTTTCCAGTATCTGTAGTCTCCCAGCGCGCGGTGCGGCGCCACATCAACCACATGTGAACGGCCGTGAGAATCAAGGGCGGGCTGTGTTTTTGTGTTCTGGAGCCGGATAGCTATCGCCTGAAATGCGTCCGACTTGAGTCTGTCCATCATTCTGTGTAAACTAAACCTAGTGTTGCGTTTTGATTAAGGGAGGGAAGGCCTCTAACATAAATTAAACATATTCTAAATTTCATTATTATGATATCCTAAATTATTATATATTTGAGGTGAAAACGAATGCATGTAACCGATGTCAACAAGACCCCTTCGATATTCTCCAGGACAAATCCGTTTCAAGCCAAAGTTCTCAAAAATGTGAATCTAAATGGAAGCGGTTCTAAAAAAGAAACCCGCCATATTGAGCTTTCGTTAGCAGGCTCCGGCCTTACCTATCTTCCGGGCTATGCTCTCGGTATTATTCCTCAAAATGATCCGGAGCTTGTCGCTTCTCTGCTTGAGGAAATGAAGTGGGATGCAGAAACGCCCGTGGTAATCAACAAGGAAGGCGAAACCCTTCCGCTGAAGCAAGCGCTGACCGATTATTTTGAAATTACCCTGTTGTCCAAAAAGCTTGTACAGTCGGCAGCACCGTTCACAGAAAACGAAGAGCTTCACAAGCTTCTGTCTCCTGAACATGCGGATCAACTGAAGGAATACACGAACGGTCGCGATTTGCTGGATATGCTGCGCGATTTCGGGCCATGGAAGGCTACGGCTCAGGATATTGTGTCTCTTCTAAGAAAAATGACAGCCCGGCTGTATTCGATTGCAAGCAGCATTGCCGCCCATCCTGAGGAAGTGCATCTGACAATTGGTGCTGTACGGTACACGGCTCACGGACGCGAACGCAAAGGCGTTTGCTCTGTTTTGGTGGCTGAGCGCATTCAAGAAGGAGACACGCTCCCGGTATTTGTTCAAACGAACAAACACTTCCATCTTCCGGAGGCACAGGAAAAAGATATTATCATGGTCGGTCCGGGGACAGGCATTGCGCCATTCCGTTCTTTTATCGAAGAGCGTGCCGTGACCAAAGCGTCGGGCAGAGCCTGGCTGTTTTTTGGAGACCAGCATGCCGCGACGGATTTCCTGTATCAAGAGGAGTTGGAACATTATCAGCAAGACGGAGTATTGACGAAAATAGATGCTGCGTTTTCGCGTGATTCGGCGCAAAAGGTATATGTTCAGCACAAAATGCTTGAGCAAAGCCAAGAATTGTTTGAATGGCTGGAGGGCGGAGCATACTTCTATGTCTGTGGAGACAAGCTCAACATGGCGAAGGATGTCCACAATGCGCTGCTTGAAGTCATCGAAAAAGAAGGCAAGCTGTCCCGCGAAGAGGCTGAAGCATATGTGAAAGCCATGCAGGAGCAAGGCCGTTACCAACGGGATGTATATTAAAAATCTGTAAAGCTGCAGGCAGACCTTAAAAAAATTCGACACCGGCCATATGCGTATGGCTGGTGTCATTTTTTATGCTGCTGAATAGCGAGGGTGTTCCCTGTACCCTGTATCTGTATGCGAACCGTGTCATTTGTTGAGCCTTCTTGGGCAGCCCCGAATCTTGGCCCATACAGAAGAAAGCTACATGTGGGAAGGGGGCTATCCCAGAGGCGGAATTAGGCTGAATCTGAATCGCTGAATCGAAGTCTGACTTCGAGTAAAATCATTTGCCCTGCGAAAACGGGACACTGACCTGCATCCCGGTATTCGTTATTTTCAAATGGACCTGGACTTGAACGTCCATGGCCGCGAATTGGTCGGACCAGCTTTGCTGCCAATCGGCCCATAGCTTCAGTGAGGTACGGCTGAGCTTGTTTCCGATTCCAATCAGATCGGCGCGCTCCTGCTGCAGGTGCCGGACGGTTTCCCGGATTCGTGTCTCGATGATCTCGCTTAAACGCTGAGAGAACGCTTTAAAATCCTCGTCGCTGACAATCTCGGAGCAGGCCAGCTCGGCAATTCCTCCCTCTACATCGGTCTGAATGTCCAGTTGTACGGATTCGCCCTGAAGGATGGGATTCACTTTGGAGCGGACCTTCAGCAGCCTTACCGAGTCGTAGCAGGGCTTTCCTGCCGGGCATGGAACCTCCAGAGATCCGCCATTGAATTGATTGTTGATCATCAGCAGGAACGGGGTTTGCGCGGCGGAGATCCGCCCTGTCATTTTTCCGTCCGGGAACTTGAGAATGGCAAGCCCGGCTACCGTGATGATATTCTTTTTTTATCGATGGAAGCAAACGGAATCGTATAGACGGGCGTATCGTCGGCTGCTTGTATTCCGACATCCGTCAAGGACACCTCCATCGTTTTGCCGCTATAGCGGAAGGAATTTTGCTCAATGGTTTTCAATTGCTGCCCCATCGTGCCTTCAATAAGCGGACGCAAATTCAAATACTGCTGAGCCTCTCCTTCTGTAATTAATAAAGAGACGGTTCCACGAGGCTCATTATTCCGGGAGAAATAATCCAGAATTTGGGGAATGTTCTGCGAACGTGCGATATCCTCCCCAAGCAGGAGCATACGCATGTGGCTCCACTGCAGCCGACGCCCCAATTGAAGCACCGCATCCCGCGTCGCCCCATGTACAGTCGAGGAGCTGGTCTGGATATTGATAAAAGACGGTCCGGATTTTGTCTGCTGTGCAGGTGATCCGCCCCCCCCGGCCCCGCCTTTACTGCTGCCGGCCCGGTAAATTTGCACAGTCAGCTGCAGCTGGCCGTTCTTGCCGAGGTCAATGGCCGCCGCCTGAACGAACCCCCACCTGGTTAATTCATGGGAGCTCCAGCATCCCGGCAATAGTATGCCTGCCGCGAGAAGGAGAACGAGAAGCGCCGGTAATTTGGTCATCGGATATGCTCCCTTCCTGGAAATTACTGGTTGTGGCCGGAGCGGTGCAGGCGCCGGTTTCGCGGGATGCGGAGAAAGGTTTTCAATGGAGCGCGGATGAACACATCTCTCAGATCCTGAATGCATAAAGGGGCCAAAGATGACAAAAAGGGCACTCCCAGAGTGTGCAGGCTGGTCAGATGCAGCAGCGTCAGCAGAAATCCAAGCATGAGACCGTACCCGCCGAGCATGCCGCTGGCAATCATGAACGGAAATCGGAGAACGCGAATGGCGATAGCCATATCATAATGGGGAATCGCGAAGGAAGCGATCCCGGTAAAGGCTACAATAATGACCATGGTCGGTGAAGCGATTTTGGCCATGATGGCGGCCTGTCCGATGACAAGCGCGCCGACGATGCTGACCGCGGAGCCAACCGGACGGGGCAGGCGGATTCCGGCCTCCCGAAGCAGCTCGAAGGAAACCTCCATAATCAGTGCCTCGAAAAAAGCAGGAAACGGAATATCCTCTCTTGTGTCCAATATGGCCAGGAGCAGCACGGTTGGAATCAGCTCGGGATGAAAGGTTGAGAGTGCAATATAAATGCTTGGAAGTGTAAGCGCAATAAAAAATGCCACAAGCCGGAGCTGCCGGATGAGAATGGCATACATGGTCCGCACATAATAATCTTCACTGGTGTTGAAGAAATCCACGAATACGGCAGGACAAATCAGGATCATCGGTGAATTTTCCACCAGGATCAATATTTTTCCGTCCAGCAGAGCGGCGGCGGCAGTATCGGTACGTTCCGTAATCCGGTGCTGCGGAAACGGCGAATAGTTGGAATCCTGAATCCAGTCTTCCACGTAGGAAGTATCCAGCACTTCATACGTGTCAATATCACCGATTCGGCTGCGGAACTCCCGAAGCACCTCCTGGTCCACGGCTTGATCCAGGTAAGCATACACAATGTTCGTTTTCATCACAGACCCGGCCCGGATAAATTCCATTTTTAATCTGGAGCTTTTGACCCGCTGCCGGATCATGCCGAGATTGACCGACAGGCTCTCAACGGTGCCCTCCCGGGGCCCTTGGACCACCGGCTCGCTGGTAGGCTCGGTAACCTGTCTTTTTTCAAATTCAGCGGCTTTATAGGCGATAGCCTGGTCCCAGCCCTGGAACAAGATGACGACATGGCCAAGCCAGACCGCGTTCTCTACCCCCTGAAGGGAAGACAGCCGGTAAAAAGGCTGTGAAGCGGCGCCGTGGGAGGAGAGAAAATGGATAACCTGCTCGATGGATACGGCTTCTACGGCCCCCGGCTGACGCCCCGCGAGCTGTTGAAGCACATCCTCGACGAATTCGTTGTGGCTATTTTTAACCAACGATCGGCAGTACACCGCAAAAGCGGAATGCGCCAGCTCTGGACCGAAACGGAACGGCTCAAACGCAACGTCATGGCATCTGTCAAAGATCTTCTCCAGCCACAATAAATTGTTCTCCATTTGCTTGGAAATGGCAGACTCCGTTTCGGCATGAGCCCTGTTCCCGGTCATGAACGTTTCCTCCCTTCGGACAAAGCCGGATTCCTTTTTGCCAATGTTATTCCGACCAGCACCAGGAGCAGTGTACAGCTGACGGTCAAGACGGTAAATGGCCAGATGACATACACTTGATGATAAAACGCGCCGGGGTTGCCAAACATCGTAAGAGCTAACACAATACATAGTAATGTCATCGGGTAGATGAGGATACGATCATTGCGTAAGCCTGTCAGTTGAATGACGGTTTGATTGAGAATAAACAGGAACAGAGAGGCTTTCATATAAGAGCCGATAATGAGAGCGATGCCGATGACCGATTCTATACGCTGAATGATGTCCGCGATTTCGATTTCGCCGGCCAGCCGGTAAAGCGAATATTTAATTGATCCGGCGAGCGGGCCGAAGACAAGCACGGTGCACACCGTGGAGAGCGTCAGCAGAAGCCCGTTCAACGTAAACGCGCCGAATATTTTGTTGATGGCTGCCGGATCGTTCTTCTCCAGATAGGGAAGAAGCATGGAGAAGAGGACTACTTCTCCAAAGGGAAAGCCGCTGGCAATATAAGTGCCGTGGAGGATTGGCTTCAGGTCGGTGGGCCAAACAGGCATCAGAAAGCCCGGCTCATACAGCGGAATCGCCAGCACCATAACCATGGCCGAAGAGAAAACGAGTACCAGCGCCAGCAGCACAAACATGCGGGCCATCACTTGAATGCCGGCACGGACTGTCAAGGCAGCTGTAATCAGGCTGGTCGACACAAAAATATAAGCGGGGGTTTCCTTCATCATCACACTAGTGAAAAAATCGCCGATCCCCGCGCAAATAGCCGGAATGGCAAAAAGCAGCATACCGATGACAGGGATGGCGAGCAGGAGGGTTAACGCCTTGCCGATAAGCCGCTTGCTAAGCTGTATCAGGCTGCTTCCATGGTGGGCGCGGTTCAAATAAACGATGCCCGCGAGCAGGAGCAGCCCGACCATGTAGGATAGAAGCATAGAAATCCATGCCCCCTTTTTGGCGGCATCGATGACCGGATTCGGGATAAATACAATTGCGGAGCCGGTGGTCATGCCGATTAGCATAGCAGCCATTTGTCCGGACGTTACCTCTTGCGGCTTATTCATTGGCAGTGTCTCCAGTGTTCAAATTGGATTAACCCTTTAGGTAGTCAACAATAAGCTTGGACGGACCCCCGTACAGCTTCTGCAGCAGCTCGGATAACCCTGGCCAATCCGGCTGCCAAATAAACAAAACGGCAAAATAAAGGGAAGGGAGCAGGATGCAGAATGTAACCAGCAGCTCTTTCTTGTTCATGTCCTTGAGCTCTCGCCCCGTCGTCAAGCCCAGCCCGGCAAATAACACGATGATACAAAGAAGGTGCTCAAGCATGATCCCTATCCCTTCAAGTTTCC
The DNA here is from genome assembly GCF_037137075.1 of Paenibacillus sp. y28. Taxonomy (NCBI): domain Bacteria; kingdom Bacillati; phylum Bacillota; class Bacilli; order Caryophanales; family Paenibacillaceae; genus Paenibacillus; species Paenibacillus sp. y28. The sequence continues at coordinate 10,015 of NZ_JBBBNV010000019.1, forward strand.
CGATTTTCCCAGCGCTCGGAATTATATTTCCACAGGGGGCTGCTTCTTATACATAAAGTCAAGCGCCCGTGGGTACAGCGGCCAAATAAGAACAATAAAAAAAGCAACAGGACACCTGCGCCTATCCGCAGGCGGCCTGTTCTTAGGAATTTTGTAGTATGGTATCCCCTGCGGCTGCAGGTCATCGAGGAACCTGGCGAGGTATCGCGATCAAGGATACGAAAGACCGTTTGTCAAAAAAATTTCAAAAAAGCTTCAAGCCCATCCTGTATACTAATCCTTATCCAGCATGTCGATAATAAGCGGCGGCGGGCCGGGCGGTAGAGCAGGTGTCCGCTTGAGCGTGCAGCAGGCCAGGGCCGCAGCCGAGAGGAATAAGGAAATTGGCGGTGTACATCAGTATAAGCAGATCGCTGGAGAAGAAATTCATCGCTTAATCGGCGATGAACGCCTGGAGCATGGAGAGGAGGCTGAATAATGAACATTGTTGTCGCGCCGGATGCATTCAAAGGATCGCTTTCAGCAAGGGAAATCTGTGCTGCGGTTGAAGCGGGAATACGGCGTGTTGTTCCGCAGGCGAAGGTGCATTCTGTCCCGCTTGCGGATGGCGGAGAAGGAACGATGGACAACCTGGTGTTTGCATCCAAGGGGACGATTCAGCGTGTGCAGGTGAAGGGACCGCTGGGCAAGCCGGTTGATGCCGCCTACGGAATACTTGGTGACGGCCGTACGGTTGTGATCGAGATGGCGCAGGCTTCGGGTCTGCCTCTTGTTCCGGCTGGAGACAGAAATCCGCTTCTGGCTACCAGCTACGGCACGGGCGAGATGATGAAGCATGCTCTGGACGCGGGATACCGTCATTTTGTTGTCGGACTGGGCGGAAGCGCGACAAACGATGCCGGGGCCGGACTGCTGCGGGCGCTGGGACTGCAGCTGTACGATGAATCCGGTGCCGCCCTGCCGGACGGCGGCGGGGCACTGGCGCAGCTGGCTGCCTACGATGAGACGAGGCTGGATGCCCGGCTCAAGGATTGCACCTTCACCGCAGCCTGCGACGTTACGAACACCTTATGTGGAGCGGAAGGGGCCTCCGCCGTATTCGGTCCGCAAAAAGGGGCCACGCCGGATATGGTTCTCGCACTGGATCAGGCGTTGAACCGGTTTGCCGATATTGTCCGTGCCCGGCGCGGCAGCGAGATACGGGATATTGTGGGCGGCGGAGCTGCAGGAGGGATAGGAGCGGCGCTTGTCGCTTTCCTGGGGGCCAGCATTCGCTCCGGTATCGAGGTCGTCATGGAGCAGCTGAAGCTTGACGAGCTGCTGCAGACTGCCGATCTGGTCATTACCGGAGAAGGACGGCTGGACGCGCAAACGTTGTCCGGCAAGGTCATTGCCGGCGTGAGCCGTGCCGCGCAAGCGTACCATGTTCCGGTCATTGCTCTTTGCGGCAGTCTCGATTTGTCCCCGGCACAGCTCGATGAGCTGAAGCTGCTGACCGCTTGCTCCATAGTACCGGGACCGTGCCGGCTGGAGGATGCTATCGCACAAGCGCCGGGCTGGATAACAGAACGGACGGAGCTAATCATGCGGCTAATCCGGCATTATCGGGGGTGAATGTGGACGCGCCCCCATTTATGCTACAATAGAACAGGTACATAGATGTGAACGATTCACTAAGAATACTTACGGCAGGAGAGATGGACATGGAGCTTCGCAATAAGACAGCGATAATTACAGGCGCAGGTAAAGGCATCGGGAAGGCGGCGGCGATTGCCCTGGCCAAAGAAGGGGTCCATCTGGGCCTTGTCGCAAGAAATGCACAGGAGCTGGAGGCGCTGCAGGCGCATTTGACAGAGAGCTTCGGAATCCGTGTTTATTATGCGTCTGTAGATATTACCGACATGGCCGCTGTAAATAAAGCCGTGGCTGCTCTGACGGAGAGCCTCGGATCGGTTGATATCTTGCTGAATAATGCAGGCATCGCCCGATTCGGAACTGTGGCCGACATGGAGCCGGAGCAGTGGGAGCGCATCATTCAAACCAACCTGATGGGCACCTATTATGTGACCCGGGCCGTACTGCCCGGAATGATCGGCAGCAACAGCGGAACGATCATCAATATCGCGTCCACAGCCGGAGAGCGGGGCTTTGCCACAGGCTCGGCCTACTGCGCGTCGAAGTTTGCCGTTATGGGCTTGACGGAATCGTTAATGCAGGAGGTGCGCAAGCACAATATCCGGGTAACTGCGCTTACGCCAAGCACGGTGAATACGGATCTGGCGGTAAACGCTGGACTTAAAATTGGGGATGAGGACCGGATGATGCAGCCTGGCGATGTAGCCGAGCTGATTATGGCCACCTTGAAGCTGCCGCCGCGTGTGTTTGTGAAAGCAGCGGGCATCTGGACGACGAACCCTCAATAAGGGCTGCCGCAGGCAGGCGGGACCAAGAGAAGGAGGTGCAGCCGAGGATGAAGGTAAAGATTGTGACTGCCGCAATGGCCCATAATCCGGGAGAAGGCTACCGGGGCAGCGTGATTTTCGAGGTTGAGGGGCATAAGCATTCCTATGAAATAATGCTCTTTAGCAAGAATGGCAACATGTGGGATTATACGTTGAATTTCGGGAAGGACCCGGGGATAGATGAAGAAATCGACGTTGTGGAAACTGCGCTGGAAGAGGATGACGAATTGTTCGACTGGCTGGTCGACACGGCGATGGAAAGCATGTCCTCTTAGACCGCTTCACCGTGCTTACGTAGGAAACGGATAAGGAAGGAAACGAATTCACCTGGATTGATGTGATTTCGAACGGATTTGTCCTGTTCCATTCTATGCAGTACCATGCAAGAAATAGATTAGGACCGAATTAAAACACGTCCGCCGGCATCCCTTTTGGAGGGGATGACCGGCGGACGTGTTTTTGGGCTGAATGAAACGATTATCATCTGCGTCGATAAAGCCGCCGCAGGGTTCAGCGGACTGCCGCCAGGCAGACAAGCACCGGGCGAGGGGGCCAGCGTCGGCGGGAATTACGGCGCGCTTGACGAGGTGCTGCGCCGCAGCCGCTGTTCCTCAGGCCCGGCCAGCTCGTCTTCAATCAAGTAGACAAAATCCCCCACCTGATTCGCTACGACGAACAGGCTGGCCCGATTTTCGAATTCCTCCCGGGTTTCGGGCAGGGGCAGCAGCTTATGGTAATCGCGTATGGCACGAAGCTGCTCATGGTAGTCCTGTGTATCGTGCCGATGACCGGGCTCATTCAAATGCTGGCTGAGTTTCAGGACGAAATCCCCGATTCGGGCCCCCTGCTCCAGCGGAATGGAAATATGGGAGATATGCGGGAGCATACGTTCCAGCACATCGTACTGCTGCTGTTTTTTCTCAAAATACTCGTAATAGTAGTCGTTCCGCTGCTGCAGGCTATTCTCGATATCCAGCAGGGCGAGCGCTTTGGCCTTCCGGAGAGAGTCTGCTAGAGCCAGCAGCTCCTTGCCGTCCCACAGGGTGTTCCCATCCTTTAAATACGCCGCAATTTCCTTCAAAATGATGCTCATGAGGCCGTTAATCTCCGACTTGAACTGGTTCAGCTGTTTGTCGCTGCTCGGCATGTAGGCATTGATAAGCAAGGCGACCCCCAGACCGATCGTCACCACGAACAGCTCATTCATAAAGAAGGCCACGTCGATTTTCTGGCTCATATATACATGCATTACGATAACGAGACTGCTGGACAAGCCCTCCTGAATCCGCAGCCGGACGCACAGGGGAATGAATACCAGAAACAAAACCAAAAACGCGTACGGATGAAAGCCGATCAGCAAAAAAACGGCGCTGGAGCAAAGAAACCCCAGCATGCAGGAAAAAAAGCGGCTGCTGGCGGCCTGAAACGACTTGCGGCGGGACTTTTGAATGCAAAGAAGCGTCAGAATTCCGGCGGAGGAGAAATACTCCAGCTGCAGGGCTTGGGCGATAAGCACCGCGATGGAAATGCCGAGTGCCGTTTTGATCGTTCGAAAGCCAATTTTCATAGGGACCTCGCTTGCTGAAATTTATTGCTTGTTCAAATGTTATATATATTGACATGTATAATGCGTCGATTTATGATTTAAGTATATTTATCATATCTCAAATGTAGGCGGATGCCTAGAAAAAGCAGCAAAGCTTTGCACAAGCGATTTTTTTCGGGTGCTGCTCATAATTATGTAAAAAATAATGACGCACGTTCATCGTTCACGAAGGCGCTTTCGCAGAAAATGAAAGCATCCGGCATCATTTTGCCGGTTCCATTGCGAATATATATTCCATGATACGGCATGTTATATAATTCCTTAGGAAAGGGTGGTATCGTGAAACCGGATCAAAATGAAGCTGTTCGATCTGTGGAATCTGTGGAATCGGTGGAGAGAGCCCTGGAGATACTGGACTGCTTCTCCCGCTCGGCTCAGGAGCTGTCGGTTTCCGACCTTGCTGAGCGGTTAAAGCTTCCCGAGAGCGCGATTTCCCCCCTGTTAAGCACACTGCGAAGCAAGCATTATATTGAGCGGGATACCCGAACCGACCGTTATCAGCTCGGCTCCCGGCTCTATGATTTGGGGCATGTGTATGCGGCCGGAATGGATTTGCGGAAGCTGGCGCTTCCGTTCATGCGGACACTGAACAGTAAAACCTCCGAGGCGGTGAGCCTGAACATCGTTGACCGGGGTGAGCGTGTATGTATTGAAAAGCTGGAGAGCCTGTATCCTGCCTGCAGTCTGGTGCAAGCCGGCGAACGCAGCTCCTTGTGCCGGGGGGCTTCCGGCAATGTGCTGCTTGCTTTTATGCCGGAGGAGGAGGCCCGTCAAATCATCCGCCAGGAAGATATGGCCTCCGAGCAGCAGGCCGCCCTGCTGGAAGCGCTGCGGAGAATCCGGAGCAACGGGTACAGTATGACCGTGGGCCACCGGATGAAAGGCGTCATCGGCTTCTCTGCGCCTGTATTTGGCGCGGCAGAACAGCTTGCTGCCGGGCTTTCCATCTCCGGGCCCGTGGAGCGGCTGGCCGCGAAGAAGGAGAGCCTGCTGAAGGAGCTGACGCTGACGGCGTCGCTGCTATCCGCCCGGCTTGGCGAAGGGAATCAGAATCGGCGGAGGTAAACGCGAGTGCAGAAGCATGATGTCTCTCTGTAGGGTTAGCTTGTGGCAGAGCATACGGCTACACAGCGATGGAGCAAATTCAACCTTCCATACCACGATGAAGATCGTGGTGAGGAAGGTTTTTCATTTGAATAGGCGGATTCAGCGATCCGGTCATGACTTTATATTTTTGTGGTGACAATGAGGGAAGAAAGGAGTATGTTGGATATGACGATAATTACATATCATTTCAGCGGCGTAGGAGGGACGGCATGTCTTTTTTGCGAAAGTATGCACGGAAATATTGGCCCGGCTTTTTCATTTCCATTGCATTTGTCATGTGCGAGGCGCTCTGCGATTTGATGCTGCCGACGCTGATGTCACACATTATCGATGAAGGTGTGGCCAAGAGCCGCATGGAGGTCGTGCTTCAGTACGGGGGGCTTATGCTGCTCATCACTGCCTTCGGGGCGCTGGCGGCGGTAGGCCGCAATTTGATTTCCAGCCGGGTGTCGCAGCGGTTCGGGACCGAGCTGCGGTCCGATTTGTTCCGCAAAATTCAAACGTTCTCGTTCGGCAATATGGACCGGTTCGAGCGGGCCTCGCTTATTACACGGCTGACCAGCGACGTCACGCAGGTGCAAAACTTTACGAACGGCCTGATGCGCATTTTTGTAAAAGCGCCTTTGCTCGGCCTGGGCGCACTGATTATGGCGGCGCGTCTGAATCCGCAGCTGGCGGTTATTTTGGCTGTTGTTGTGCCGCTCGTGGGGCTGTTAATTCTGCTGAACATGAAGGCGGGCTTCCCGCGCTTTATGAAGGTGCAGAAGGCGCTGGACCGGGTAAACGGCCTCATGCGGGAATATTTGTCCGGTGTGCGGGTTGTGCGTGCATTTAACCGATTTGATGATGAAGTGGATAAATTCAGAGCTACGAACGCGGATTTTCAGAACTTGTCCAAGCAGGCGATGCGGGCGATGGCCATCTTCAATCCGGCGATTGTGCTGACCGTCAACTTGGGGATTATCGCGGTGCTTTGGTTCGGCGGGGCCGGCGTCCAGGACGGCAGTATGCAGGTGGGCCACATTGTCGCGTTTGTCAATTATATGACGCAGGTGCTGTTTGCGCTGATGACGGTGTCGATGGTGTTCATTATGTTTGCGCGGGCCAAAGCCTCGGCCCTGCGGATTGGCGAGGTGTTCGGGCAGGAAGGCGCCATGCGCTGGCAGGAAGGCGCGAGTCTGCAAGCGGGAATGTCCGGCCGGATTGACTTCGAGGCGGTGAGCTTCTCTTACGACGGAACGCCGGAAGGGAGGGTGCTGAAGGAGGTCACCTTCACCTGTATGCCCGGAGAAACGGTCGGGATTATTGGCTCCACGGGCTCCGGCAAGAGCACGCTTGTGCATCTGCTTCCCCGGTTCTATGATGCGACAAGCGGCAAGGTCAAGGTTAATGGCGTAGATGTCACTACGGTGCAGCCGGAGCAGCTGCGCAGCATCATTTCGATCGTGCCGCAGAAGACGGTGCTTTTTTCCGGGACGATTCTGGAAAATATCCGGTGGGGCAAGCAGGACGCCACGCCGGAGGAAGCCCGTAGGGCGGCGGAGGTGGCGGAGGCGCACGAATTTATTGCGGCTCAGCCGGAGGGCTATGATACGCGGATTGGCCAGAAGGGCGTTAATTTGTCCGGGGGGCAGAAGCAGCGTTTGTCGATCGCCAGAGCCCTCGTCCGTCAGCCGCGGATTCTCATTCTGGATGACTGCACCAGTGCGCTGGATGCGGTAACGGAGGGGAAAATCAAAGCGGCGCTTAAAGCGTATACCCGCGGATTAACCTGTCTGCTTATTGCCCAGCGTATTGCCTCTGTCATGGACGCCGATAAAATCGTGGTGCTCGATGAGGGCAGGGTGGCCGGTATCGGCACGCATGAAGAGCTGCTGTCCGGCTGCCGCGTCTATCAGGAAATTGTACATTCCCAATTGGGCAAGGAGGCGCTTACGAATGTCAAAGCCGAATGAAGGCGCAGCAGCGCATGACCGCCCCGGCACCGCAGCCCCTCCGGATTTGCCGCCTATGCAGGGTCCCGCCGGCCGGCCGGGCGGATTTGGCGGAAGGCCAAGAGGTCCGGTGGCGAGGCCGAAAAATTTCACCGCGACGCTGCGCAGACTGTGGTCGTTCGTAGGGAGCGAGCGGAGACTGCTCACAGTGATTTTCCTGTTCCTGCTTGCGACGGCCGGGATTGCCATGACCGCGCCATGGCTGATCGGGCAGGCGGTGGATGCGATGGGGGGCGCAGACAGCGGCGGACCGGGCACGGTGCAGCCGAAGCTGCTGGGCCTGCTTGTACTGGCGCTCGGGGCTGCTTATGTGACCGATGCGGTGCTGAATTTTTTGCAGGGCTGGCTGATGGCGGGGGTGTCCCAGCGAATCGTCGCCAATTTGCGGCAGACGCTGTTTGCCAAGCTGCAGAAGCTGCCGCTGACGTATTTTGACAGCCGCCCTCATGGTGAAATGATGAGCCGCTTGTCCAACGATATCGATAATGTAAGCAGCACGATCTCTCAATCCACAACCCAGCTGATGTCGGGACTCATCGCCATTGCGGGATCTCTGGTCATGATGATTGTCCTCAGCCCGGTACTGACGCTGGCCAGTCTAGTTACGGTGCCTATGGTGTATTTCCTTGGCCGGACCATTACGAGGCGCACCGGAAAGCTGTTTAAAGAGCAGCAGGCGCAGCTTGGCCGGATGAACGGTCATATTGAAGAGACGATTTCCGGGCTGCATGTCGTGAAGGCCTTCAATTATGAGGCTAGAGCGGTAAACGATTTTGAAGAGATGAACGGCAGGCTGTATGAGGTGGGCTTGAAGGCGCAAATTTATTCCGGGTATATGATGCCGCTGCTCGGTGTCATCAACAATATCGGCTTTGCGGCTGTGGCGGTGACGGGCGGAATCATGGCTGTGAACGGCGCAATCACTGTCGGGCTGATTGCGAGCTTCCTGGGCTATTCCCGCCAGTTCGTCCGGCCGCTTAATGATATGGCGAACATTTATAACATATTGCAGTCGGGCGTAGCCGGAGCGGAGCGGGTGTTTGAGGTGCTGGACGAAGGAGAAGAGACGGCGGATAGGCCCGGGGCCGTGGAGCTCAAGCATCCGGTTGGCCGCGTCGTGTTTGATCGCGTCAGCTTTGGCTACCGCGCGGATGTGCCGATTTTGAAGGAGGTCAGCTTCGAGGCGGCGGCCGGCAGCAGCACCGCGTTCATCGGTCCGACCGGAGCGGGCAAAACGACAATCATTAATTTGCTGACCCGATTTTACGATGTGACCGGCGGGACCATTACGATCGATGGCAGAGACATCCGGGACTATACCCGGGACAGCCTGCGGCGCTGCTTCGGCATCGTGCTGCAGGATACGTATTTGTTCTCCGGCACGATCAGGGACAACATTAAATACGGCAAGCCGGACGCCTCCGATGAAGAGGTTGCAGAGGCTGCGGAAATGGCCAATGCGGACGGCTTTATCCGCCGGCTCCCGAAGCAGTACGATACGGTGCTGTCTGAAAATGGCGGCGGCTTGAGCCAGGGACAGCGGCAGCTGCTTGCCATTGCCCGGGCTATTCTGGCCAAGCCGTCCATTCTGATTCTGGATGAAGCGACCAGCAGCATCGATACGCGGACCGAGCTTCATATCCAGGACGCCTTGCTGAAGCTGATGCAGGGCCGGACCAGCTTTATTATCGCGCACCGGCTGAATACGATTCGGGATGCGGATATGATTCGGGTGATTGACCGGGGGACGATTGCAGAGTCCGGCACGCATGACGAGCTTCTCCGCAAGGAGGGCTTGTACCGCCGGATGGTGTACAACCAGTTCAAGCATGCCCCAGGAGCATTGGAGTAGCAAGGGGGCGGCTTGCGCAGTAACGGGTTTGTTCGGCTGACAAGCGGTACGGCCGATGCAAATCATTACTTTGCTCAGGGAAGCTTGCCCGCCGATTTGCCCGCAGACATGCCGATTCACAAGAAGCAGCCATCAAGAGCTGAATGCTACGCTCCTGATGGCTGTTTTTTGCGTACCGGCGGACGGACACACAAATTTCTCCAAAATGGGCGTGAGGACTGTGGGATCAATCACATCAATGAAAGCGTTTGCATATAGATAATGAAGACATCTTCGGGAGGTGGGACCATGACAGTCAAAAATGTGTGCTCGGCATTGATTGGCGTATGGTTGGCATTTACTCCATGGCTCTTTGATTTTACGGATCACCGCAGCGCGCTGCTGACCTGTGTGCTGATGGGGGCGATCCAGTGTGTTTGCTCCCTGCTGGCGATCGGTCGGTCGGGGAGAACATCGTGGCCGAATTGGCTGGCGCTGTTGATGGGCGTAAGCTTCCTGATTTTCCCTCATGTTTTCGATATTGCCGTGTCGTTGTTTTTTCTCCATATTATTTTTGGCTTCATTACGATTGTGCTCAATTTCTGTAGTTTGTTCCCGGAGTATCAATAAGGGAGCCAGCTTGAGCACAGCTCAAATGCGAAGTGTTTTCTATTCATGGGGATGGGCGGCTGCTTGGGGGCTGTTTCGGCCCTGAAGCCATCAGTGAAACGGTCCGGTACAAGCGAAGCGTTCGGGCAGCTTCAAAGGCTGAACCTGTCCTCCTGAAATTGGGGCGGTGAAGCCTGGCGGCTGCTTTGTTTACATAGAGACAAATCGCCTCGCCGCCCTTGGGAGAAAAAATACTTATCGGGACTTGCGTGTCTTGACTGCTTCGGCAATAAGCAGCAGCGCCAGTATACGTTCGCTATTTCATACAGTGGCTGACCACAGTCACGCGCATTATAACGCTTGTACGGAGGCTTGGTTTATAGCTCACGCCTATGGCGGGGCGGCGGCCGGTTATGCTTCGTAATCAAGTGAAGCCGGGTTAACTTCTTGACGGGGCGGGCATTTGTACATACATTAGTAGAGAACACCATTACAAGCAGAGAAGGTCACGCCTAATGGAAGCTTGGAAGCGCAATCTTTATATTTTGTGGTTCGGCAGTTTTTTTGTTTCTATCGGAATCGGTATGATTGTCCCGTTCCTGCCGCTGTATGTGCAGGAGCTCGGCATTCACGATGTGAAGGAGGCCGCGCTCTGGGCCGCGGTTATTTTTGGCATCAATCATGTGATGATCGCGCTGGTATCGCCGTTCTGGGGCAAATTCTCGGACAAGTACGGTCAAAAAAAATCGATGCTCCGCTCCGGATTCGGCATGGCCTTCGTCATTGCGGCGATGGGGCTGGTCGGCACCCCGGTGCATTTGCTGCTGCTGCGGGCGCTGTTCGGAGTGATGAACGGCTTCCAAACCTCGGCCGTTGCCCTGATGGCGATGGAGACACCGAAGGAGCAGGTCGGCAAGGCGCTCGGAACGCTGCAGACCGGACTCGTCAGCGGACAGCTGTTCGGGCCGCTGCTGGGCGGGGTGCTGGCCGAATGGCTCGGTATGCGCAACTCGTTCTTTTTTACCGGCTTCTTTATTCTCGTGGCCTCGATTCTGGTGCTGCTCGGCGTTCAGGAAACGAAGCAATACCCGCCGTTTAAGCTGTCTTCCCTGTTTCAAAAAAACAGCGCTTCTGCGCCTGGCACACAGGGGAAAGCCGCGGCTGCGCCCAAGCTGCAGTTCGGCGATGTGATGAAGCAGTCGCCGGTCATTGTGACGCTGTTCGCTTCTACGTTTCTGATCGCGCTCAGCTTTCAGAGCATCAGCCCGATCATTACGCTCTATGTCAAAAGCATGCACATTGAGAATCATATTGAGATTATGGCTGGGCTCATCTTCGCATCAAGTGCGCTCGGAACGATGATCGCTTCGCCGTTCCTGGGCCGGATTGGCGATAAGTACGGGCATCTGCGCGTGCTGCTGATCAGCTTGATGTTGATCGCCGTTCTGTACATTCCCCAAGCCAGTGTAGACAACGCCTGGGTGCTGATGGGCCTGCGTTTCTTATCCGGCCTTTGTGTCGGCGGGCTTGTGCCCTCGATCAGCTCGCTGCTGCGCGCAATGACGCCGATAAGCCTGCAAGGCAGCGTGTTTGCCTACAACACCAGCGCCAATTCCGCAGGCAATGTGATCGGCGCGCTGTTCGGCGGTGTGATGGCCAGCAATTTCGGGATTCCGATTGTGTTTCACATCATTTCAGGCGTGTTCGTGCTTCACTTCGTGATGCTGATCGTACAAGCCCGCAAAATGAATCGCACCATAAAAGAAGCTGAGCTCTAACATTCAGGAAAAGGACAGGTGAGAGACATGCCTAAAAAGATTTTGCTCTGCTACCCCGAAGGGAAGCACAAGGCGCTGACCATGAGCTATGACGATGGGGTGGAAGCGGATGTGCGTCTGGTCGATATATTTAACCGGAACGGCATTAAAGGGACATTTCACATCAATTCGGGCATGTTCGGGACGCTTGGCGCCCGGCAGCGGCTGACCGAGGAGGAAGCGGTGGCGCTTTACAAAGGGCATGAGGTGTCGGCTCACACGCTGACGCACCCGACGATTGCCCGCAGCCCGCGAGAGCAGCTTATTCACGAAATTTTCGAGGACCGCAAAAATTTGGAGCGGCTGTTCGGCTATACGGTACGGGGCATGTCGTATCCGAACGGCTCCTATACAAGCCAAATCAAGGATCTGCTGCCGCACCTCGGCATCGAATATTCGCGTGTGGTGGAGACGACCGGCGGCTTCGGCCTCCCGGATGACTGGCTGGAGTGGAAGGGCACCTGCCATCATAACCGGAATTTGATGCAGCATGCGGAAGCCTTCGCAGGACTGGACAAGACGCAATATTTGTATCTGATGTACGTTTGGGGCCACAGCTACGAGTTCGATAACGACAACAACTGGGAGCTGATGGAGCAGTTCTGCGAATTTATCGGCGGACGCAACGATATTTGGTACGCAACCAATATTGAAATCGTTGATTATGTGAAGTCGTACAGCCGGCTGCGGTTCTCGGCGGCGCAGGATTTTGTATACAATCCGAATGCGCACAGCCTGTGGCTCAGCGTGGATGGGGATATCGTGGAAGTGAAGGGCGGCACCCAGGTGCAGCTGTAAAAAATAGAACCGGCGCTCTGCCCGCGATGAAGCGGGGAGCGCCGGTTTTCTTATGCGCCTCGTATTGCATGTTGTCCGGCAAAACGAGGATGGCGGCTTTTTTTGTCTCCAATACAGTACCAGTACGAGCAGACTGCTGACGAGCGCGCACAGCCCGCAGATGAAAAAAGCAGTGTCCGCCCCGTACCGGTCCGCGATCAAGCCGGAGAACAGGCTGATGCGTTTCTTGGGAAGCTTGCCGATGATCGCCCGGCGAATCATACAAAAACAGGTGAACGAAAAGGGGCGTTTGTCTTATTCGCCGGCGGGATGAAGGGCCGGAACATGGCTGCTTACAGGCTTGCACGATTTGCGAATAACGAGCTGGGTGTCAATCAGGGATTTGATTTTGACGGAATCGCCGTTTTCAGCCAAATCAAGCAGCTTGGTGACGGCCATCTCGGCAATTTTGCCCTTCTCCACATGAACAGTCGTCAGCTCGGGGGCAATGATAGTGGATTCCTGAATGTTATCGAACCCGACAATGGAGATGTCCTCGGGAATGCGGATTCCAAGCTCCGTAAGCGACTTGATGACGCTGATAGCGATGTAATCACACTCGCAAAACAAGGCTGTCGGCCAGTTGCCGTTCAGCTTGGACCACTTGTGCTTAAATTCCTCCTGGGAGGTGATGGCTGTCGGCGAGACCGAGAACGACACGGGCTCATCTACAGTCAGCTGCTCTTCCTCCAGCGCCTGCATAAAGCCCCGCATGCGTGCATCGAAATTGTACATGCGCGAGTTGGACTGCACATAGCCGATGCGGCGGTGCCCTAGGTCAAGCAGATAGCGGCCGGCCTGATAAGCGCCCATCACATTGTTCATGACGATAAAATTCACATTCAGCGTGTCGTAGCAGGTATCCAGCACGACCAAATTCGGCTGCTTCTTCGCAATAAACCGGATTTGCTCCTGGGTCAGGTTCGTGCCCAGCAAAATCATGCCGCTGGATTCGTGCTCCTGCTCCAAATTCGCGAACGCTTCCTCCAAATCGTCGGTGGATATGGAGGAGAAGAACAAGGAATAGCCACGCAAACGGCTCTGCTCCTCGATATCGTGAATAAGCTCCATAAAGAAGGGCTGCTTGTAATATTGCTCCAAGACGATGCCGGAATTGGTGCATGCCACAAAACGAAGGGTATTGGTCAGCCCGTACATCTTCTCGGCCTTTACCATAGGCCGCGGCACGTATCCGCTCTCCTTTACGATTTTTACTATTTTTGCACGGGTTTCTTCACTGATTCCCGGTTTCCCGCTAAGCGCCAAGGACACTGCCGACTTGGAAACTCCGGCAATTCGCGCAATATCTTCCATTTTCATTTTCACGCTGGTTGACCACTCCTTAATCAAGGCCTTGAATCCAACTTAACTAAACTAAACAATTTTAGTGTACTACATCTCTATATGGTATACAAGGTGGCGATCGTGCTTTCTTAAACACAATATATTTGTCGAATAAAAGTCGAATTGTGACGAATCGAAGTTGGATTTTAGCGGACGTCTGTTGAGGGAGTAAACTTTTTTAGTAAAAATTAAGTAAATAAAATAAAAATATTTACTAAAAGAGATTGACGTTTAGCGAAATCGGATGTTATGATTTGGGGGAAACAGCAAACCTGCTTGTCAGCTTGTGTAAGGGCTTTAATACGGAGAAAATCGCTGATTTACATCGCTAAGGAGGTGATTTTGAAAGTTTAATTGCTCTAATTGACAGCGTTTTCAAAGAGGGGTTTGCGTTCAGGCATGAAGATTAAACAAGTTTAGTACATCATCTTGAGGAGGCAATCGAATGAAGCTAAAACGTAATGTGTCCTTTATGGTAGCGATGGTCATGACAATCATCCTGCTGGCTGCATGTTCCCCGGGCGGCGGAAGTAGCGAAACTGGTGCAAACACCGGTTCCGCAGCGGGTGAAAGCGGGTCCGGCCAGGTTGAGCTGCGCATGATGTGGTGGGGCGCCCAAGCCCGTCACGATGCAACCCTTAAGGTTATTGAGCTGTTCGAGAAACAAAATCCGAATATTAAAATTGTCGGTGAATATATGGGAAGTGACGGTTATTTTGACAAGCTGAACACCCAGGTGGCCGGCGGCAACGCGCCGGACCTGATCCAGCTTGGAAATAACTTTCCTGATTATGTGACGAAAAATGCTTTGCTGGATCTGACTCCGTACATGGGCAAAGAAATTAATGTTGCCGATTTCGAGAAGTCCAGCATTGAATCCGGCGGAATGGACGGCAAGCAGTACGGGATCGTGCTCGGCTCCAATGCTTATGGCATTGCCTACAATACGGAGCTGATTAAAAAAGCCGGCATGCAGCCGCCGACAGGCGACTGGACTTGGGAAGAGTTCGGCAAGTATGCCGCCGAGCTGACCCAGAAGCTTGGCAAAGGCTACTACGGTGCGGTCGATGAATCCCGCCTGCCTCTGTATCTGAACTACTTTGCTCGTCAAAGCAATAAAACGCTTTATAAGGATGGCAAGGTAGGCTTGGGCAAGGAAGAGATTGCCAACTGGTTCACCATGTGGGACAACTTCCGCAAAGCGGGCAGCACGCCGCCGGCGGATATTACAGCAGCCTATACGGAAGCACCGGAGAACTCTTCGTTTGTAGAAGGCAAAACGGCTATGCATCTGGTTTGGTCCAACCAAATCAACGCATACCAGAAAGCGATGAAGGATGAAATCAAGGTCGTTCTGCCTCCAAAAGGCGGCGCAGGCTCCGCTCAAGGTCTGTGGCTTCAGCCAAGCCAGTTCATGACTGTCAATAGCAAAACGAAGTATCCGAAGGAAGCGGCTAAGTTCATCAGCTTCATGGTCAACGATCCGGAAGCAACCAAAATTCTCGGCAGTGAGCGCGGCGTACCAGGGTCCTCCAAAGCGCGTGAGGCTCTGAAAGCGAATGCAAGTGAAGTAGACAAGAAGGTATATGGTTATATCGACATTGCAGCCAAAAATTCCCGGTCCCCTGACCGCGAGATTCCGAACGGAAAAGCGTTTGAATCCACACTCGTAAATATGAGCCAAAAAGTGGCCTTCGGCAAAGCAACCATTTCCGAAGCCGCGGATGAAGTGCTCAGCATCGCTGGAAAAGTCATCAAACAATAAGAACAGGAATTCAGACGGACCCGGATAAAGCACATGTCCGGGTTCGCTTTTCCTCAACACACATGGACATTAAGGCATTGCAAAGGGGTGCAGAATATGGGCTCGGTAACATCTGCAACAAAGAATGCATCAACGGTAAAGAAGACCGGCTTTCTGCAAGGGCTGTGGAAACGGAATGCAGTCGGATATTTGTTCCTGCTTCCGTGGCTAATCGGTTTAATCGTCCTGACTATCGGGCCGATGATTAGCTCGTTTTATTATTCTTTAACGAAATTCGACGTTATCTCTCCGCCTCGATATATCGGGCTGGAGAACTACGCAACAATGCTTACGGCGGACCCTCGCTTTCTTACATCTCTGAAGGTTACCTTCATTTATGTATTCTCCTCTGTGCCGATGAAGCTGGGCTTTGCCCTTCTGGTGGCTGTCATTATGAACAAAGGGCTGCGCGGCGTCGGTTTTTACCGGACGATGTATTACTTGCCGACGCTGCTTGGGGGCAGTGTGGCGATTGCCGTGCTGTGGCGTAAAATCTTCGGCGGCTCGGGTGTTGTCAACGAGTTCCTGCTGATGTTCGGAATTGAGGCGCCTGACTGGATTGCGAATCCCGATTACGCACTCTACTCCATTGTGGCTTTGTCGGTATGGCAGTTCGGCTCGTCCATGATCATTTTCCTGGCCGGTCTCAAGCAGATTCCACAGGATTTCTACGAAGCCTCCCAGGTTGATGGGGCGAGCAAGCTGAGACAATTTTGGCACATTACGATTCCGTTGTTGACTCCGGTAATTTTCTTCAATTTGGTAATGCAGCTGATTGGTTCCTTCCAGGCGTTTACCCAATCCTTCATTATTAGCGGCGGTCAAGGCGGCCCGATGGATTCCACGCTGTTTTACACGCTGTACCTGTACATGAAGGGCTTTGCATTCTATGAGATGGGCTATGCTTCGGCGATGGCATGGGTACTGCTTGTTATCATCGGTATGTTCACCGCAGTATTGTTCGCTTCATCGAAGCTCTGGGTGCACTACGGGGACGGGGGGAAATAAGAATGGCACAATCAAATCGAATTCAACAACTGCTGCTGCACGGCGTCATTATTATTCTTGGCCTCTTCATGCTTTACCCGATCTTGTGGCTCATCAGCAGCTCACTCAAGCCGGCCAATCTGATTTTTACCGATTTAAGCCTTTGGCCGAAGGAAATTACGTTTGAGAACTATACCAAAGGCTGGGCGGGTATTGCGCGTGTCACCTTTCCGACTTTTATGATGAACTCCTTCATTATTTCGATTTTAAGCGTCATCGGTAACCTGATTGCATGCTCGATGGCCGCTTACGCGTTCGGGCGGCTCGAATTCGATTTAAAGAAGCTCTGGTTTGCGCTGATGCTCGTTACGATTATGCTGCCGCATCACGTAACCATTATCCCTCAGTACATTTTGTTCAAAGAGCTGAACTGGATTGATACGTATTACCCGCTGACCATTCCGAAATGGCTGGCAACCGATGCGTTCTTCATCTTCCTGATGGTGCAGTTTATCCGTGGTCTGCCGAAGGAGCTTGATGAATCAGCAACGATCGACGGCTGTGGGAAAATCCGCATTTACTGGCAAATTATTGTGCCGCTGGCTGTTCCGGCGCTGATTACAACCGGGATTTTCACCTTCATTCAAAGCTGGGACGACTTCTTCAGCCAGCTGTTGTATTTGAATACTGCCAAGCTGTACCCGATTCCGCTTGGGCTGCGCCTGTTTATGGATTCCTCCGGTGAGTCGAACTGGGGTGTGCTGTTTGCAATGTCCGTCCTGTCACTGATTCCGAGTCTGATTATTTTCTTCAGCTCCCAGAAGTATTTTGTCGAAGGAATTTCGACTTCGGGGATCAAAGGCTAATCCGCAAGCTTCTACTTATATCGTCATCAGGAGTGATAGAGATGAATACCAATCTGTACAGTACGACAGTTGAACGCTGGGGCCTGTTTGAGCTTCTCCTGACCGGGCCTTCAGAGGGAAATCCGTACCAGGACGTTACGCTGACGGCGCAGTTCCGGCATCAGCAGCGCGTTATCCGGGTGGACGGCTTCTATGACGGCAACGGTACCTACAAAATCCGGTTTATGCCGGACACGGAAGGGCGCTGGACGTTCGAAGTATCCAGCAGCACCCCGGAGCTGCAAGGGGCCGTCGGCGAATTCGAGTGTACGCCCGCGATGGCGGGCAACCATGGTCCGGTGCGGGTACACGATGAGCTGCATTTTACCTATGAGGACGGGACGGTGTACCACCCGTTCGGAACGACCTGTTACGCATGGACTCACCAGGATCAGGCGCTGCAGGAAGAAACGCTTGCGACGCTGCAAACGTCGCCGTTTAACAAAATCCGGATGTGCCTGTTCCCGAAACGGTACAGCTTTAACTCCAATGAGCCCGACTATTTCCCGTTTGCCGGCTCGAAAGCGGACGGGTTTGACTTGACCCGGTTTAATCCGGAATACTTCGCCAATTTGGAGAAGCGGATTGTACAGCTTCAGGAGCTGGGCATTGAGGCGGATTTAATCCTGTTCCATCCTTATGATACCGGTCATTGGGGCTTTGACCGCATGCCGGCCGAAACGGATGATTTCTACCTGCGTTATGTCATTGCCCGTCTTAGCGCATACCGCAACGTTTGGTGGGCGCTGGCCAACGAATTTGATTTCATGAAGGAAAAAGTACTTAGCGACTGGGACCGCTTCTTCCGCATCGTCGTAGAGCGCGACCCGTATCAGCACCTGCGATCGCTCCATAACGGATCGAGCATGTACAATCCGGGCGGCATTACTTATTACGACCATACGAAGCCGTGGGTAACGCATGTAAGCATGCAGCATTGGGACGTGACGCTGATGAAGTCCTGGCGCACGATGTACAAAAAGCCCATTGTTGTCGATGAATGCTGCTATGAAGGCAACCTTCCGCAGCGCTGGGGCAACATCTCCGGTGAAGAGATGACGGCCAAGTTCTGGGATTGCTTCGCTCGCGGCGGGTACGGCGGCCACGGTGAAACCTACATGCATCCCGAGAACATTATTTGGTGGGCCCGGGGAGGCAGGCTGTATGGGAATTGCCCGGAACGGCTTGCGTTCATGCGCAAGGTCCTCGATGATGCGCCGGCTCATCTGCAGCCGCAGGACAGCTTCCGCGACGTGCCAACGCTTGGCGTGGAAGGGAAGTACTATCTGCAGTATTACAACAATCACCGTCCGGCTTACCGGGAGCTGCCGCTGCCGGAAGAGGGCTGCTACCGGATTGAGATTATTGATACCTGGAATATGACAATCACCGCACTCGACGGGGAATTCTCCGGAGTTACCGGTATTCCGATGCCAGGCAAGCCTTACATGGCCGTCCGGGTGCGTGCGATATAGAACAATTAGGAGGCGTCAACTATGTCCTTGGGAAAACTCAGGCTCGGCTATGCTCCGACACGCCGATTTGTATTCAGTGCGGAGGATGCGTTTAAATTCAAAGTGCTCATTCGTGAAAAAATGGATAGCTTCAATCTTCCGATCGAGATTATTGATCTGGAAGGGTTAAATAAGGAAGGCCTGTTGTACGACGATTTGTACAATGCGGAGGAGATTATCGAGCATTTCCGGAATGCTGCTGTGGACGCCGTATTTTTCCCGCACTGTAACTTCGGTACCGAAGATATGGTCGGACGTGTGGCCAAGGCGCTCGGCAAGCCTGTGCTGCTGTGGGGGCCGCGTGACGAGGCGCCGCTTGAGGATGGAATGCGTCTTCGCGATACACAGTGCGGCTTGTTTGCCACCGGCAAAATTTTGCGCCGCTTTAATGTGCCGTTCACTTATATTACCAACACGGCTGTAGACGATCCGGTGTTTGAGCGCGGCTTCCGCAATTTCGTCGCCGCCGCCAACGTGGTGAAGCAGTTCAACAATTTGCGCATCCTGCAAATCGGACCGCGTCCTGCTTCGTTCTGGACGATGATTTGCAACGAGGGCGAGCTGCTGGAACGATTCGGCATCGAGGTCTATCCGATTACACTGGAGGACATCAAGCGCGCAACCCAGAAGGTAGCCGCGAAGGATAGCCCGGAGCTGGAAGATGCGATGAAGTATATCCGCGAGACGCTGGATTACTCCGAGGTCGGCGAAGAAGCGGTCCGCAAAATCGCTGCTCTCAAGGTTGCAATGAAGAACTATGCAGTGAAGACCAAGAGCACGGCAATTGCGATTCAATGCTGGTCGTCTCTGCAGGATGCCATTGGCATTATGCCGTGTTTGGCCAACGCCATCTTGACCGACGAGCAGATTCCGGTCACGTGCGAGACCGATATTCACGGGGCCATTACTTCCATTATGGTACAAGCGGCATCGCTTAATACGAAGCCGACCTTCTTCGCCGATTTGACGATACGTCATCCGGACAATCCAAACGGCGAGCTGCTGTTCCACTGCGGCAACTTTCCGGTGTCGCTCAGCGTGGAGGAGAAGCCAAAGCTGCGCAAGCACTTCCTGTTTGACGATCACTCGCCGGGCACGCATGAGGGAGAGATCAAAGGCGGGTTGATGACCTTGGCCCGTTTCGACGGAGACCATGGCGAATATTCCATTTTTATCGGCAAGGCGAAAGGCATCTCGGGACCGTATACCCGCGGCTCCTATGTTTGGGTCGAAGTAAACGATTGGCCGCTGTGGGAAGAGAAGCTGGTGAAGGGGCCATACGTGCATCACTCCGTCGGTATCCATGAGGACGTTGTGGCGGCGCTGTACGAAGCCTGTACCTATATTCCTGGTCTGAAGGCAGACCCTGTTGATCCGACGGAGGCCGAGATTCAAGCCTGGCTGCGCGGACATGATTGGAAATAGAGGACACTGATTCCGAAGGAAGGCTTGAAGGACCGGTGGAGGCAAAGCAGCCGGGGCACAATGACGGTTAAGCTTTCGCAGCAACGGGGCATACGATTTCATTGTGGCTGCAGGGGCTTTGTTCTTCACCTGGTTTTTTAGATATAAGGGAGCAGATAAAGGAATGAAGCGACAAAACATAAGGAGTGGAGGCCCTATGAACCTTACCGAGCTGAAACAAAAAGCGGCGCAAATCCGCATGGATTTGCTGAACATGATTTACCATGCCAAAACCGGGCATACCGGTTCTTCCCTGAGCAACACCGATATCCTGACCGCCTTGTATTACAACATTATGCAGGTGGACGCCGCGAATCCGAAATGGGCCGATCGCGACCGTTTCATCGCCAGCAAAGGGCATGCGGTGGAGTCACTGTACTGCATTTTGGCGGATAAAGGCTTTTTTCCGAAGGAGGAGCTGGCGACGTTCAGCCGCTTCGGGTCCCGGCTTATTGGTCATCCGAACAATAAAGTGCCGGGTGTGGAGATGAATACAGGGGCGCTGGGCCACGGGCTTTCTATTGCTGTCGGCATGGCCAAGGCTGCGAAGATGGACGGCCGTTCTTACCGGGTGTACACCCTGATGGGTGACGGCGAGCAGGCGGAGGGCTCCGTTTGGGAAGCGGCGATGGCCGGCGCCCATTATAAATTGGATAATCTGGTCGGCATTATTGACCGCAACAAGCTGCAAATCAGCGGCAGCACGGAGGATGTAATGGGGCTGGAGCCGCTGGAGGACAAGTGGACCAGCTTCGGCTGGAATGTCGTCGCGGTCAACGGCAATGATTTGGGCGAGCTGTGCGATGCGCTGGAGGCGGCGAAGCAAACGACTGGCAAGCCGACCCTCCTTATGGCTTACACAACCAAGGGCAAAGGAGTCTCCTTTGCTGAAAATGTGCCGCACTGGCACCACCATGTACCGAACGATTCTGAGCTGACACTGGCGTTGCAGGAGTTAGCCGCTTCTTTGGAGGGGATGAAATGAGTCAATCCGGAAAATCCATTCATACCGAGGGTACTGCTGTGAATACGCTTTTGGCGACTCCTGCCACCCGCAACACGATACCGAACCGCCAAGCATTATGCGAAACGCTGCTTGCTGAAGCGAAGCAGGACCGGGATATTGTTCTGCTGGCCAGCGATTCGCGCGGTTCAGCGTCCATGGTGCCGTTCGTACAGGCTTTGCCGGATCAGTTCGTAGAGACAGGCATCGCGGAGCAAAATATCGTCGGCATCGCAGCCGGTCTGGCCGCCAGCGGCAAGAAGCCGTGGGTAACTTCCCCGGCGTGCTTCCTCAGCATGCGTTCGATTGAGCAGGTGAAGGTTGATGTCGCTTACTCGGGAACCAACGTCAAGCTGGTCGGCATCAGCGGCGGGGTTAGCTACGGGGCGCTGGGCATGAGCCATCACTCCCTGCAGGATATTGCTGTCACTCGCGCGATCCCGGGGCTTGCCGTGATTCTGCCTGCCGATCGTCACGAGACGAAGAAGATGACGGAAGCATTGGTGAACTACGAGGGCGGCGTGTATGTGCGTATCGGCCGTAACCCGGTACAGGACTGCTATGAATCGGATGATTATCCGTTTGAGATCGGCAAGGCGGTAACGATGCGGGCGGGTTCGGATATTACGATCATTGCAGCGGGCGAAACGGTACGGATCGCGCTTGATGCGGCCGAACGCTTGGCTGGAGACGGTGTCAGCTGCCGCGTGGTGAATATGCATACCATTAAACCGCTGGATGTGGAGGCCATCCGCAGCGCGGTTGATGAGACCGGAAGAATTATTACGCTGGAGGAGCACAGCATCTTCGGCGGCCTGGGCGCCGCAGTGGCGGAGGAGGTTGTCCAATACCGTCCGGTGCCGATGAAAATTATCGGAATTCCCGATGAGCCGGCGATTACAGGAACCACCGCGGAAGTATTCCAGCATTATGGCTTGACGAAGGAAAATATTCAAGCGATTGCCCTGAAGATGATTCAGGCGTAATGAGGTGCTGCACTAATGGACAAAAACTACATTTTATCCGTTGACCAAAGCACATCCGGAACGAAAGCGCTTCTGGTCGACAAGCAGGGCCGCATTGCCGCCAAATGCTCGAAGGAGCATGCCCAGCTGTATCCGCAGCCGGGCTGGGTCGAGCATGATGCGATGGAGATTTACGGAAATGTGCAGGAAACGATCCGGCGGGTGCTGGAGCTCGCGGGTGTTTCCCCGCAGCAGCTTGCGGCGCTGACGGTGACCAATCAGAGAGAAACCGCAGTGATATGGGACCGGGAAACCGGTCTTCCTGTACATCATGCGATTGTTTGGCAATGCAGGCGAACGGCGGGGCTTTGCGCCGAGCTGAAGGAGGGCGGGTTTGAAGGGCTGGTCCGGGATAAGACCGGACTGGTTCTGGACCCGTACTTTTCCGCAGGCAAAATCCGCTGGATTCTGGAGCATCTGGACCCGGCTTACCGCAAGGAGGCGGAGGCGTCCGGCAGGCTGCTGGCCGGTACGATAGACAGCTGGCTGCTGTGGAAGCTGACGGGCGGCGAGGTGCATGCAACGGATTATACCAATGCCAGCCGGACGTCTCTGTTTAACATTCACACGCTCCAGTGGGATGCGGAGCTCATTTCGCTATTCGGCGTTGGCGGAGTCAAGCTGCCGGAGGTCAAGTCCAGCAATGCGGTGTATGGTGTGACCCGAGATGCCGGATTGTTCCCGGATGAGGTCCCGATTTCCGGAGTGATTGGTGATTCCCAGGGAGCGCTGTTCGGTCAGATGTGCTACCTGCCCGGTATGGCCAAGGCAACGTATGGGACGGGAACCTCTGTGATGATGAATATCGGCTCCAGCCCGGTGTCGTCCCGGAATGGTCTGGTAACCGCAATCGCCTGGGGCATTGACGGAACCGTGCACTATGCGCTTGAAGGCATTATCCACAGCTCGGGAGACAGCATGAAGTGGGTGCGCGATCAGATGGGACTGTTCACCGATTATGCGGAAGCGGAACAGCAGGCAGCCTCGCTGCAGGATAACGAAGGAGTATACTTCGTTCCTGCCCTGGTCGGCCTGGGAGCTCCGTATTGGAGCCCGGATGCTCGCGCGGCAGTAACCGGCATGAGCCGGAGAAGCGACAGGCGGCACATTATCCGTGCTGCGCTGGAAAGTATTGCTTACCAGGTCCGCGATATGGTGGATCTGCTGCAGGCGGAGTCAGGAATTCGGCTGCAGGAGCTGCGTGTAGACGGCGGGGGAGCCCAGAATCAATTTCTCATGCAGTATCAGGCCGATATGCTCCAGGCGAGTGTTGTCCGGCCGGCGGTTTCCGAGCTGTCTGCAATCGGTTCCACGTACTTGGGGGGAATCGGAGTCGGGTTCTGGAAGGATACGGAGGAAATCCGTTCCTTAGCTTCGGATGAGACGACGTTTCAGCCGTCCATGCACCCGGAGAACCGGGATCTGCTGTGCCAGGGCTGGAAAAAGGCGGTTCTATCCGTCATCTCCTGACCTGGTTTAAGCATGGAAATGAGAATATAACCTGTGGCAGCGTGCGCCGTCCAAGCGTGCGTGGTCATGCTTTCAATCCTATACGAATTTGAGCGGAGGTGTCATGTTGACTACAACAGCATCGGCTAGAGAGGATCACGGGACAGAGGGCCGGCTTCGGCAGGTGGAACGGTGGGGAATGGTGGAAATGGCCGTTCCCGCAGCAAGCGGTAATTCGGAACAGGGGGATACCGGCGTTTCTCTGGTAAAAGCTATTTTTTCCAACGGCAACCGGAAACGGGAGGTCGCAGCTTTTACCGGCAGCAATGGGGAACAAATCGTCCGGTTTATGCCGGGTGAAGAAGGGGAATGGACTTATTCCATTTGGCAGGGACAGCAGAACGGAGCCGGGCAAGCCGGGTCGGATTTGCAGCAAATTCAAGTCGGCAGCTTTATTTGCACACCTCCGTCGGCGGGCAACCGCGGACCTGTGCAGGTCGTCGGCAAAGCAGCATTTGCTTATGCTGATGGAACACCATATGTGCCGATTGGCACCACAAGCCTGGAGTGGTACAAGGGGGAACAGGCGGAGGCGACACTTGCTTCCTTGCAGGACGCGTCCTTTACCAAGCTGCGGATGCGGGTGGATGCAGCCGGCTTGGATCAGCTGGAGGCTGCGATTATCCGGCTGTCTGCGCTTGGAATTGAAGCGGAGCTGCTGCTGGATTGCAGCGAAGGCGGACCGGAAGCGGCACAGCTGGTGCGGGAAACGGTCAGCCGTCTTGCGGCATACCGGAATGTATGGTGGACCCTTCTCCTGAACGAAGCGGGAACGCCGGCCAAGGAACGGGCTGAACTGCTGCGGCTTATACAGGCTCATGACGCATACGGCCATCTGCTGACGATACATACAGCGAATCCGTTTGCCGATTTCTCGGTGCCTGCCATTAGCCATGTGAGCTTGATTTGTACGGATGCGAGCCAGGTTTCGCGTTACGCGGAATTGCATGGCAAACCGGTTATTTTGGACCAGTGCGGCAGCGAGGGGGATGCCCCGACAAGAATCGGCAGCTTACCGGCCGAGGAGCTTGTCAACCGCATATGGATCAGCATGTGCCGTGGCGGCTTTGCCGGGCATGGCGAAACCTTTGTCCGCGAGCATGGCGAAACCTGGCAGACACAAGGGGGCGCGTTGTCCGGAGAGTCTGCGCCGAGAATCGCCTTCCTGCGCAGTATTATGGAGGGGGCTCCGACACACCTGCGTTATATGCCCGAGTATTACGACGCTCCGACGATTGGTGTCGATGGCGAGTACTATTTGCAGTACCACATTATTCACCGCTTCCCGTATAAGCAGCTGCGTGTGCCGGAAGGCCGTTATAAGGTGGAGCTGATTGATGTATGGAATATGACCGTAACCGAGTTGCCTGGCGAATTCACGGATAATATTAGTGTGCCGCTGCCGTCGAAGCGGTATCAGGCATTGCGTATTCGCAATCAGGCTGCAGCTGCGCAATCAGTCCGATATGACTTGAATGCAGACCAGCCGTCAAAATTCGCTTCCAAAGCAGCTGCGAGCGGCACGTCAAGAAAAGGCGCAGCCGGAAACCGTCTGGAGGCTGACGATAACTTTATTCGAGCGTCGGAACGTCCGAAGGCGGATCATGGCGAGCCGGATTGAACAATGGGCTGAACGGACGAAACGACGAAACAACGAAACAAACGAAACAAACGAAACAAATGAAGCAGACCTGAACAGGCTGAACCCTCGTTAAGGTAGAAAAGTTGCTTAAATGCGCGGTGAACAAGAAGCCGGAGGCCGGATGACAGGCGATGGGGTTCGACGTACCGCTTGGCGGCGCAGGAAGCTATGTCTTCCAGGATTCAGGTGCATAAAAGATGCGCGCGGGCGGTATGCTGCAATTCGTCTCTTGGCATATCCACGTGCAACTAGAAATCATCCGGTCCGGACATGCGGGAGAAGAATCCCCGCCCGTTCCAAGGCACCGGCTTCACGACCTTTCTGGAGAAAAAATTCGCAGCACGGCTCGCAAGCGGCAGGCTTTACCGGGTCATATCCGGCCTGCCTGAAGCTGCGTGCCGCAAGCGAAGCGATAAATGATAAATCATGGACACGGTAGAAACGGAGGAGCTTATGACACACAGCGACAGCGTAATCCAAGCATTGGAGCCTGTACAGGTATGGGACCGGTTCGAACGGCGCTTTGATGGCCCGGCGGAGGGGAACCCTTTTCAGGAGGTTACGTTTTATGCCGAGTTCTGCCATGGCAACCGGATTGTAGAGGCGGAAGGCTTTTATGATGGGGACGGCGTGTACAAGCTGCGTTTTATGCCGGACGCCGAAGGGGTCTGGACGTATGTAACGCGGAGCAGCAGCCCGCAGCTGGACGGAATGCAGGGAAGCTTCCAGGCGGTGGCTGCACAGGGAGATAATCATGGGCCGGTCGTGGTCAAGGATGCCTACCGTTTTGAGTTTGCCGACGGCACGCCATACCTGCCTTTCGGAACAACGCTTTATCATTGGGTGCATCACGAGAATGTGGCGGAGGAAGAGGAAACCTTGTCGGAGCTGGCGAAGGCCTCCTTCAATAAGGTCCGCATGTGCGTGCTGCCGACCGGGGATATGCATTCCCGTCAGCTGGCATTTGCGGGCAGCCGGACGGAAGGAGCGGACGTAACGCGCTTTAACCCGGCATTTTTCGCCCATTTCGAAGCGCGTATTATGGATTTGCAGCGTCTGGGCATCGAAGCGGATATTATTTTGTTCCATCCGTATGACCAAGGCGTCTGGGGCTTCGAGCAATTGGAGCCGGAAACGGAAGATTTGTACCTGCGGTATGTGATTGCCCGCTTGTCCTCCTTCCGCAATGTATGGTGGTCGCTGGCCAACGAATTCGACTTCAATAAATACAAATCAATGGAAAACTGGGATCGCGTATGCCAGGTGGTGAAACGCTTTGACCCGTACGGGCATCTGCTGTCCATTCATAACGGCACCAAAATGTATGATTATACCAGAACAGCCACCTACGATTATTCCAAGCCTTGGATTACACATCAAAGTGTCCAGCACTGGGATTCCGGCCTGATGACGGAATGGATTGCCACCCATAAGAAGCCGGTCGTGCTGGATGAATGCTGCTATGAGGGCAATGCCGCACGGCGCTGGGGCAATGTCCCGGGCGAAGAGCTGGTCAGCCGTTTCTGGGACAGCATGGTTCAGGGCGGTTATGCAGCCCATGGCGAGGTCGTCAACGAAAAATCGTGGATTTCACGTGGCGGAAAGCTGTATGGCGAGAGCCCGGAGCGGATTGCGTTCATGCGCAGCCTGATGGAGGAAGCATTGCCGGATTTGTGGAATCCGCCGGAGGAGCGCGCCTGCTTCTGGGAATATCTCGGGATAAACCGTCCGGCGAGCTGGGAGCTGGACCTGCCGGAAACGAAAGAGTATTACATTGATGTGGTTGACACTTGGAATATGAAGACAGAGCGGCTGGACGGAACTTATCGCGGAAGCTGCACGATTCCTCTGCCTCGCCAGTCTTATCTGGCCCTGCGGGCTGTTGCGGCCGGGCAGTAATCGCTCCGGCAAGCCATGCCCAGGACAAAATACAAGGAGGAGCACGAAGCATGAGTGTAGTCATACGCCGTCTGCGTGTGGAATCAATGGACCGGCCCTTAGGGCTGGATACGCTTCAGCCCCGGTTCAGCTGGATGTTGGAGTCCGATGAGGCTTCGCAGCGCCAGGGAGCTTACCGGATTTTGGCCGCGACCCGGGAAGAGCTGCTAGCACAGGATCAAGGGGACGTCTGGGATAGCGGCAAGGTAGACTCGGACCGGTCGATACAGGTTGTGTATGAAGGCAGCCCGCTGGCATCTGGCCGTGTCTATTATTGGAAGGTTCAAGTGTGGGATGCAGCCGGACGCGCCTCTGCATGGAGCGAGGTGTCCAGCTGGTCGATGGGACTGCTCCATGCCGGGGACTGGCAGGGCGACTGGATTGGCTGTACTGTAGATGAAGAGGAGGAGCTGCCGCCGGCCTTGTATTTGCGCAAGGAGTTTGCGGCGGATAAAGCAGTGGAACAGGCGGTTCTGTATGCCACAGCCTTAGGCGTATATGAGCTCCATCTGAACGGCAGCCGGGTTAGCGGGGATTATTTTGCGCCGGGCTGGACCGACTACAATATCCGCGCTCAATATCAAACCTATGATGTAACGGCTCAGATCCAGGCAGGCGGCAATGCAATTGGCGCCATACTCGGCACGGGCTGGTATGCCGGACACGTCGGCATGATGGGCCGCCGTATTTATGGCACAAGTCCGAGTTTGCTCGTGCAATTGGAGCTTCATTATACAGACGGGACCAGCAGCCGTATTGTGTCCGACGGGACATGGACGATGAATACCGGACCCATTCAGTATTCCGATATGCTCATGGGAGAAACCTATGATGCCCGTAAGGCATGGCCGGATTGGAATAAAACGGGCTTCGCAGCAGAGGGCTGGCGGCCGGCGGAGAAGCTTGCCTCGTATTCAGGCCTGCTCGTTTCCCAGCCGGATAAGGGTGTGCGCGTTACGGAATCACTGACTCCGGTGAAAATCTGGAAGACGGCTCGCGGCACGTATATGGCAGATATGGGCCAAAATATGGTGGGCTGGATTCGGCTGCAGGTCAGCGGGCCGGCGGGAACACGCGTGAAGGTCGGCCACGCCGAAATGATTCAGGAAGACGACACCCTGTACATTGAAAATCTGCGCCGTGCGATTCAGGAGGATATTTATGTGCTGCGCGGGGAGGGCGTGGAGGTTTGCGAGCCTCACTTCACCTTCCACGGGTTCCGGTATGTGGAGGTGGAAGGCTATCCGGGAGAGCTGACGGCAGACCTCATTACGGGTCAAGCGGCTCATTCCGACACCCCGCCAACCGGCACCCTGGAAACGTCCGATGCCATGGTGAACCGTCTTATCAGCAACATTCGTTGGGGCCAGCGGGGCAATTATTTGAGCGTGCCGACTGACTGTCCGCAGCGGGATGAGCGTCTGGGCTGGTCCGGCGATGCGCAAATCTTCATCCGTACAGCAGCTTACAATATGGACGTTTCGCGTTTCTTCATGAAATATATGACAGACATGACAGACTTTCAAACACCGGAGGGCGCATTTCCGGATGTAGCGCCGGATGCGGGCTGGTTTGCCTGGAAGCAGGTCCGTGTCGAGTGGTTTGCGCCGGACAATGCCGGATGGGGCGATGCGGGAATTATTATCCCTTGGACCCTGTACCTGATGTATGAGGATCGGCGCATTCTGGAAGCGAACTACGAGGCGATGAAAAAATGGGTCGGTTATTTGAAATCGACAACAACCGATCTCATCCGTCCGGATTATGCCGACTACGGCGACTGGTTGTCCATCAATGCGGATACGCCGAAGGATGTGCTGGCGACAGCTTATTTCGCCTACAGTACAGCCCTATTCGCCCGAATCGCCGGCATTCTCGGTCGCCGCGAGGATGAGGCGAGCTACCGCAAGCTGTTTGATGACATCTGCGCCGCATTTGTCGGGCGATATGTGAACGAGCAGGGAATCATCGAAGGCGACACGCAAACGGTCTATGTGCTGGCCCTGTACTTTGATCTGCTTCCGCCCGATCTGAAAAAGCTTGCGATTCAGCGCTTGGAGCAGCTTATTCATGAAAATGATGACCATTTGTCCACGGGCTTTCTGGGCGTCGGTTACTTGCTGCCGGTCCTTACGGAGAACGGCTTAAACGATTTGGCCTACACGCTGCTGCATCAGGATTCGTTCCCGTCCTGGCTGTACTCCGTTAAGCACGGGGCAACAACCATCTGGGAGCGTTGGGACGGCTGGACCGAAACGGAAGGCTTCCAAACTCCGGGAATGAACTCCTTCAATCACTACTCGCTTGGCTCGGTGGGGGAATGGATGTACCGGTACATGGCCGGGATCGATACGGAGCCGGCACAGCCCGGCTTCAAGCACATTGTGATTCATCCTCGTCCGGGCGGCAAGCTGACCTGGGTGAAGGCGGAGCTGGACAGCAGCTACGGCCTGATTCAGTCGGCTTGGAAGCTGGAGGAAGACCGTTTTGTCTTGAATGTGACGGTTCCGGTTAACACGACCGCTACGGTCTATGTGCCTCAAGAAGTGATCGCCGCCCCAGAAGGCGCGGAGGAGCTGGGTATCTTGGCGGACAAACGTATCTACCGCATCGGCTCGGGCCGCTATGAGTTCAGCAGCAAGCTCGCTGCCTGCGTAAAAGGATAAAGGAGAACTACAAACTATGAATGTTATTCAGCCAGAATATGCGGCTTCGCTGCGGGAATTTATCCGCAGCCAGGCTCATCTAACCTTGAAAGAACCGACCCATTTTCTGAAGCATCCGTTTGTCGATCCCGGTTCGGTATATGACGGCAACTTGTGGGATTGGGATTCCTTTTGGGCGGTGTACGCCCTGCTCAACCTGGCCGAGAATCAGGAGGAGGAAGCGCATTACCTGCGATTTGCCAAAGGAAACATTCACAACTTCATGGATCATCAGCTCGACGACGGGTACATTCCGATGATGATCATGAAGGAAGCCGAGGGCGTGACAGAGCCTTACCTCATTACCAAGCACAAGGAAGGCGTCATTCTGAATATGCACAAGCCGTTTTTGTGCCAGCAAATCGCCCTCATCAGCGGGGTTAGCGGAGATTTCGAATGGGTGCGTCACTATGCGGACAAGCTGGAGGCTTATTTCGCATGCTATGACCGTTATTATTACCATGAGCATACCGGCTTGTACGTATGGGCGGACGATGTCATGATTGGCATGGACAACGATCCGGCTACGTTCGGGCGTCCCCGGTTTTCCACGGCCAATATGTACTTGAACGGCTTCATGGTCAGCGAGCTGAAAGCCATGGCGCTCATCATGGGCAAGCTGGGCCGGGAGGAGCGAGCGGCTCATTACCAAGCCAAGGCGGAAGCGCTGCAGGCCGCCATTCAGGAAGAATGCTGGGATAAACGGGACAAGTTTTTCTATTCCGTGGATGTGGATATCAAGACCCGGGCCTACGACTGGTTCCACCAGGGGCTGGGCGTGTTCTGGAAAACGCTCCCGATCAAAATCCGTGCCTGGACCGGCTTTCTGCCGCTTTGGTCCGGTGTGGCGAATGCTGCGCAAGCGGCGTATTTGGCACAAACCCACGCGGTGGATCAGAACACATTTGCGAGCAGCTTCGGCATTCGGACGCTGTCGCGGGATGAGAAGATGTATGATCTTTCAGTAACGAATAACCCGTCGAACTGGCTGGGGCCTATATGGATTGTGTCCAATTATGTGGTATTCCGCGGGTTGATGAATTACGGCTTCCACGAGGAGGCAGGGGAAATTTGCCGGGCCACTGTGGACCTGCTCGGAAGCGATCTTCAGAAAACAGGAACACTGCATGAGTACTACAATCCGGAAACCGGGGAGCCTGTCATGAATGGCGGTTTCCTGAACTGGAATCTGCTGGTGCTGAATATGATTGACGAATGGAACGGCAAAGAGCCGCTTAGCCGGTTTTTGGCCTAGAGCACCTCGTTGTCAGACCCTATGCCGGGCGATGATAGCCGAAGCCGAAGCCGGCTTGTACCATTTGAAAAGCAACAAGCGGAAGTGACGAGCTAACGTGTTATTCAAACAGAGCTGCTTTTTCCCGGCAGCGAGACCTCAGTAGACGGACTGTACGACTAGAACATCAGCCGGATTGCGCCATGGCGCACCTGAGCGGCCCATCCGGAGCATCCGTCTGGTCTGTGCAGAACGATTGCCTGCAGTTTCCGCGCTGTGGAAAAAGACGGGTTTGTTCCCGTGGCTTGCTGAATTTCCGTCTCGTTTCTTCATGTGCAACGTTTACCGGTTCATAGAAATACATTGCAGGAGGTAATCATGTACCCAGACGAAACAAATGCCAAGCCGCGAGTTCTTGTTCTGACCGACATCGAGAATGAACCGGATGACGCCATGTCTTTGGTCCGTTTTCTTACTTACTCGAATCATTGGGACGTCGAGGGTCTTGTCGCTACCACATCCATCCATCTGAAGGATAAAACTGCCGCATGGCGTATTCAGGATATCGTTCGTGCCTACAGCCAGGTTCGTGATCAACTGGAACAGCATGAATCCGGTTTTCCGGATGGCGAGTATCTGCTATCGATCATTAAAGAAGGGCTTCCTCTCTACGGGTTGGAAGGAGTAGGCGCGGATAAGGATTCTTCGGGCTCTGAACTGCTGATCTCGGCTGTCGATCGCGACGATCCGCGTCCGTTATGGGTGCTTGTCTGGGGGGGACCGAACGTCCTCGCGCAGGCGCTCTGGAAAATTCGGGCTACCCGTTCGGCGCAGGAGCTCGATCAATTCGTCTCGCGGGTACGGGTGTACGCCATTTCCGACCAAGACGATTCAGGTCCTTGGATGCGGAAGGAGTTCCCCGGCTTGTTCTACATCGCCAGTCCAGGCTTTCATAGCGGCGGAGCGTATCATTTCGCCACCTGGAGCGGGATTAGCGGCGATCAGTTTCATGGCCGGTTTACCGGTGCCGACTTCAGTATCGTCGACAATCCATGGTTAGATGAGCATATCCGCTGCAAGGGACCGCTTGGCGCTCAATACCCGCAGGCTACCTTCCTCATGGAAGGTGACACGCCGACTTTCCTGTATCTTATCAATAATGGTCTAGGCCACCCCGAACACCCCGATTGGGGGAGCTGGGGAGGACGTTATGAGCTGTATACCCCGCCTACGCAGAAAAGCTTCCTGGAGCCGGAGACACGGCCTTTCTGGAGTGATGCCGCTGACGAGGTTCTGGGTGTTGACGGCAACTGGCACACCAGCAATAAAGCGACCATTTGGCGTTGGCGCGAAGCGTTTCAAAATGATTTTTCGGCACGTATGGACTGGACGATCAAAGCTTATGCCGAGGCTAACCATCCGCCTGTTCCCAGGCTGGGCCACCCGGCCGAGCTGTCGGCTAAGCCCGGTGAACGCGTTGATCTGAGTGCTGAAGGCTCCTTTGACCCGGACGGCGACACGCTTTCGTATCAGTGGTTTTATTACGATGAGGCAGGCACCTTTACCACATCCTCGGCCCGTACCGGGGCTCCCGTCCCGATTCAGGATGCCGACAAGCAAAAAGCCTGGTTTACCGTCCCGACGGAGCGTGTCCTGCGCAATGGCACCATGCACATCATTCTTGCCGTCACCGATAACGGCAGTCCGGCTCTGACTCGTTACCGGCGTGTGATTGTAAACGTCGAAGGATGAAATGTGAATCCCTCTGTCCTGCTGGCGCGGGCAGGGGGATTGCTTGCTTTGTTGGCCCAAGAATGGGCCGGCGGCGGGCTGTGGGACATTTGCATCGTCTGGGAAAAATGCATCATCGGCCTTTCTGTGGGAAAAATGAATCGTCCTTTCCGGTATCGGTTCTTTCCTCCGGCTTCCCGCTGTACCTATAATGAGCACAGCAGGAAATGTAAGCGCTGTCTTAACGTCGAATAGCGAAGCAGCAGACTTGCATGCCGCACCACACAGAAAGGAGGAATTTCTATCCAAGTCTCTCCACATCAGGAGGCGGTCCGCCTCGAA
Organism: Paenibacillus sp. y28; assembly: GCF_037137075.1. Lineage (NCBI taxonomy): Bacteria > Bacillati > Bacillota > Bacilli > Caryophanales > Paenibacillaceae > Paenibacillus > Paenibacillus sp. y28. Next base: position 43,425 of record NZ_JBBBNV010000019.1, read on the forward strand.
CGGGACATACAGCGCAAGGTCAGGCACCCCGTCCTGCGCGGGATGCTGCGCAGCAAATTTTTGTACGCCATCTTCTTCATTCCGTTCTGTTATTATGCGTTGTTTCATTACTGGCCCATGTACGGCATTCTGATTGCCTTTAAGGATTACAATATTGTTAAAGGCATTACAGGAAGCCCGTGGGTGGGACTGCAGCATTTCGAGAAATTCATGCAGGACGCCTATTTCTGGAAGCTGGTCCGCAACACGCTGCTCATTAACGTGTACGGCTTGTTCTGGGCGTTTCCGGCTCCGATTATTTTGGCGCTGCTGCTCAATGAGGTCAAGCATCGGGTGTTCAAGCGGGTTGTGCAGAGCATCAGCTATTTGCCCCATTTTATTTCGACAGTGGTTGTCTGCGGGATGATCGTTAATTTTTTGTCCACAGATGGCCTGGTGAATCAGCTGTTGAAATGGCTCGGGATGGAGCCGATCAAATTTCTGATGCTTCCGGAGTGGTTTCGGACGATCTTCATCGCCTCCGATATTTGGCAAAATGTTGGCTGGGGCTCGATTATTTATTTGGCGGCCCTCACGGCGGTTGATGCAGAGCTGTACGATGCAGCGAATATGGATGGCGCCGGCCGCTGGCGGCAGCTGTGGAATGTGACCCTGCCCGGCATTACCCCGACGATTTCCATCATGCTCATTCTGAATCTGGGCAGGCTGATGTCCATCGGCTTTGAGAAAATCATTTTGCTGTACAACGGCTCCACTTATGAGACGGCGGATGTCATCTCCACGTTCGTGTACCGCAGAGGTCTTCTTGGAAGCGATTTCAGCTATGCCACCGCGGTTGAGCTGTTCCAGGCGGTGGTCGGGCTGGTCCTGCTGTACAGCGCAAACCGCATTTCCAAAAAAATAAGCCAAACCGGGTTATGGTAGGAGGTGGTCGGCCGATGAGAATCCGAAAGCCTTGGAGCGCCCGGCTGTTCGAGGTCGTTAATGTGCTGCTGCTGCTAGTCCTGGTGTTTGTCACGCTGTATCCGATGTACTACATCTTCATCGTGTCCATTAGCGACGGCAGCGCGGTAAACCGGGGGCTGGTCAAGTTTTGGCCGCAGGATATGACGCTGGAGGCCTATGCGATTATTTTTAAGAACAAAGACATCTGGAACGCTTATTCCAACACGCTGCTTTATACATCCGTTGGCACCGCCATCAATGTCATTTGCTCCGCGATGTGCGCGTTCGCCTTGTCCCGCAGGGACATGTACGGGCGCAATGTATTCATCTTCATGATTGCGTTCACGATGTTCCTGAGCGGAGGTCTTATTCCGACATACCTGGTTGTGCAGAAGCTGGGACTCATCGATACGATGTGGGCGATGGTGCTTCCTCCCGCAATCAATACCTTCAACATGCTGATTATGAAGACGTTTTTTGAAGGCATTCCGGTATCGCTTCAGGAATCGGCCTTTCTGGACGGGGCAAACGATTTTCAAATCCTGTTCCGCATTATATTGCCGTTATCCATGCCGATTATGGCCACCATGGTGCTGTTCTATGCGGTGCATCATTGGAACAGCTTTTTCCCCGCCCTGCTGTATCTGAACAGCAAGGACATGTACCCGGTGCAGGTGCTGCTGCGCAATATCGTCATTGCCGGAGAATTCTCCGACCAGTCGAGCGAAATCGGCAGTGTCGGGTCCAGCTTCCGCGTGGTGGCGACCAACTACAAATATGCCGTCATTATTATTACCGTACTGCCGATTTTGATCGTGTACCCGTATTTGCAAAAATATTTTGCCAAAGGGGTCATGATCGGCGCGTTGAAAGGGTAAGAAGCTGCGGATGGGTGAAGCGGGAATCGCCGTCCTGAGGTCAGCAGGTGTACGCGCACAGCCTGACGGCAGGGGCGCGCAGAGGGAAGCAGAGGCGGCAGCATCAGCCCGATTTCCTTGATCGAAGCATAAAAGCCAATAATCTGATGGGGGGACGAAATAATGGCAAAATGGTGGTTCGGGGGTCGAACGGTATTTTTAACGGCAGCGGCGGTGATGCTGCTGGCTTCAGGTCTTACCGCCTGCACAGGCAATAAGGAGACGCCGTCGACCGGAGCGCAGGGCACGTCGGCACCGGCTGCAGGATCGGCAAGCGGTAAAATTTCAGAGAAGGAGCGCACGGTAAAGGTCGTTCTCTCGGAAAGCGCCAACCAGCCGATTAAGAACAATACGCCGATTCAGCAGGAGATTTTGAAGCAAACCGGCATTAAGCTGGAATATGAAGCGGTTCCCGGCAGCAACTACAACGATAAGAAGAAGACGCTGATGGCGACAAACAACCTGCCGGACATTATCCAGATTGAGAAGCAGGACATTAACGATTTCGGCTCCACCGGGGTATTCCTGCCGCTGATGGAGTATATGAACAAGGGGCTGATGCCGAACTTCAAAAAAATTTGGGACGCTAACCCCGATTTGGTCAAAATGACGGTAGACGGCGAGCTGTACGCTTTTCCGGCGATTGCCCGCAATGAAGCCAAAAACGGCTTTGGCCCCGTGATCCGGGAGGACCTGCTGAAGAAGCATAATCTGGCCGCGCCCAAAACCTTCGACGAGCTGCTGACGGTGCTGGCGAGGCTGAAGGAGCTGTATCCGCAATCTACGCCGTGGTCGATCCGCAAGGGCACCGGGCAGCTTATCGGCACCGGGGCGTACATGCTGGGCAGCGGCTATTCGAGCGGCAACGGCATCTATTTTGATAAGGATGTGGACGGGGGACGTTATGTGTTCGGTCCGGGAACCCCTGCCTTCAAGAACGTGCTGGCTTACTTCCATAAAGCGTATAAAATGGGCGTGCTGGACCCGGATTACGCGGTCTCCACCTCCCAGCAGTGGACAGAGAAGCTGACCAGCGGGAAGTCGTTCTTCTTCCTGGACAACAGCGGCTTCGGGCTGAACTACACCCGGGATTTGCGCAAGACGCAGCCGGATGCCAAGTTTCAGATTCTCCCGATTCCACAGTACGCCAACGGCAAGGCGCGGGCCCAATTTTATGCGACGACGTTCACAGGCAAGGCGTTTGCCTTGAGCGCCAAAGCGAAGGACCCGGAAACGCTGGTGAAGCTGGTGGACTGGATGTATTCCGAGCCTGCGTCCAATCTGATGAACTTCGGCGTGGAAGGTGTGAATTACACACTGGATGACAAGGGCCAGCCGAAGTACAAGGAGGACTATATCGCCCAGTTCAAAAATGCCCAGCCGACACCGTATTACGCCGTCTATTCCGATTTGGGCTGCTGCCAGCTTAACTTCACGCCGTACTACTCCAACACGATGTCTCAGTTCCAAATCGAGAAGCTGACCGGAAATTGGGATGCTCTGAACGAGGAATATTGGAGCATCGTGGCAAACGACAAGGCCTATGTCGAGCCGGTGATGGACCCGCCGCTTTCGAAGCAAGAGGCGACCCGCGTGAAGGAGCTGACAGTAACCCTGAACACGATGCTGGATCAGGAATACGACAAGTTTATTATGGGGGTTAAGCCGATTGAGGCGTATGACGAGGTAATGAAGAAAGCACAGCAGATGGGTGCGGGCGAGCTGGAAAAAATTTATAATGACGCTCTGGCTCGGCTTAAAAAATAAGAGGCTGCATTCGTTCAAGCTTGTAGAGAAGCAAACGTAAAACTTACTACTAATCCTATAGGAGTGTGTGCCATGAGTGTGAAGCTGATGAAACAGGAGAAACAATTTTTATTTGAGGAGGACCGCCCGTTCCCGAGCTGCCATGCTTCTACGATTGTGACGCTTCCGGACGGAGGCTTGCTGATCTCGTATTTCGCCGGATCGAAGGAAGGCGCGCCGGATGAGGCGATTTGGTGCTCCAGGCAAAAAGACGGGGTATGGTCCCCGCCGTACAAGGTAGCCGATGAGGAAAACCTTGTTCACTGGAATCCGGTGCTGCACCGCAAGGAATCAGGGGAAATTCTACTGTTCTACAAGGTTGGTTATCCGATTCCGCAGTGGTATACCCGGCTTATCGTCTCACTGGATGACGGGCAAACGTGGAGCGAGCCGGTTGAGCTGGTGCCGGGTGATGTCGGAGGCCGCGGTCCGGTCAAAAATAAGCTCATTGTGCTCCAGGACGGCACCTGGGCTGCTCCGGCCTCCTTGGAAACGCCGGTGGAATGGGACGCTTTTGTAGATCTCTCCTTCGACGAAGGAGCTACCTGGACGGCCAGCGGCCTTGTGCCGGTGCTGCATCCGGGTTCGGTTCGGGCACCGGAGCAAGCAGGGCAGGTGCTGGAGAAGCTGCAGCTTGTTCACGGCCGGGGCATTATTCAACCGACGTTATGGGAGTCTGCTCCGGGTCAAGTGCATATGCTGCTGCGCAGCACCGCCGGCTTCATCTACCGCAGTGATTCGGCGGACGGCGGGCGGACATGGTCACCGGCGTACAAGACGTACTTGCCCAACAACAACAGCGGCATTGATTTGGCTAAGATGGAAAACGGGACGCTTGTGCTGGCCTACAACCCCGTCGGGATGTATAAGGGACCGCGTACGCCGCTGCTGTTAAGCGTCTCCAGCGATAACGGATATACCTGGGAGGAACTGCTGGTACTGGAAAGAGAGCCTGGTGAATATTCATATCCTGCGGTGCTTGCGGAAGGAAACCGCGTCTATGTAACCTACACCTGGAAGCGCGAACGAATTGTATGCTGGAGTCTTGAAATCGGGGAGTGAGGCGAATGGGTGACAAGGACAGCCGCAGCCGGAAACCGGTAGAGGGGCAGCCGCAGCAGGCGGCACCGGCACAACCGGGAATAACGGGGCAGGCGGAGGCGCTGGAGCGGCTGAGGGCGAAGTTTGACCGCCCTTCTGCAGAATACCGCTCCGCCCCTTTTTGGGGCTGGAACGACAAGCTGGACCCCGAAGAGCTGGTTCGGCAAATTGACGGCATGAAGGAGCAGGGCATGGGCGGCTTTTTTATGCATTCCCGGGACGGTCTGGAGACGGAATACATGGGCCCGGAATGGATGGAGGCCGTCAAAGCCTCGGTGAAGCGGGCGGAGGAGGTCGGGCTTCTGGCATGGATGTACGACGAAGACCGCTGGCCCTCAGGTAATGTAGGGGGCAAGGTGCCTGCGCTCGGGGATGAGTATCGTTCCAAGGGGCTGACGATTGAGGTCGTTTCGGGACCGTATATAACGGATGGCCGGGAGGTCGCGCTGTTCCGGGCCGAGGTGGACGACATGTCGCTGGCCCATTGTGAGCGCCTGCCGCTGGACGGAGAGCCCGGCCGGCGCTGGGAGCTGGAGTCAGCGGGGGCCGGGCGGGCAGACAGGGGAAGCTCAGAGCCGGAAGGGGAGGAGGCGGTCTCGGCGAAGCGGGGGGCTGAAGCGCGTGCAGCGGTTGACTGGGCGGAGGAGGCGGTGCAGTGGGCTCCGCACTCTCAGCACTCCGCTCCGTCTGGTCAACACAGTCATAGCCAGCCGCCAGGACAACAGCAAGGACAGCGTCCGGTTTCCGAAGAAGGCTTCTCCCAGCCCGCGAAGGGCGAGGTGTTTCTTGCTTTCCGTATCGAGGTGTCGGAGGCGGTGGAATGGTTTAATGACGAGGCGCCGCCGGACAGCTTGAATCCCGCCACAGTGCGCCAATTTATTGACCGGACACATGAGGTTTACAAGCGGGAGGTCGGAGAGCATTTCGGGCGGACCATTCGGGGGATCTTCACCGATGAGCCGAGCATTAATGACCGGCACTGCAAATACACGGCGGGCCGAGGCTGGGTACCGTGGACGTATGATTTTGCCTCCTACTTTAGCAGCAGGCGGGGATATGATATTCTGGATGCAGCGCCGCATCTTTTTTTCAACAGCAGCGAATCCCCGGCGGCCCGCCATGATTATTGGCGGACGGTCGCCGAGAAGTTCTGCGAGGCGTTTACGAAGCAGCTGTACGACTGGTGCGAGGACAATCAATTGGCTCTTACCGGCCACTATCTGCAGGAGGATAAGCTGGGACTTGGCACCCGTGTCGGCGGGGCGCTGATGCCGCATTACCGGTATCAGCATATTCCCGGCATTGATTTGCTTACCGAGCAGACAGACGAATATATGACAGTGAAGCAATGCACCAGTGTAGCCAATCAGTACGGCCGGGAGAAGGTCATCTCGGAAACGTACGGCTGCACGGGCTGGGAGTTTACTTTTGAAGGGCAAAAATGGCTTGGTGATTGGCAGTATGTGCTCGGTGTGAACTTCTTGTCCCAGCATCTGGCGCTCTATTCCATCAAGGGCTGCCGGAAGCGGGATTATCCGCCGGTATTCAATTATAATACCTCCTGGTGGAAATACGACCACGTGATGGAGGATTATTTCGCCCGCATCGGGGCAGTGCTTAGCGAAGGCGAGCCTGTCCGGGATTTGCTGGTGCTGCATCCGGCTTCCACCGCATGGTCCTTGCTGGGCTCGAATCCATACGGCCTGCCCAATCGCGGGCGCGACCGGGATATCCCCGGCATTAACCGGTACGGCGATGAATTCAACGCGTTTTTGAAAGCGCTTTTCGGCGCGCACCATGACCTTGACCTCGGCGACGAGACGATTATGGCGGAGACCGGATCGGTGCAGGACGGCCGGCTGGTTGTGAACCGATCCCGGTATAAAACGGTAGTCCTGCCGCCGGTACATACTTTGCTGCGCAGCACGGTGGAGCTGCTGGAGCAGTTTATGGCCGCCGGCGGGCGCATCATTGGCGTGCAGCCGCTGCCGTCGATGATCGAGGGCCGAAGCGCGGCGGAGGAGCTGCGGCAGCGGCTGTTTCAGCATCCCGGCTTTATCCCGGCAAGACATCCCGGCGAGGCTATTGCCCGTCTGGAGGAAGTGCTGCCCCGGAATATATCCATTCGCAGCGAGTACGGGACTGAAGCACCGGAGCTATTGTATATGCTGAGGCGTCTGGAAGGCGGCAGCATTCTGTTTATCGTCAACAACGACCGTTACCGATCCGTTCCGGCGTCGATTGAGCTGCCGGGGGATATCGGGCGGGTCGAGGAATGGAATGCGCTTACCGGCGAGCGCAAGGAAATCGAGGCTTGGCTGGAGGAGGGCAGGGGCTTGCGGCTGGATGTGCGTTTTGGCCCGGCGGATTCCAAGCTGTTCTTCATTAACAGCACGCTGCCGCCCCAAGCCTCCGGCAAGACGGTAGAGCCTGTTGTTTTCCACGATGAGGACCTGTATGCCGCCTTCGGCCCGGCGTTCCGCTTTCGGCGGACGATGCCGAATGTGCTGACGCTGGATCAATGCTTCTACCAGCTGGAGGATGAAGCGTGGTCGGAGAAGCTGGAGGTATGGCAGGCTCAGCGGCGTATACGCGAATCGCTGGGAATGCGGCAGGTTTACTATAACGGCATCACCCAGCGCTACAAATGGGCGTCCCGGCCGCATCCGAACGATGGCGCGCCAGTCACGCTGCGGTTTGAATTTGAAGTCAGCGAAATTCCGGCACAGGGGCTGTCGCTTGTGCTGGAGGGGGCGAAGCAGTTTGATATCCGCTTGAACCGCTCAGCGGTGGAGAACAGAGCCGACCGCTGGTTTCTGGACCGGACCTTTGACTGCATCCGCCTGGAGTCCGGCTTCCTGCGGCAAGGAATGAACGAGATCGAGCTGTCCTGCGCGTATACGAACGCGATGGAGCTGGAGGACATTTATTTGATTGGGGAGTTCGGCGTTAGCCCGGACCGGCGTATTGTCAGCGAGCCGCAGCGGCTTCATGTTGGGGATTGGTGCCTGCAGGGATATTATCATTACTGCGGCAGCATGATTTACGAGGCGGATTACGAGCATCCGCCGGAGCCCGGCGTGCGAGCTGTGCTGGAGCTGGGCGATTTCTCGGCGGTTACGGTCGAGGTGCGGATTAACGGCATGCCGGCCGGACAAATTCCATGGAAGGCTGCCGACGGTTTGGATGTAACGAGCTATTTGCAGGCGGGCCGGAACAAGCTGGAGATTGAAGTGATGGGCAGCCCGCGCAATATGTTCGGCCCGTTCCATCAGGCCCGCGGCGCGACGGCGACGACTAACTGGGGCTCCTTCCGCACGGAAGGCCGGGAATACTGCGCGGAGTATGTGGTGAAGCCGTACGGCCTGAATCAGCAGGTCAAGCTGCTCCGCAAGGTGTAACAAACCCTGTAACGAAAACTAGTACAAGAGCAACGAATTCAAGGAGGAAAGGACAGGACGTATGATAAAACAAGGGATCGCACTAGTACGCAGTCTGGGCGGCAAGGAGAACCGGCTGTTTCTCAAAATATTATCATACTTCCTGTCCCTCCTGATTCCGATTGTAATTATCGGGGTTGGCACTTATTTGTACTCCGTGCAAATGATGAAGCATGAATTTACCGAGCGGATTGCCGCGAATCTGGCCTCGGCGGCGGCTACGATCGATTTGTATCTGGAAACCGCACAGGAGACCAGTGTGGATTTCTTTTACGACGATATGGTACAGCAGCTGCTTGTCCCTCGAACCGAGCATACGCTGGAGATGAAAACCCAGCTCTCCCGGCTGCCTAAGATTATCCAGCGAAGCGAAAATATTGTAAGCGATTTCACGGACCGGATGTTTGTGTATGTGGATGACCAGGATCTGTACGTTGGCGGCGGCGTGAATGAATTCGAGTCGTTCTTCGGCAGTATGTACCGTTATGAACACTATGACGCGGCGTTTTGGCGAAGCAAGCTGTCCTCCGACAAGCCGATTGAGCTGCTTCCGGTGACTTCGGTCCGCCAGCAGGAAACCCGGGTCACGAAGCAGGTCGTTCCGGTTGTCATGGTCAACCGTATTCAGCGCCATAATGCCATTGTGGTGCTGAACATTATGGTAGAGGCAATGGAGCGGACCCTGCGGGGGAACACGGTGTTCGACGCGACCGGCTTTGTGGTGACGGACGGCCAGGGACAGGTCATGTACGATCCGGACGGCTTGATGGCAGCCTCCGGCCTATCGTCCGGCATGCTTCAGGATACGGAGGCACCCGGTGTGTCCCGGGAACTGAAGCTGGACGGACGGCGTTATGAAATTTCCCATGCCAAGTCCAATCTGTACGGCTGGGATTATTACTCGTTTACGCCTGCTTCGGAGTTTAACCGTCATACGTTCAGTATTCTGCAGATGACGCTGCTGCTGTCCCTGGTGCTTCTGCTGATGGGCATCCAGTTTGCTTTTATGTTCAGCTACCGGATCTATAGTCCTATTCGCAGCATCCGCAACATTTTGCTGGATAAAAGCGATTTGTGGGAAAACGGGCTTAACGGCCCGGCGGACAAAGCGGAAGGGGAATTCGAGCAAATCCGGCAGGGCATCCGCCGGTTGACCGACCATCATTTGCAGTATAAGGTGCGGTATGACCAGCATACCAGTGAATATGTGGAATCCTCGTTCCTGTTTTTGCTCAAGGGGCATACCATTAATCAGGAGCAGATTTTGCGGGAGACACTGGAGGCGGAATTCGGCTTTAACCGGGCCGGCTACTGCTGCTGCGCGGTTTATTTTGAGTTTAACGCAGCTTTCTACGAGCATGTGCAGGATACGGAACGGCTGTCGGTGATGAATGGGATTAAAAAGATTGTGTGGTCGCTTCTGAATGCCGAGGCGCCTGCATATGTGCTGGAATACCGGCAGCATATGTATGTGGGTATTGTGAACATGGCGCATGCCGGCGAGAAGCAGCGGCTGGCGCAGGTGTTTGAGCGCATGCTGCATATTTTCCGGCATGATCTGCAGCTGTACTATAACATGACCGTCGGACTCGGCCGTTATTGTGACGAAATTAATGACATCGGAACGTCCTGCAACGATGCGCTGACGGCACTGGATCAGCGTGATGCGGAAACCGGTTTTCAGATTGTGGATGCCGAGCAGCTGTCGATCGCAACCCGTTATGTGTACTCTTTTACAGATGAGCAGCGGATTTTGAATTATTTGAAGCTGGGCAACCGTAAGGGGCTGCAGGAGGTGGTCGGCGAGATTGTGCAGAGCAATGCCGGACGCGGGATTTCCTATGAGCACCTGCGCCGGCTGTTTCAGGAGATGTACCAGACGGGTCTGCGCTTCTTGGCTGACAAGGGGCTGGATGCAGCGGGGCTGGATTTGCGGCAGCCGCAGCGGCTGTTCATGGACACCGGCACGGACCGGCGGGAATCGTTTGCGGGCACGCCGCAGCTGCTGGCTGCATTGAACAGCTTTTATGCCGGGATGATGGATATGGCCGAGGCCCGACCCGGCAGCGCTCCGCGGTCGGACAATCTCGTCACCTTAATTGAAAAATACATTCAGGAGCATTACACCCAGGACCTTGGCCTGGAGCAAATCGCCGATGAAATGGGCGTTTCCGTCAAATATGTGTCCCGCGTCTTCAAGGATAAAACCGGCATCAATCTGACCGAATACATTCATCAGGTCCGTATGGACAAGGCCAAGGCGCTGCTCGTCGGCACCGATTTGCGTGTAAATGAGATTGCCGAGCAGCTCGGCATCCACAGCCGCACAACCTTCCTGCGCGTATTCAAAAAAACCGAAGGCATCTCTCCGAATGAGTACCGGCTGCTGCATCAGGCCAAGGGGGAGGGGTGAGGCTAGGCAAACTAACCGCCAGCGCAGCTGAGGCTTGCTACGCAGCACCAGCAATGTACCCTGACACCTGTTTTTTGCCCTGCGGCTGCTGCCATTTCATGCGCTATGACGGAGCAAAATGCACTGTACATTACAGCGATTGGCGCAGACTGTACGGCAATGGTTAGACCGCCGCATGCTGTTTATACAGCGCAGCTTCAGCTAAAATTCAAGCGGGCACCTTGAATGAACCAGAGACATCATCTGTTTGCCGGATGGTGTCTTTTTGTATGTGTGTGGGGACCAACCCGAAAAACCGCCATGCTCCGTGTTTTTTCTTTTTACAAATGTAGACAATCCTGTGAGAGGAGAACTATAATAGCCTTAATTTGAACGGGTTATTTTTCCATATTGGTGAATCTCTCGGTGGTTGCTCACAGGGAAAAGGGAAAGCGGCGGTCAGCTAATCCAGCCATTTGAATAGAAACCGGAATCCTGCTCCGATAATTCGGAACACAAAGGGGATAAACCCGAAAATAAATTCCATGGCATCCACAAAGGCTGTAAAATAACGCTTGAACTTCCTTCTTTTCGTTCCTGACATCAGCATCACCTCCGATCTGAAAACGTATACGCACAGACCGGTGCTTGGTTGCGGGAGGCGCTGGTTCTAAACATGACGAGTACATTATGGAAAATAGCTTTACATCAGTTTTCAAGTTTTTAAACGTAAACCGAAGCTGGAAGGAGAATAATGCATGAGCGAAGCTTGGGTCCATTCTGTGCATGGCGCGTATGGGACACCTCCAACCATGGAAAAAGCTGTAGAAGGCCTGAGACGAAAAGCATTCATCAGCTTTCATTTGAGTCGGACAAGCTCGGGCTGGATTGAGGCATGAGAAGCTGTGCTGGGGCTGTACTTTTATTGTTCATGCTTTGTTCTTGCACCACAGTCCGAATAACCGATGATCCCGCCTCCAAATTTTACGGTCAGTCTACCGATGGTTCGGGGCCGGTCTTCACTTCAGATTTGCCGACGCAGAAGGGATTGAAGCTTCCCGGACGTTCTTCCTACATAATGAAGGACCGTAGAGGGCAAATCTGGATTCCTCTGGAATATAAGAAGGATAGACGAGCTGCCGAGAACAAAGTGATCGTCATAAAGGATTTCCAATTTGTCAAAACGATAGACGATTTGCCGTCTTTTCCGATAAAGGTGATTGAAGGACATGATGTTCATGCGGTTTTGAGTGCAGAAGACGGTGTAACAGGAAAAGTTACTTTCATAAAAGAATCGGATTTTTCGGTTGCAAAAATCCTGGATATCGAGGGAGATATCCAGGATGCTGTTTTCGATGATACGTATTTATATGTGGTGAGTAACATAACGACAGACGGAAAAAATAGTAACCTTTATCGAATCCAACTGGACGATTTTTCAAGCGAGAAGACGATCGTAGAAAGTGGGCGGATTTATTCTATAGAGGCTCACCTAAACGAGCTGTATTTAGGTGTGTATAGTGGACTTGAGGGTCAATCGCATCTGGCGATTTATGATAAGGATTTGGGGCTCATAGAACGCATTCCGTCGTCCCAATATCCCTTTGACATGGTGAGAAAGGATAATTTCCTTCTAATCCTTCATGTCGATTTGGCGAGCGTAGATAAAGAAGTTAAAAGCGTGCTAAGTCGAATGGATGTCAGAACAAGACAAATCGAAACCTTACAGCTTCCGCAGAACTTTTACCACTTATCACTTGTTGATGATAAAGCAGTGGTTACATCGTTAGCCAGTAAAACCTATGTAGAAGTAGATATTGATGCCTGGAGAGAAACGGTTATTGAAGGGGAAGTTTTTTTCAGATCAAACGTAGTAGGGAAGTAATGAAGGCTCGAATTACATTTTGCCGCTTCCAGTCCGTAAGGCTCGCGGGGCAGCGGTATTTCATGGCGGGGCTGACTATGACAGGGATTAAAGGCTAGGCGTGAGGATAACGAAATGCCAGGGAAGCCCGGGACGGTAATGTCTGCGGGCTTCCCTGGCGCATAGGGCAGCGGTAACTGTGAGAACGTCTCAACGGCTATAAAGCTTCAGCCGCCTCACGCCGGACGGCAACGGGGATTGGGCATCGCGCTTTAAATCAACCGGCCGCCGTCGTGCGGGCATTGCGGACTGGAAGCCGCACACGCTGCAAATTCGCACCGCGCACAGCTCCCAGCGCACGGTGCTTCGCCGCATGACGGCGGCCGGTTGAACCACAACATGCTAATGCCGCCGCGTCAAGAACGAATAAGTGACCTCCAGCGCTTCCTCCAAATGCGGGGTGCTCCGGTGAAACGGATGCTCCGCGCCAAAGGCATGGTCAGCGCCTTGAATGCTCACATAGTGATGGTGCGGAGCCTCTTGGCGCAGCCGGGCGTGGTTCTCCAGCAGCCGATCCGCATCCTCGCTTCCTTGGATAAGCAGTGCGGGTCTTGTCAAGGAAGCGAGCAGCCGGGAGGTATTGAAGCGTTCTTTATTTTTTTCGATATCCTCGCGCAGCACCGGATGGCTGCTTGCAGGGGCCGGAGCCGGGCTAACGCCGCCATTCCAGGCGATAACCGCGCTTACCTCCGGATGCTCGGCGGCGAACACGATGCTGCTGCCGCCCGCCCGGCTGTGGCCGAGCAGGGTGATGCTGGCCGGGTCGCTCTGCTCGGCAAGCGGCAGGCTCCGGTCAAGCACCCGTTCCAGCACGGCCCCCAGGTCGGCAAGCTCTCTGGAGAAGGTGCTGGCCTGCTGCACGGCATATTCGTCGCCGCCGCTATTTTTGACCCCGATGCGGGAGAAATCGAACTGTACGGTGTAGAAGCCCCGCTCGGCAAGCCAGGAGGTCACATAAGGCCAGAAGCCCCAATCCTTGTGGCCCCGGAAGCCGTGAGCGGCGATCAGCACGGGCTTAACCGTTCCGTCATTGACGGCCTTCACTTCTCCATGGACAAAAAGACCTTGAACCAAATCAAGGTGAAACTCTTTTCTAACGACGAGCGTGCTGGCCATAACGAATCACTCCTTTAATCAGTGTAAGGAAGAGGGAAATGAAATGAGAAAAAGAAAAAACTTCTTCAATCGGTGTAATGGAAGAAGTTTCCGTTTGGACGGTCAACCCGGCTTAAAGCAGTGGATTTAATTCCGATAATAATGATATGAATAATATCAGTTTCGTCAGTTCGCTGTCAACGGGAAAATACAAAATAAATCCGATAAATCCTCGAAAATAAACGATTGACAGGGTGGAAGCCGCTCTGCTAAGATAAGTCTCAAATATTTAAAAACCAATTGGATTAGTCAGAATTAAACGATGCGAGCCTTTGTGAATCCGCTCCATTCTAGTGCTTGCCGACCGTATGAACGGAGGCATTCCTGCAGCGCCAGCGCCGGGAATGTCTCTTTTTTTATTCTTTCTAACTCCAGGGACAAGAGGTGACAATCGATGAGTAACCCGCAGATTATTTCAACAGGCGCAGAGCCGCTCGGCAGCGGCACCGGGGCATCCGGGGACAGATCCGGAGCGAGGACGGGCCATTCCAGGCTTCAAGCCTTTTGGCGCGGGGCGCTGCTGCCCGTATCCATTTTAGCCGTATGGCAAATTTGCGGAGAACTGGGGCTTATCTCCCCGCTGCTGTTTCCCGCACCGCTTACGATTGGAGCCGCTTTTGTCAAGCTGGCAGCTTCGGGCGAGCTGCACAGCAACCTGCAAATCAGCATGCTTCGGGCGCTGGGGGGCTTTGTGCTCGGAGGGGGTCTTGGCCTCTTGTTCGGTCTGGCGGTCGGCTTGTTCCGTCACACGGAGAAGGCGCTTGATCCGTCCGTACAAATGCTGCGGATGATTCCGCATCTGGCTGTGGCTCCGCTGTTCGTGCTCTGGTTCGGCATCGGCGAGACGTCCAAGGTGCTGCTGATTGCCAAAGGCGCATTTTTCCCGCTGTATATTAATACGTTCATCGGCATTCGCAATGTGGATAACAAGCTGTTTGATGTGGCCCGTGTGCTGGGGTTCAGCCGGTTTAAGCAGCTGATTCGGCTCGTGCTGCCGGCGGCTCTGCCGAGCATTTTGCTTGGTGTGCGGCTGTCGCTTGGCGTAGCGTGGCTGGGGCTGGTCGTAGTCGAGATTATGGGGTCTACCTCGGGTATCGGCTATTTGATGTCGGATGCCAGACAATTTTCCAAAACGCCTGTCGTGTTTGTCGGCATTATTATTTTTGCGATTGTGGGCAAGCTGACGGATTCGCTGGTCCGCTGGCTGGAACGCCGTCTGCTGCAGTGGCGCGACAGCTATCAAGGCAAATGAAAGGAGAGCCATCATGAGCAATCAGGCAGAAATGCTGGTACAGCCAGTCAAAACAGCAGGGCGGGCCGGACCGTCCCGGAAATTCGGTTTCACATGGCGCGATAAGCTGAACGATTTCGTCATCGGAGCGATGTTACCGGTTGTTGTGCTTGCGCTTTGGCAGGCCGGGGCCGATTTCGGGCTCATCTCGGCGCAATTTCTCCCTTCGCCGCTTGTCATTGCGAAGGCGTTCGAGGAGCTGCTTCTCAGCGGGGAGCTGCTTGGGCATCTCGGCATCAGCCTCGGCCGGGCTGCGCTAGGCTTCGGCATCGGCGGCGGGCTCGGCTTGCTGTTCGGGGTACTGGTCGGCTTCTCCCGCAAAGCGGAGGATATGCTGGACCCGACCATGCAGATGCTGCGGATGATTCCCCATCTGGCAATTGCGCCGCTTATTATTTTGTGGTTCGGCTTCGGGGAATGGTCCAAGGTGCTCATTATTGCCAAAGGCGCGTTTTTCCCGCTTTATGTGAATACATTTATGGGCATCCGCAGCGTGGACAACAAGCTGTTCGACGTTGCCCGGGTGCTTGAATTCAGCAGAAGCAAGCAAATTCGGCAGCTTGTCGTTCCGGCGGCGCTGCCAAGTATACTCCTCGGGCTGCGGCTGTCCTTGGCCCTTTCCTGGGTCGGCCTGGTCGTTGCGGAGCTAATCGGCTCGCAGGCGGGTGTCGGATTTCTCATTAATTTCGCCAAGCAAACATCTGCGACTGAGGTTATTTTTGTCGGGGTCGTTATTTTCGCTATTGTCGGCAAGCTGGTCGATTCGCTCGTCCGCTGGCTGGAGCACCGACTGCTCAGGTGGCGGGACAGCTATGAAGGATAAGACGAATAACCGGAACAGACGCTGCAGCGGGAGCAAGCCCGTGGAGGCTTCTCCCGAAGGCGGCAAAGGCGGGAACGGTTTAAACATGACACGAGGAGGACGAGGAAGATGAGTGAAGCTTGGGAAGTCAGCGAGCTGCAGCTTACAGCAGACGTATTGATTATCGGCGGCGGGCCTGCGGGCACGTGGGCGGCGCTGACGGCGGCAGGGAAAGGGGCCAAGGTCGTTCTGGTGGACAAAGGCTACTGCGGTACAAGCGGGGCGACGGCCCCGTCGGGCACCGGTGTCTGGTACGTGCAGCCTGACGAAGCGCTGCGGGAGCAAGCCCGGCAGAGCCGGTTTGAGCTTGGCGGCCGGCTGGCCGAGACAGGCTGGATGAACCGGGTGCTGGACCAGACCTATGCGAATATGAACCGGCTGGCTGAATGGGGCTATCCGTTTCCGCTGGATGATGAGGGCAATGCGTACCGCCGGGGTCTGCAAGGGCCGGAATATATGAAGCTGATGCGCAGGCTCGTGCAGAAGGCCGGGGTCAAAATACTGGATCACAGTCCCGCCCTGGAGCTGCTTGCCGACGGGCATGGGGTCGGCGGGGCGAGCGGAATCCGCCTGCAGTCGGGAGAAGCCTGGACGGTCCGCGCCGGAGCGGTCGTCATTGCAACGGGCGGCTGCGCCTTTCTCAGCAAGGCGCTTGGCTGTAACGTACTGACGGGCGACGGCTATTTGCTGGCTGCCGAAGCGGGCGCAGGCCTGTCAGGCATGGAGTTCTCCAATGCTTATGCGATCGCGCCTACGTTCTCATCAGTGACCAAGACGGCCTATTACCGCTATGCGACATTTTATTATGAGGACGGTACGGTGGTGGAAGGCGCGGGTTCGACCCGGGGACGGTCCATCATCGCCCGGAATTTGCTGCAAAACCGGCAGGTGTACGCCCGTCTGGATCAGGCGCCGGAGGATCTGCGTCCGCTGCTGCGTGTAGGACAGACGAATTTCTTCCTGCCCTTTGACCGGGTCGGCATTGATCCGTTTACTCAGATGTTCCCGGTTACGCTGCGCCTGGAAGGCACGGTCCGGGGCACGGGCGGGATTCATATTACCGATGAGACGTGCGCGACGAAGGTGCCGGGCTTGTACGCAGCTGGAGACGCCGCCACGCGGGAGCTCATCTGCGGCGGCTTCACGGGCGGCGGCAGCCATAATGCGGCCTGGGCGATGTCGTCCGGCACATTCGCCGGGGGCGGGGCCGCAGATCATGCGCTGCGCCTGGGGCATCATGCCGGGAAGCGCAGCTTGAAGAGCGTGTCGACGACGGCTTGGACCGGGCAGTCGCCGCAAGGGGCGGTTAGCCGGACGGAGGAGCATATCCGCGTCGTACGGGAGGAGGTCGCTCCTTATGACCGCAACCTGTTCCGTACCGAGAAGCAGCTGGACCGCTCGCTTGGAAATTTGGATGCGCTGTGGCGCGATCTTCGTGAGCGTCCGGTCACACGGGATAAGGAGGCGTCCAGGGCGCGGGAAGCCGCAGCCATGACGGCCACGGCGCGCTGGATGTACCGCTCGGCGAAGGCGCGCACCGAAACGCGCGGCATGCATAAGCGGGAGGACTTCCCGCAGCAGGATGCGGCCCAGCAGTATCGTCTTCTGAGCGGGGGACTGGATCAGGTGTGGGTACAGCCTGCGCCGGTAGAGAAGGAGGCTGTTGCTCCATGATTGAAATCGTCAGTGAGACGCGCTGCGTCTCGTGCAACCTGTGTGTTTCCGTCTGCCCCACGAACGTATTCGACCGGGGGGAAGACGGCATCCCGGTCATTGCCCGGCAGTCCGATTGCCAAACCTGCTTTATGTGCGAGCTGTACTGCCCGGCGGATGCGCTTTATGTTGCGCCGGACCCCGACGAGAACGTCACTGTCACGGAAGAGGCGCTGACCGAACGGGGACTGCTCGGCGGCTACCGGGAAAAGATCGGCTGGGGGCCGGGCCGCAAGCCGATATCGGCGCATGAATACATGTATAAGCTGGCTCAGAGAGCGATTCCTTGAGTACACGTGCATCCGGGTACCGGTCCGTTTGTAAGGATGGAGACGCCATTATTCAATGGCCTGCGTTTGAACTACAGAGGGGAGAAGAAGAGAGATGACGAAGCTTACGTTTAAAAGAGAGGGCCGCCGTGCGCGGCAAGCATGGATGATTACGGGGCTGCTGCTGGCTGCGATGCTGCTGCAGGCTTGCGCTGGCGGCAACGGCCAGGCAACGGGTGCAGCGGCCGGTTCGGGCGGCGCCAGCCCGGCTGAAGGAGGGGCAGCCAAAAGCCAGGTGCCGGCGGTGCTCAACTACGGCTATATCGGCACCACCAAGCTGAATTTGCCGGGCGGCGCGGAAGGCTGGGGCTTCCACAAAGGCATTATCCAAGAAGAGCTGAAGAAGCACGGGATTACGGAGGTGAAGCTGACCAGCTTCCCGAACGGACCGGATCAGAGCGAATCGCTTATTAGCGGTCGGCTTGATGTCGGCAGCCTCGGGGATACGCCGGCCATACTGGCCCGGTCTACCGGGGCCAAGACGAGACTGATTACGCAGGGCTCGACAGACAGCATCGGCTATCTTGTTGCGAAGAAGAACGGCCCGGCGACCTTGGCGGACTTGAAGGGCAAGACCGTGGCTACGCAAAAGGGATCGTTCCATCACCGCTATTTGGCGGGCTTGCTGAAGGAGCAAAATATTACCGATGTCAAAATCGTGCACATGCTGCGGGTTGACGGCGAAGCTGCGCTGGCGCGCGGGGAAATCGACGCGATGACCACTACCGGCATCTATGCCTTGAAGCAAATCGATCAGGGCTACCTGCTGCTGGATGACGCGACCAAGCATCCGAACCTGCTGGGCACGAGCGCTACCGTTGTATCCGAGGAATATTTGAAGAAATTCCCGGACTTCCCGAAGGTATGGAATGAAGCCCGTCAAAAGGCGTTGAACGATTTGAAATCCAAGCCGGATGAATATTATGCATTCCTGGCTGAGCTGAACAATACGACCGTGGATCTCATTAAAAAAGTGAGCCCGATCAGCTCGATTAAAGAAGTGCCGTTTACCGATAGCGGCTTCAAGCTGCTGGAAGGCACGAAGAAGTTCCTGGTGGATGAGAAGCTGGCGGAGAAGGATTTTGATTTAAACCAATGGATTTTGAAATAGGCGCGCTGCTCAATGGAGCAGGAGAACGGGCACGCCGGGGGGCGTTTGCCTGTTCTCATTTTTATTATCAACACTTGAGCCAAGGACGTAGTCACAGTACAGGACGAAATACAAGCAGCGGAGGAGGCGGCGCAATGAGCAAGACGGACGGATGGTCATTGGAAGCGGACGTATTAGTGATCGGGGGCGGTCCTGCGGGAGCATGGGCGGCATGGAGCGCGGCCTCCCAAGGGGCCAAGGTAGTGCTGGCGGACAAGGGGTATCTCGGATCAAGCGGAGCGACGGCGCCGGGCGGCACGAATTTGCTTTATCTTCCCCCGGATCAGGAGCTGCGGGAGGCTGCCGTACAGCAGCGTTACCGGGAAAGCGGTTATTTGGCGGAGCCGGATTGGATTCACCGGGTGCTGGATCAGGTGTATTCGAGCCTGGAGCTGGTGGAAGCGTGGGGCTATCCGTTTGTACGGGATGAAGAGGGCACGCCGATGCGGGATCATCTGCAGGGCCCGGAATATATGAAGCTGATGCGGCGTGCCGTAGCCAAAGCGGGTGTCCGGATTCTGGATCAGTCTCCGGCATTGGAGCTGCTCGCCGATGAGCACGGGGTTGGCGGCGCAAGAGGGATTTCCCGGCTGGATGGCAGCAGCTGGGAAGTGAAAGCGAACAGTGTTGTTATGGCTACCGGAGGCTGCGCCTTCCTGAGCAAGGGCCTGGGCTGCAACGTATTGACCGGGGACGGCTTGCTGATGGCCTCTGAGCTCGGCGCGGATTTGTCGGGCATGGAGTTCAGCCGGCAGTATGCCCCGAGCGCAGCCTTCGGCACGGTTACCCGGGGGCGGCTGCTCGGGTGGGCGACGTATACCGCCGAGGACGGCACGGTGCTGTATTCCGGCGGTCCCCGCCCGCACGATTTCCTGCCGCGCATGCTGAGCCAAGGCCCGGTGTATGCGGTGCTGGACAAGGCGGATACACCGGAGAAGCAGGCCATTCTTCGTAGCTCGCATGCGATTTTTTTCCTGCCGTATGACCGGGCCGGAATCGATCCCTTCACACAGCGCTTCCCGCTTACGCTGCGGTTCGAAGGAACGGTACGCGGTACGGGCGGCCTGCGGCTAGTCGATGATGACTGCGCGACAACCGTCGCCGGTCTGTATGCGGCGGGAGATGCGGCTACCCGCGAACGAGTTACCGGGGCCAAATCCGGCGGCGGTGCATTTAATGCCTCCTGGGCCATCTGCTCCGGGACCTGGTCCGGCGGTGCGGCCGCCCGCTTTGCGCTTGCACAGGGAAGAAGCGCCTCGTCCCGCCATTTGCGTCCCGCCGGACGCTCCGGGCTGGAAGCCGGAGCGCAGCGGGCAGCGGAAATCGATAACCGCGCTGTCGTGGAGGCTGTTCAGCGCGAGGTATTTCCTTATGAAATTAACTATTTCCGCAGCGAGCCTGTGCTTCAGCAATCCCTGAAGCGGCTTCATGAGCTTTGGCCGGAGGTTCATGGCCGTGCCCCGGCTTCTGTACAAGGGAAGGTCCGCGCCCGGGAAGCCGCCGCGATGGTGGCGACCGCCCGCTGGATGTATACGGCGGCGCTGGCCCGGAAGGAGACGCGCGGAATGCATACCTTGGCGCAATATCCGGATCAGGACCCGGCCCAGCAGTACCGCCTGCTCGTATCCGGGCTGGATCGGATTGCCGTTCGCCCGGAATCCGCGTCTTCTGCGCCGCTTGCGGCGGCGCAGCGCCCGCAGACAGAGGCGGAGGCGCGCCCGGTCAAGACAGTCCCGCCGGACAGCTTCAGTGGCCGGGCTGCTGATCCGCTGAAGGAGGTGGCGAGACGATGATCGAAGTTGTCAGCCGTGACCGCTGCGTCGGGTGCAGCATGTGTGTCAGGGTGTGCCCGACGAATGTTTTTGACTCCGGTCCCGATAACATTCCCTTGATCGCCCGGCAGGAGGACTGCCAGACGTGCTTCATCTGCGAGGCGTACTGCCCGGTAGATGCATTGTACGTATCCCCTTATGCGGATACGGCGGAAGGAGTGCAGGAGGAGCAGCTGCTTGAAGCCGGGGCGCTTGGCAGCTGGCGGGAAACGATCGGCTGGGGCAAGGGGCGGACGAAGCTGGCCGCCCTGGACACAACGCCGTTTATTGACCGCATCCTGCCCGTCCGGAAGCAGTAGCTGCAACGCCAGCGGGCCCCTTTTATGAAGCTAGGCTTCCATTTCCGCTTCGGCGGTTTTGGGGGCTTTTTTACTGTGACTTGGTATTGATATTCGAGAGGCGGCTATACAAAACGGATACGGGCTTCAATGCTGTTAAGCCGGCTTCAACAGTCCGTCGTGGAATACGAGCCGCAGAGACTCGCCCGGAAATACCGAATGCTTGCTCACTTCTCACGGCGGCTTCCGGAGGTCTGCAGGCATTTCGGCTGTTGGGCAAACCGCCCGGCAAGCACAAAAAGACGCGTCAAGCCGGGAAGCTGGCTGACACGTCTTTTGATTGTTTGTTCGTAGCAGCGGGCAATCCGATCCGATTACGCCAGCGCTTTTTCGATCGTGCTGACCAAGGCGTCCGAATCGAGCTTGGAGCTGACCAGCTTGAGCTCCTGGAGTTTTTTGACAAAATCGGCATCGTCCTTGATCAGATCGGCCAGCGCGCTGAGCTTGCGGGAATGGCGGGAGAGCTTGCTGACAACCTCCTCCAAGGTCTGGATTTCCAGCGCGGACAGCTTGCGGCCGTCATAGTACGGCTCGGCCTGCAGCACATCCTTCAAATCCGGCGATGCGGCGCGGGCAGCCGGCTGCGGTTCTGCGGTGTTCCGCTGAAGCAGCGCATCAATAGAAGTCTGGTAATAATCGGCCGTGCGAACGAGAAGATCCAGTGTAAAATCGTTAATTTCCTCCTCAAGCGACCGGTATTTCACAATATTCAGCCCGAGTGCTTCGGCCGCTTGTATATCGGTTAATCCCTGCTTCTGGCGCAGCCTTGCGATGCTTTGTCCGATTCCCATCACGAATCGACCTCCCATGAGAAAATAAATCATAACCTTAGTTTAATGCGGGAGCCGGCCTAATGTCAATAAAACATATCGGAATAGTAAACAAAGGCGGCCCGGAACCGCGGCTTATGCTGCGTTCCAGCGTGGGCGGAGGGATGATGCGAAGCGGTCAGCCAGCGAGACCTGATCAGCGCGTGCTTGGCGTTTATGCCGATGGCGGGATGCTGGTATTGGGGCTCCTGCCATTAGACGGGCCAATACGCAGCTTTTGACGGAAAGCGCTTTCGATTTGCCTCGCATGGTGGTACATTAGCATATAGACCTTAGAAGTGCCGAGATTGCCTGAAACGATCCCGAATTCCACCAATGGGACTTGACGCTGATGGGGGGCCGTCATGCGGCACAGGAGGCTGCTGTTAGCGGAATAGAGGCTGTCGGGAGCTGCAAGGTGGACGGATCGGCTTATGTAATACACCGGGCACCCTTTGATCAGATGCTTCGGCCTTGAAGGCTGTCACTATCTTTTATATAGCTGCTTTGGCAACTTAGGCGTTCATTCATTCGTATCCTTTTCAGAAGGACTTATACAATGAAATGTAAGAAGGAAGTGAGTCGTTATTATCTGGTCCGCCCGTTATGTGTATATGCTCATTACAGTCATTATGGTTAGTATCGTTATGAACATGCTGGGTTTATCGATTGGAGCTGTCCTGATATCCAGTGCCTGTATTGCCGTTCTTTTTATCGGGTTGCCGGTATATCATGTTCTAGTCCGGGAGACGAATATAGAGCGTCTGGAGAAGTTTTTGCTTAGCCAGCGAAATAATCCTGCCCACCTTCTTTTTTATGCGATAGCAAACAGGCAGGATCAGGAGGTGGAGCGTCTGGTCGGCGAGCTGCTGATCAAGTACAAGCAGCGGCACAGACAGGCATTATACAGGACCCTTCATGGCTTATACCGAAAGGATGTGGCCGCAGTCAAGGATGAAATCAGCTCTATTCAGCCACCCGCCTTCCGGTACTACTATGAAGCCTATGTTCACCTGGAGGAGGGACAGCAGGAGCTGGCGCGGGCTAGTATCGCCCGTGTGTCCAAGCCATGGATGAAGAGCAGCCTGCTCGCCGAGCTGGAGCTGAAAGCCGGCAATCGCAAGGAAGCGGCTGCGCTGGCCCGTCAGGCCGTGCTGGCCTGTAAAGGAGTGCAAAGGTACGTTGTGTACAAACATTACGAGCGCGAGCTGCCGGAGGCGGTTGCCGGATTGTGATCCGGTCCTCCTGGCAGGCAGGAATCGTCCCCATAGGGGGATGGAATGAAGGCTTCATTCGCAAGTCCACGAACAGGCTGGACGCTGCCGGGGAGCGTAATGCGACCCGGGAGGATTTGGATAGCTTGATGAAGGCGGGGCTGTTTATTTATTCTGGAGGTGTATAGTCATGGCATATGCATTGGTGGACAAGCTCAAAGAACAGTACAAATCTGCGGAAGGCACCTGGTATTCGCTGCGGTGGCATTACATCGAGTGCTGCATTATGAAGTCCTATCTCGACAGCTACGAGCAAACCGGCAATGAGGAAGACTATTTGTTTGTCAAAAGCTTTATCGACCGTCTTTATAATGAAGACGGAATCATTCCCGAGATAAATCCGGACTATTACAGCATCGATCAGATCCGTATGGCCTCACTGCTGTTTGCCTTGTACAAAAAAGAGAACGACCCGAAATACAAGCGGGTGCTGGATCAAATTTACGGACAGCTGGACTCGTATCCAAGAACAAAATCCGGCTCGTTCTGGCATAAAGAGAATTATCCGTTCCAGGTTTGGCTTGACGGCTTATATATGGGCCAGCCGTTCTACGTCCAGTACATCAAGGAGTTTGTGGACAACAAGGACTATTCCGACACTTTGAACCAGTTCGAGAACGTGCGAAACGATATTTACCATGAGCAAAAGCGCCTGTACAGCCACGCCTATGATGAGAGCCGCGAGATGTTCTGGTGTGACAAAGAGACCGGCCAGTCGCCACAAGTGTGGGGCCGGGCTGTGGGCTGGTTCGTCATGGCGCTCGTCGATGTGCTGGAGCTGCTGGAGGGGGAAGAGACGGAGACGGAAACCTGCCAGCGGCTTCTGAAGGAAGCCATCGATGATATGCTGCCTCACCAGCACAGCAGCGGGATGTGGTATCAGGTGGTGGATTACCCGAACGGCCCGGACAACTATTTGGAATCCAGCGGCACGCTGATGCTGGCCTACGGGATTCTGAAGGGCGTTCGTTTGGGGTATTTGTCCGCTGACTATGCTGTGCACGGCAAGGCCGCCTTCGACGGCACGCTTCAACAGGTGTTGCGTGAAGAAAACGGTCAGGTACTGCTGGGCGGTATTTGCCGCAGCGCCGGGCTGGGCCGTAATCCGGACACGGGCATCGTCCGTGACGGCAGCTACGAGTATTATGTCAAAGGCGAGAAGGTCGTAGACAATAACGGGCACGGTGTTGCTCCGCTGTTGATGGCCTATAATGAGATCAAGCTGCTCCGGGTATAGGAAGGGTACAGGAAGGGCAATAGGAAGATAGGGGCTACGAGGCATTGCGCATGCATCCGCATAAACGGTATGAAGGGCAGCTCTGAAGTATTCACAAAAGACATGGCCGGAAGGTAAAAAATAATACGTATGGCGAGGAGTCTCCCTATCTGCTGGATTCAAGCGGAGGGGAGGCTTTTCTCGTTGGAGTGAAGCCCTTATTCGGGCATACGGCAGATGCAAGCCCGATGGAATAATAAATCCAGTTTCAACCATACTAAGAACAGACTGAATCAGGAATAACCATTCAAGTATGGCAAACAATGGGGCTAGCGCATGAAAGAAACTGACAAATCAAATTCAATCCGCCGCACCCTGCAGGCTGTGCTGGACGAGCTGGGACATACGTCCGATTTGTCATCTCGCGAATGCAGAATCGGGGCCGAGCAGATTCCGGTCCTAGTGCTGTGGATTGACGGGATGATTAACAACCAGGCCTTGAATGAAAATGTGATTACACCTTTAATCACCGGCTATCAGACACTGCCTGTCAGCGAGAGGGAGTTTGTTTCGATTCCGTTTTTATGCCGCTCGATTTTGACGGCTACAGAGGTGACCGTCATCGATAACCTGGATCAGGCGGTTCAACTGCTCGTATGCGGCTCGGCCATTGTGGTAGTGGAAGGATGCCCGGAGATGATAGCCGCCAATACGCAGGGCTACGAAATCAGGAGCATTGAAGAGCCGGCCTCCTCTACGGTGATTCGCGGTCCACGGGACGGATTTGTTGAATCGCTTGGTGTGAATATTTCGCTCATTCGCCGGCGGGTCAGAAGCAAGTGGGTCCGGGTCGAGATATTGACGGTAGGCAACATCTCTCAAACCAAAGTGGCGATGATCTTTATGCATGATCGTGCTGCGCCTCAGATTGTCAATGAGGTGCGCAGAAGGCTCCAGAGCATCGATATTGATGCGGTGCTGGAATCCGAATATATCGAAGAGATCATTAAGGACCATCCGGGTTCTTTTTTTCCAACGGTATACAGCACGGAGCGGCCGGACGATATTGCAGGGGTTATTTTGGAGGGGCGTGTTGCGCTGATTGTCGACGGGACGCCGTTCGCGCTTGTTTTGCCCTGCACGCTGTTCCACCTGCTCAAAACGACCGAGGACTTGTATTTGGCCTACCCGATTGCCACCTTCATCCGGTGGATTCGCTTTTTGGGCTTTTGGTTTACATTGCTTTTGCCTTCTGTATATGTGGGGGTGCTGACGTTCCACCCGGAAATGATACCTCCGCAGCTGCTGAGCAGTATATTATCGGCGCGGGACGGCGTTCCATTCCCGGTATTAATGGAAGCGCTCCTGATGGAGCTGACCTTTGAGGGGCTGCGGGAAGCAAGCATACGCATGCCCCGTTCCATCGGATCGGCAATCAGTATAGTCGGCGCTCTTGTTATCGGGGAATCGGCGGTGAAGGCGGGGCTGATTTCGTCGCCGGCGGTTATTGTAGTTGCGGGGACCGCCATCGCCTCCTTTACCATACCGTCGATTTCCTTGTCCGGCACGATCCGGATTTTACGCTTCGGCATGCTGATTTTTGCTTCGGTGCTGGGCTTGTATGGGATTATCATTGCGCTGTTTATGCTAGGCATACATTTGACATCGATGAAGTCGGTCGGTATGCCGTATATGGCCCCTTTTGCCCCGTACCGGAAACAAGAAGGGCTCAAAGCGATGCTTCGTATGCCATGGTGGATTTTGAGCCATCGCCGGAGGCGGTAACGAGTAATCCTTGTCAAAGGGAGGCGAGCTTGTGCGGATACCCGGGGTTCAACAGCTGAAGATGATCGCGCTCTTCCTGCTCTTGCTCGTTCTTAGCGGGTGCTGGAGCCAGCTGAACTTCGATCAATTGACGGTCGTTTCCGCTATCGGGCTGGATCTGTCCAAGGATAAGCAGCTGGAGGTGACCATTCAGCTCATTAACCCGACACTGCCCATTGCGGCCGGAGGGGGGAACCAGAACCGGAAGCCGTTCGCCATCTATACCGCCTCCGGCGCAACGCTTGAGGAAGCGGTGGCCTCCATCCGGCATCAGGCCAAGAAAAATTTGTTTTTCCCGCAAACAAAAATCGTGATCATCGGGGAAGCTCTCGCCCGGTACGGGCTGGACGGGTTTATGGACTACTTCTGGAGGGAAACGAATCAAAATTTCAACAGCCGTATACTAATCACCAAAATGACCGCCAAGGAAGCGCTCCAAAATTCTTATGAGCTGGAGGCGGTATCCGCTGACCAGTGGAAATCGTTTTTAAAGGACGATCAGCGCAGCGCGGCAAGCGGCTCGGTGGAAATGTATGAATTTTTGCCGCGTTTGAATCTGGTTGGCTTTCATGCGGTCGCGCCCGGCTTATCGGCAGCTCCGAGGTCCAGCGCCAAAATCATGGAGATTCGTGAAGCCGCTGTTTTTCGGAATCATAAAATGCTGGGCTGGCTCACGCAGGAAGAAAGCCAGACTGTAAATTGGCTGTCAGGCGGGACACGGTACGGGGCCTTGCGTGTGATGCGATCCGGCAAAGAGGTCATTGATTTTGAAATCGAAGATATTCGAGTCAGGCTTATCCCGGTTTTTGAGGGGGAGCTGCCCAAGTTAAAGGTGTTGTTCAAGGGTGTTGTCTTACTTAAAACCTCCACGATAGAGCTGGACTTGTCCCAATTGGAGACATTTGCCGAGCTGAAGCAGGATGTAAACAGCCACATTCAGGCTACCATTCAAAAAACCGTCGCCAAGGTATACAAAACCTATCAGAGTGATGTGATTGGCTTCGGCGAAGTGATTCATCGCAGGAACCCGAAACAGTGGAACGCGCTAAAGAGCGGATGGAACGAAGCGCTGAAGGATGTGGAAGTGGAGGTGACGGCGTCTGTTAAAATCGTAAAATCGGGACTGCTGCAGGATAGCAGCAAAGGAAAGGATGATACGGAGTGAAACGAAGTGAAATTTCACCCTACCAGTTCTTCTTTATCATCTTTGTTTCGATTACGTCCTTGACCTTTTTTTCTGTGCCGAACCAGCTCGTGTCCAAGGTCAAGCAGGATCTGTGGCTGTCCGTGCTGCTGGGCATGCTGATTGATAGTTATGTTGCCTATTTGCTGTATCGGCTGGGCCTCATGTATCCCGGCCAATCCCTGATCCAGTACACCAATACGATATTCGGCAAGCTCGGCCGGGCGGTCAATCTCCTCTATATTTTGTTTTTCCTTGGTGTGATGGTGACGGCCCTGTGGATTTACAGTGATTTCTTAACCCGTACACTGATGCCCGACACGCCCCGGGAAGTCTTCGCGGTGACGATGACCCTCTGTGCCGGGGCTGCGGCTATTAAGGGAGTAGAGACGATCGCGAGGCTAAGCCAGCTTATCGGCGTGCTCATATTACTCGCCAGCTTTATTTTATTTGCCAGCTCCATTCCATATCTTCATCTGAATTATATGCTGCCTGTGTTTGAAAACGGGCTGATGCCCGCCATAAAGGGAGCGATTTATCCGGGGAGCTGGTTCGGGATTTGTATAATGATGGGAATGATTATGCCCCATCTGTCGAGGCCGACAGAAACGTTTAAAATGAAGGTGATGGCCGTTGCGCTAGGGTCCTTTGTGATGACGCTGTACCTTGTGTACTGCATTATGGTGATGGGGACGGACATGGCCTCGCAGTTTCAGCATCCGGTGTATGTCTTTGCCCGGATTACGCAGTTTATTATTTTCGAACGGATCGAGGTGCTGCTGTTTCTCAGCTTTATTTCCGGTTCGTTTATTACCATTTCGATGGTCTATTACGCCGCTGCCCAAGGGGCCGCTCAGTTATTCCGGACGCGCTCCCACAAAAAGTGGGTCTATGCGTTCGGCGCGGTATTAATGTTCAGCCCGATGCTGCCGCTGACCTATAACAGCTCGCTTGTCAATCACTATTTAAGCTTCTGGTTTCCGGTCGTTTCTCTTTCCATTGAAGGCGGTTTGACTACCGTTTTGTTCTTCACCGCCTTTATTCGCATACGCATGGCACGGAAATGACAGCGTCCTGAGAAGGCCGGACATGCGACTGTGCGAGAGCGGAACCTTCCGACCCATGCGGCTGTCCCGGTGCATCCTGCGCCCAAAATGACAACCTGAGTTAAATGAAGATGATAAATCGGATAATCGGAGTAAAGAGAAACCGCTTACCGATGTGGTACAATGAAAGCGTTATCGAATCTGGGATTTACTATTTTTCTCGGGAAGGGAACGAAGCAATGGATAACGTGCGAATCGGTGTCATTGGTTTGGGCAATATGGGAACGAGTCATGCTCGGGAGCTGCTGAAGCAGAAAGTAAAGGGCGCACAGCTTGCTGCTGTTTGCGATACGCGCCAAAGCCAATTGGACTGGGCGGAGCGGGAGCTGGGCGAAGGTGTGGCCCGGTTTGACCGTGTGGAAGCGCTGCTGGCTTCCGGGACTGTGGATGGCGTGCTCATTGCAACGCCGCATTATGATCATGCCGAAATTGCCATTCAGGCTTTCAGAAACGGCCTGCATGTGCTTGTAGAAAAGCCGGCGGGCGTATATACGAAGCAGGTCCGGCTCATGAACGAGGCGGCGGCGGCTTCGGACCGCGTGTTCGGCATTATGTACAACCAGCGGACCAACCCGCTGTACCAGAAGCTGCGGGATTTGATACAGTCCGGCGAGCTGGGGGAGGTCCGCCGGACGAACTGGATTATTACGAACTGGTACCGATCCCAGAGCTATTACGATTCTGGCGGCTGGCGGGCCACATGGGGCGGCGAAGGCGGAGGGGTACTCATTAATCAAGATCCGCACCAGCTCGATTTGTGGCATTGGACGACGGGACTTACGCCGAAGCGGATTCGCGCTTTTTGCTATTTCGGCAAGCACCGCCGAATTGAGGTCGAGGACGAAGTAACAGCGTATGTAGAGTATGACAACGGCGCAACGGGCGTATTCGTTACGACTACCGGGGAGGCGCCCGGCACGAATCGCTTTGAGGTGGCTGGCGACCGGGGCAAAATCGTCATTGAAGACGGCAAGCTCACATTTTGGCGTCTGCGTGTTTCCGAGCGGGAGTTCAACAGCACCTATACCGGCGGCTTCGGACAGCCGGAATGCTGGAAATGCGATGTGCCGATAGCGGACCATGAAGGGGCGCAGCATGTGGGCATTATGCAGGACTGGACCAACGCTATCCGTAACGGCACGCCGCTGCTCGCCCCCGGTGAGGACGGCATTCACGGCTTGACGCTGTCCAATGCGATGCTGCTGTCCGCTTGGACGGACAATTGGGTCGATCTTCCAATGGACGAGGATTTGTTCTATGATTTGTTGCAGGAGCGCATTCGCGCATCCGTTTCCGACAAAAAAACCGGAGAATACCAGCAGTTGAATGTGCAGGGAACACACTGACAGGAGGCATACGGATGATGCAGACAAGTGATGGAATGAATTATGCGCCGCAAGGCAAGCCGCAGCCGGTTGTCGGCGCGGGTGAATTTATTTTCGCAGCTGCGGCGCTGGACCACGGCCATATTTATGGCATGTGCAACGGGCTGATTGAAGCGGGGGCGACGCTAAAGTGGGTGTACGACCCGGACCCGGAGAAGGTCCGCAAGTTTGTGGAGAAATATAAGGAGGTGCGCGCAGCCTCCAGCCTGCAGGAGATTTTGCAGGACCCGGAGGTGCAGCTGGTCGCCGCCGCTGCCATTCCTTCGGATCGCGGACCGCTAGGGATTCAGGTCATGCAGCATGGCAAAGACTATTTCACGGATAAGACGCCGTTTACAGAGCTGGGGCAGCTGGAAGCGGCAAAGGCCGCGGTTCAGGAAACCGGACGCAAATATATGGTATATTACAGCGAACGGCTGCATGTGGAAAGCGCTGTCTTCGCCGGACAGCTCATTCACGACGGAGCGATCGGCCGTGTAGTGAATGTTATGGGGCTGGGGCCGCACCGGCTGAATGCGCCGAGCCGCCCGGACTGGTTTTTCCGCAAAGCGCAGTACGGCGGAATTTTGTGTGATATCGGCAGCCATCAGATTGAGCAGTTTCTTTTTTATGCGGGCTGTCAGGACGCTCGTGTTGTTAACAGCCAAGTGGGCAACTACCACAACAAGCAGTACCCCGAGCTGGAGGATTTCGGCCATGCCAATCTGATTGGCGACAACGGGGCAACGAATTATTTCCGCGTCGATTGGCTGACCCCGAACGGCTTATCCACCTGGGGGGACGGCCGGATGATTATTCTCGGCACGGAAGGCTATATCGAGCTGCGTAAATATGTCGACGTAGCCAGAGACAAAAAAGGAAACCAGCTGTATTTGGTCAACGGGGAAGGGGAGCGCCATCTGGAGCTGTCGGGGAAGGTTGGCTATCCGTTCTTCGGCCAGCTTATACTGGATTGCCTGAACCGGACCGAGCACGCGATGACACAGGCTCACGCGTTCAAGGCCGCCGAGCTGTGCCTGGTCGCGCAGCAGCAGGCATTGCGGGTGGAGTAAGCCTTAAGCTTCCCGTAATCTTCATTTCAAGCGTCATATAGCATCATATAGCGTCACAGGAACTTAACGACAGCGTACTTGGCCGACTGGAATTGAGCGTATGCGGGCAGCGTGAAGAGAATCTCTTCAACGCTGCCTGTTTTTTTATACCTCCGCTAGCAAAGCGCCGGCGCGGGGGCGGGAACCGCAAAAGCCAATATGCTTATTATACTCCAGTTGATACTGTTCTCCGGTTTCCTTTGTTTCCCACTAGGTCCACCTCTTTCATACATGGTAGTATTACACTGTGTAGTACATCTAACCAGCATGGGAGGACATCATGATTAAAGCGAAAACGAGTTTGTTTGCCAGAACGATTGTCGGGGCAGGCTGCCTATCGATATTGCTGACTTCCGGTCTGTTGGCCGCGCCGCTATCTGCACAGGCGGAGGGCGTGCAGGCCGAAGCGGCAACCACAGAAGCTGCAGCAGCAGCGGCAACCGGAGAAACTGCAACGGCAACGGCAGCAAGCACGGCGGATGCCGTTATTGCCAAGGCACAATCCCTGAAGGGAAAGGTCAGCTACAAATGGGGAGTCAATGACGCCACAAACTTGATCTTCGACTGCTCTTCCTTTACCAAATATGTGTTTGCTTCACAAGGCATCAGCTTAAAATGGGGCTCCAAAGCACAGAGCAAGCAAGGGACGTACGTGTCCCAAAGCCAGCTGAAAAAAGGCGATCTTGTTTTTCTCAGTGTCGGTCAATCCGGTGTGATTGACCACGTTGGTATTTACATAGGCGGCGGAAAGTTCATTCACAACACGATCGGCGGCTCGGTGAACGGGGTTACGATTGGCGATTTGAATGCCGCCAGCTACAAGAAAAGGTATATTACTGCACGCAGAGTAATCTAGCTGGGACAGGCCCGGATCAGCGCATGGCGGTGCGTTGTCCGGGCTTTTGCGTTTTGTTCAGGCGGAATGTCACTCAGAAGCGCCCATTTTCTGGTATAATGATAGGATAACATGATTCCGGGGGGCGCTATAGACGAGATGAAAGAACGTAATGATTGGAAGCTTTTGGCCCGGATTGGATTTTACACAACTGCGGCCGGTGTGGCGGCTATTTTGCTTGCAGGCCCGGATTCCGGCGCTTCAGCGGCAACCGGCGGACCGGCATCGCCTGCCTTCACCGATGTTTCCGGCCACTGGGCGGAGGAGCAAATCCGGACGGCGGTGAAAGCCGGGTTTGTCAACGGGTTCGAGGATGGGACCTTCGGGCCTGATGAGCCGGTGACGCGGGAGCAATTTCTTGGAATGGCTGTAAGAGCGCTTCAGGGGCCGCAGGCATCCGCAGCTTCCGCTTCAGATTCTTGGTTTGCACCCGTTTATCAGGCTGCGGTGGATCAGGCGTGGTATAAAGACGATTACACCGGCGGCTGGGACCTGCCGATTACACGCGGAGAAATAGCTGGCACCCTGGTGAGAGTGACGGAACAGCCGCTGACGGATAAGCTGCTGCAGGAGGCGGTTACCGCTGCATTCCCGGCGCCAAGCCAAGCGGAAAATCCGGATATTCAAACGGTTATGGCAGGACCGGATTTTACCGGGGACTGGAGGTTGCTGTATACCGATCCGAAACAGGTTATGGCTGATTTGGAGCAGGCTTTGGTGCGCGTCAAACAGCGAAAGCCGCCTGAGCTGCTTACTCCGACGGAGGAATGCGCGCGGGACGAGAACATGTGCGGGTATGCCATCTCTTTGGAGCAAGGCAGCATCGATAAGGTTTTGAAGATGCTGAAGAAGGCGATTGATCCGATTAACAAGCTGCAGCAAGCGCGGACAAGCTCATCCGGCCGCATGGTATACGAGGCTGCCAGCCGGGGACTGCTGACCGGAACCGGGACGGGCGAGCTGTCACTGGAGGCTCCTGCGACGCGGGCGCAAGCCGTGACCTTTGTCAACCGTGTGCTGGCCTTTAACGCAGGGCAGCGGTTCACAACAGACAAGTATACGGTAGGTGCTGCCGAAATTATGTGGCACAGGACCAACATGCTGACCATGCTCCCGCGTTATTTCGGCAAAGCAGAGGAAGAATTCCGCGATGATCTGCTTGTAGCTGAAGCGGATCAAGGGAATGCCCGCTGCGAGACGGAGAAATTCATCGTCATTGACCTGGATAACCCGGATGACCCGAACCGGTCTTTTATACCTGAGGATGCCCGTTGGACGGTTTCCGATGACCGTAACGAGCGTGACATTCAGGATTCCGCCTATGCAGTTATTGCAATGAACCGGCTGACTATCCGCCAAATGCCGGAAGGCTTCGCCCATATATGGGGCTGCAGCATTCAAATGACTCCTGTAAAGGATCAAACAGGTGAACTGCAGGGTGCGGGCAAGCTTGACCAAATGGCCTATTTGCGGCGGAATATAACGTACAAGCCGAACGGCGAGTTTCTTGATCTCAGCTATGCGCAGGAAGGAATCAACAAATACGGAGAAATCCGAACCGTTGCTGAGAGCGATGGGGGAGCGAAATTAGTCGGCAGCCTGCGGGAATTCGATACCCGGTATGTAACAGGCTTCCTGATTCCCAAGGGGGATTTAAGCCCGGACGATTTCAACGGAAGACCGGCGAATATTACACTGTATTTCACAGGGCTCACCGATTACGGGCAAGGCGCAAACTACGTATACCGCTCTTATGTGGGTCCTTCCATTCATCAATAGGCAGCTGCAGAGCAGCTGAAATCACGCGTCAAATCATAAGGACACCAGGCTAGAAGAGCCGGGGTCCACCATCTACTGAAGGTAGCAGGCATCCGCCTCGCTGCATTCCTGCAAAAGCAGGCACATAAAAAGGCTGGACGGAAAACTTTAGGTTTTCTCGCCCAGCCTTTTTATTTCAGGGACTTATTGGACAGCCCCTGTCTCATGCTGCGTAATATGGTTCACTTGACGACGGCAGTCAGGCGGGGCTTGCCGTTTATGCGCCGTTACATGCACACACGGGGAGCTCTAACCATGAGGAAGAAGTATAAGAAAAGTGGTGATATGATTAGGCGCTGAATAAGTATGAACTATCGCTGTGTTTACGGGTTGAACCGGAACAGACGGCCCCGATGCTTCAAAAAGGTCGTACTCGCCGTTAAAGACAATAAAGGAGGGGCGTTATGATTACGTATGTGGTCCAGGCAAGGGATTCTCTATACTCGATTGCTCTGCGGTTCGGCACGACCGTAGAAGCAATTATGCAAGCGAACAGGCTCACATCGCCGGCGCTTTATATCGGCCAGCCGCTTTCAATACCGGTATCCGGTCCCGTTGAATATGTGGTTCAGGCCGGAGATTCGCTGTATACCATTTCCCGAAAATTGAATGCCACGATTGAGGCTAAACCGCAGCGACCCGACCCGCGTCGAGAATTTCCCCGCCACCTTCAGCGAAGCGTATATGAAGGAAATCGTGAATTTCGGCCATCGTCATAATGTAAAAATGCTGCCTACCGTCCACAATTTGCTGTATGAGCGCGGGAATCAACATGTGAACAAGGATGTCGTCCGCGGAATGCTGGCGACGCCGGAGACGCGCCGGGCGTTCATTCAAAGCATGGTACAGCTCATCCAGCAGTACGAATTTGACGGGGTAAATATGGATTTCGAGGATGTGTACTATGAGGATCGGGAGAAGCTGAATGATTTCTACCGGGAGCTGGGCCGGGAGATGCGAAGCCGGGGATGGTTTTTCTCCGTCGATACGCCGTCCCGGACCTCGGATCAGCCGACGAATCCATTCTCGGCTCCATTTAACTACGCCGTCATCGGAGAAGCTGCCGACCAGGTGGTTCTGATGCTGTACAATGAGCACGGCTGGCCGGGCAGCGGACCGGGGCCGGTCGTCTCCAGCGGCTGGATGGGTAGCGTGGTGAACTATGCCTTGACCAAGATGCCCGCCAGCAAAATTTTGGCGGCGGTTTCGGTATTCGGGTTCGATTTTAATTTGACCACAGGCCGCAATACGTATGTTACCTACAGCATGGCGATGGACCGGGCGAAGCAGTACGGAGTCAAGGTTGTATTCGATGAGAAGACCCAGACGCCGATGTTCAGCTATACCGACGCAGAAGGGAATCAGCACGAGGTATGGTTTGAGAACGCGGACAGCATCCGGGCCAAGATGCAGCAGGCCCACAGGCTCGGTATCCGGGGTCTGGCCTTATGGCGTCTCGGCATGGAGGACCCGGCCATTTGGCAGGTGCTGCAGAATGAGTTTGTCATTAGCAAGTTAGTGGATTAAGGGATATTCGGCTTACGCTTTTGCAAACGCATCTAAGCCTGACCCCCCTCCCGGAGAAAGCTTCTGAGGCTTCACCAAGCTCTTCTGCGGGGAATCGTTGCCGGTTGGATGGTTGCCTTGCGGTTTACAGCTTTGATTTGGTGTTACACCCGAGCGCGCTGTCGTCGTGGCGGCCTTCGTGAATAATAGGGCATCATGCGATAGCGTACTGCAGCGCCAAGACCATCGAAGTGGAAGGCCGAAGCTAGAGACAGGGCGGTCAGGAGGTGGAGGATTCTGCTGCTGCCTTGCCCTGCGTCTTGCGCTGCAAATGGGCGGTTCCCCAGTTGTGCAGGGAATCCAGCACCGGCATGAGGCTGCGGCCGTACTCGGTGATGGAATATTCGACTTTGGGCGGAATTTGCGGGTAAATGACCCGTTCTATAATGTCTTCCTCTTCCAGCTCGCGCAGCTGGGCGGTTAAGGTTTTGGTCGTAATGCCGGGCAGCGTGCGCTTCAGCTCGTTAAATCGGAAGGTTCCTTGAAACAGGAGGCGCATAATAATAATCGGCTTCCATTTACCCACAATGATATGAAGCGTGTCCTCGACCTTGCACAGCTCCGGATTTTTGTCCACGGAACACTCTCCTCCTTAAGGTATCCTTCAGGATACTTTATATCTTGAAAGAGCGTACTTTCACAATGAATTTCTATGGTTCATAATAGCATAGTAACCTGTTACGAATAAAGTTACTGATGTCTATGTGCTGCTGATTTTGGTGGAAACGGCCCTACAAACATAGTGGAGGCGATTAGAATGAGCAAAGATTTTTTAACCGCATTAAAGGAAAGACGCACGTATTATGGAATAAGTAAAGAGCCGGTAGTATCTGATGAGCGCATTCAGGAGCTGGCGGGGGAAGCGGTGCTGCATACGCCGTCCTCCTTTAACTCCCAAAGCGCCCGGGTTGTCGTTTTGCTCGGCGAGCAGCATAACAAGGTGTGGGACATCACAACCGAGGTTCTGAGAGGGATAGTGCCTGCCGAGAGCTTCGAGCCGACCAGGAAAAAAATGGACAGCTTCCGTGCCGGATACGGCACCGTCCTGTTTTTTGAAGACCAGAAGGTCGTTTCGTCCCTTCAGCAAAATTTCGCGGCATATGCGGAGAACTTCCCGATTTGGTCCAACCAATCCTCCGCGATGCTGCAGCTGGCTGTATGGACCCTGCTGGAGCAAGAGGGCTTCGGCGCTTCCCTGCAGCATTACAACCCGATTATCGATGCGAAGGTGCAGGCGGAGTGGAGCCTTCCTGCCGATTGGAAGCTGATTGCGCAAATGCCGTTTGGCAAACCGACAGCAGCGCCAGGGGAGAAAGCGTTCCAGCCGCTTGAAGAGCGTTTGAAGGTATTTAAATAAGAGTTCATTGGTGCAGCAATGGCGAAAAGGAGAACACCTTATGGGAGATTTCATTTCTGTGGCTAAATCCCGGAGATCCGTCAATAAATTTTTGACCGGCATCGAAATACCGAATCAGGATCTGGACGACATTTTTCAAATTGTCAAATTCGCCCCGTCCGCGTTTAACCTGCAGCATACCCACTATCTGGTTCTGAAGGATCAGAACAAAATCGAGCAGGTGTACGAAGCCTCCGGGCAGTACAAGGTCAAGACGGCATCAGCCGTTATCGTTGTGCTCGGAGATCTGGAAGCGTACCGGCAGGTTGGGCATATCCATGAGGGGCTTTTGAATCTCGGTGTTATGAGCCAGCAGGAATTCGACATGACCGTTGAAATGGTCACTCAGATGTATGAAGACAGAGGAGACGTCTTCAAGCGGGATGAGGCAATCCGTAATGCGAGCTTGTCGGCGATGCAGTTTATGCTGACTGCCAAGGAGAAGGGCTGGGACACTTGCCCGATGATCGGCTATGACGCCGAGAAGCTCCAGCAGCTTCTGAGCATTCCCGGCCGGTATGTGCCGGTCATGCTGATTGCCATCGGCAAGGAGGATTCTTCCAGCCAGCGGCCGCGAGGCTACCGCAAGCCGGTTGGCGAATTCGTCAGCTTTAATACGATGCCATAGCAAGTAAAAAGCAGAACAGCAAAAGCAACAGCCGTGCCGGAGGGCATGGCTGTTTGCGTTTTTCGGGGCAACATTCAGATGGCATTGCACACTGGACCGTGCTGTGTTCCGCACATCGGGCGAAGTACCCATGCTCCTGTTTATAAATGAAGAAGGCCGAATCGAATAGAGGGAGAGAATGCTCCTGCAGGTCTCGCAGCGGAATCGGTCAAAAAAACGGCAGAATCCGCTCTGTTTACCCGTTTACATTTGTTTTATGATGGCTGTAATTGCTCATAAGGAGGCATAACGCATGGTTGAGCGTACAGAGCAGGCGGTGCTGCTGGGGATTGTGGATATTCACAAGGCCGGGCTGCGCACCAAGATGCTGCTGGGTGATGTGGACGGGGATGGCCGGATGGAGCTGCTGCTGGCGCAGCCTGACGGCGGCATCGACGACCGTTACGTCCCCCACCAGGTGCAGTGTATGACTGTGTTTGACTTGCAGGGGAATTTGCTGTGGCAGGTAGGAACGCCAGACCCGAATGCAGGCGGTCCGGGCTCTGATTATCCGGTACAGCTGTATGATATTGATGGAGACGGACAGCTGGAAGTGCTGTGTGTGATGGACAAACAGTTTCGTATCTATAGCGGGCGGAGCGGGGAGCTGAAGAAATCGTATCCGCTGCCTGATCCTTTGGCGCATGACTGTATTATTATCGCCAATTTGCGCGGGCTGGAGCGGCCGCAGGATATTATTTTGAAGGACCGGTACCGGAGGCTGTGGGCGCTGGATAACGAAATGAACGTCCTATGGACCTATACGGGCAATCCCGGGCATTTTCCGTGGGTCTACGATATCGACGGAGACGGATGCGATGAAGTGATGGCCGGCTACGACATGCTCGACCATGACGGAACGAAGCTGTGGTCGTGCAAGGACCTCGATGACCATGCCGATTGCATCTGGATTGGCGATGTGAACGGGGACGGGGAGCCGGAAGTGGTGGTGGGCGGCAGCGTTACTGTGATGTACAGCCTGCAGGGCTCGGAGCTGTGGCGCTACGATGGCTCCATTGAATCGCAGCATGTTGCGCTCGGCAGGTTCCGCACGGATATGCCGGGCTTGCAAATCGCGGGTCTGGACCGTATTGAGCGCGGGGACAACGATAGCGGGAGCGGCAGGGACGGAATGTTTCTGCTGGATTCCGAAGGCCGGGAAGTATGGAAGGAACAGCGTGTTACGGGCGGATGGCTGACCATGATCGAGCCGCTGCGGGGCTGGGAGCCGCACGGGCCGGACTACATTCTCGCTTATCGGCGCGGTGGTGGCGTCACGCCAGCTCTGTATGACGGACATAGGAGAGAAGCGGTTCGCTTTCCGGTGGACGGCTACGTCGTACATGCGGATTTGCTCGGCACCGGCCGGGAGCAGGTCATCGTCTACACCCAGGACAAAGCTTATATTTATGCTTCGCGCCCGCTGAATTTGTCCGTCCCTGCGACGGCCAGGCCGTTACCGCAGCCGAAACGGCTGTACAGCACGACGCTTTATTTCGGCGGCGAGGTTGAATAAACGCCTGGGCCGTCCGTGTTTGGCCGCATCCTGAATCGTTTGCGATTCACACCATGAACAAATTTTATTTACATATTCATCTTAATTCATCTTGAATGAATGGAATTCACTTCAAAAAATGTTCGACATGCCGTTCTTTCATCTAACGTTTGCGAATTTCTGACTTTTCGGCTCTAGGAGCCATTCACCCATGAAAGGAGCCTGACAGTGGCCTATTTTCCCGAGCATGATTCCATAAATACGGTTATTTCCAGCACGGAAGAGGTGCTGAGCGCAATAGCAAACCGACATATCGGCGCTCATCCGAAGCATGGTCCCGTCTTCCGGGTTTTTGCCAGGGAGGGCTTTATCCGCCAGTCCGACTACCGGTATGTCATGAATGTGGAGGACAAAATTCCGGATGTGCGGGAAGGTCAGTTCGTCTATGCCTGGGCGAAGCTGTGGAGCGGCGAGGAACGGGACATGCCGCTGAGCGTCAGCTGCTTTAGTCCGCTTCACGTGTATGTCAACGGCGAGCGCCGGTTTAAATCGAACCTGAATGACGATGTGTTTCCCGATCGGAAAAATTGGTTTCATGTCCGGGTGAACCAAGGCTGGAACCACGTTGTGCTGCGGTTTCTCAAAACTGCGACAGGCTGCGGAGGGCTGTTCGGGACAGGCTCGATCAAAGGGGCGCCCTTGCATTTTTTGGCGCCGTCGGCGGAACGGTCCGGTCAGGAAGGGTGGATATTCAGCGAGCCGCTGGACGCTCCCCTATCGGAGCTTCCCGGGGAAGGGATGTCGGAAGCGGATACCGGCCTGAGGTGGTACCCGAAGCGGGAATGGGAGACGCATACGCTGGAGCAAAGCGCAGTGGAACGGTTATTCGGCAGTCCCCAGGACAGCTGCGCTGTTGCATGGACGCGGCTTCGCCGGACCGGAGGAGACGGGCTGACCGTTCAGCTGCGCGGCATGCGGCGCGGTGCCGGGGAGATCTACGTCAATGGCCGTGAGGTGTACTCCAGCACGGCGTCCGGCAGCGCCGGGGCTTTCAGCGTGCAGGCGGCTCTGAAGCCCGGCCTGAACGACATGATCATCCGGTCGCACTCTGGCGGCGGCCAGTGGGGTCTGGAGCTGGAGGATGTGCAGGGAGAAGACTCCGGCTTCGAGCTGCCGGTGCCTGTCCGCGGAGCACCGGATGCATGGCTGTATGCGGGACCATTTTCTGCTGGTATTCCTTTCCAGGCGGAGGATTTCTGCTCTATGCATACCGTGTTTAAGGACGGTAAGGACGGAACGTACTGGCAGGTGGACCTCCCTGACAGCTGGGTTCGCCCGTATTTGGAAACCGCGCTATTCGGGAAATGGAACTATCCGCTGGGCGTAACCTTGTACGGCTTGCTGCAAAGCGGTGAAGTGCTGGAGCGTCCGGATTATGTCCGCTATGTGCTGGATCATATCGAGCTGTGTACCCGCTGGGATGAATACGCCCGCTGGGATTTGCAGCAATACGGGGCGCCGGGGCTGAACCACCAGCTTGCGGCGATAGACAGTCTGGATGATTGCGGCTCCTTCGGGGCGGTAACCTTGCGGGCGATGAATCACCGGGAGCTTCGAGGCGCCGAGCCGGCCATCGAGCGGATTGCCTCCTATATCAGACACGAGCAGGATCGGCTTGCGGACGGCGCGCTTTACCGCGTCCGGGGCAGCGCCGATTTTATGGAGCGGACGATGTGGTGCGATGATTTGTATATGAGCGTGCCGTTTTTGTGCCGGTACTACGTCCGGACGGGCAATGAGGAGGCGCTCCTGGACGCGGCCAGACAGTTCAAGCTGTACAAAAGCTATTTGTTTATGCCGGATCAGTCCATTATGCACCATGTGTACGACTTTAAATTCAATAAGCCGAACACGGTGCCATGGGGCAGGGGGAACGGCTGGGTACTGTTCTCGCTGACGGAGCTCTTGACAGTTATGCCGCAGAAGCATGAGCTGCGCGGGGAGCTGCTGCAGTTTTACCGGGAGCTGTGCGGCGGCTATTTGGCGCTGCAGGGCGGCAACGGCCTGTGGCATCAGGTGCTGACCGACCCGGAATCGTATGAGGAATCGTCATGCACCTCGATGTTCATTTACGCCTTTGCCCGGGGAGTGCGGCAGGGCTGGCTGACGAACCCCGGCCCATACAGCGCTGCCGCAGCCAAGGGCTGGGACGGTCTACGGAGGCTTGCAATCGATAAGCACGGCCATATTTACGGGGTATGCCGGGGCTCGGGCTTTTCATTCAATAAGCTTTACTACAAGGATGAGCTCTCCTGGCTGCTTGACGACACGCACGGAATCGGCATCATTCTGCTGGCGGGTCTTGAAGCGCTGAAGCTGGAGCGGTTTTTGGCCGAATCCGCCGATTAAACGAAGCGGCCGCGTGCTGCAAAAGCTATCATTTTGCCGGCACAGGGCGGCGAGAGCCGATTACATCAGAAGCGGCTCCTGACGGCGAGGCCTGCTTGCGGTAGGCGGCGGGCGGACAGCCGTACATGGCGGTAAATTGGCGTGTGAAATAATAGGGGCTGCCGTAGCCCGCCGCCTCCGCGATTTCAGCCACGGACTTGTCGCTTACGGCGAGCAGCTGCTGGGCATGCTGCAGCCGGATTTTGTTCAGCATATCCATAACGGATTCGCCGGTTTGCTGCTTGAACAGATGCGCGAAGCGGGAAGGGGACAGATTGACGGCAGCAGCAAGAACAGGAACGGACAACGGCTCGTTGAATTTGTCTGATAGAAGCTGAATCGCATGACCGATACGGGAGTCCAGCCGCTGGACTCCTGTTTCGCTATGTTTATAGATAAGCAGCAGCGCTTCCTCCAGCGCGTTGGCGGACAGCTTTTCCCCGATGAAGCTTGTGTCCCGGCTGTACTTCACAAGACGGTCCAAGGCGCAGATGAAGTCGGTGTCCGGACCGTCATTGCCGATGTGTCCGCCCTTAATCCCCTTGAGCTGCTCGGGCAGCTGCAGCAGAGGCATCCATTCCTCCCGCGGTGTGAAGTGGCACCAGTAAAACTCCCAATCCCCCTGATCGTCAGCAGCATACAGATGAGGGGTTCCGGGAGTAATGACAGTAATATCTCCGGGCCTGGACTCCAGCACGTCGGTGCCGTGATGAAACAAGCCGCAGCCGGATAAGGTGTAGGTCAAATAAAAATCGCGAGTGCCTCTGGAGCGCTTCACCCGGTAGCCGAACGACCGCTTGTAACGCTCGGCGCGCAGCATGCCCGGCACTGTAGGCTGATTCTCTACGGTAAAGCTGTTCCACACCATCGGGTTCATCGTCTCGGCCCCCTTTATGAAGTAGTTTATAAGGAATATCAACACAAATCAACATAAACAGAACGAAACGGAACAGAAGCGATTGCGGATTTGAATGCACGGGAGACGTGGTATTTGTTTTGAATATAATTTTCAGAAAGTTTAAAGTTATCGTTGCTCCTGCGCTGCGGATCGTCATATAATAATGTTATAAAACATAACATATAGATAACATTGTGCATCGGATGGAGAGATTTGGCTCTTATCACGTACGGGGAGGCGGAGCGGCTTGCACATTAAGGCAATGTCAATTTACCCACTGTCGGAGGGACGGGTCATTGCAGGCAGGGCTGGCGTTATGCGGGTCGTGAAGTCCGTCAATGTCATGGATGCACCGGATATTTCCGACTGGATTGAGGCCGGGGAGCTGCTGTTTACAACCGCCTATCTGATGAAGGATGCGCCCGAGAATGCGGTCGGGCTGCTGCGCAGGCTGGATGAGCGCGGCGCGGCCGGCAACGCTGGAGACCTTCATCGAGCATGACGGGCAGATTGCGGAAGCAGCCAAGCAGCTGTACATTCAACGCAACACGGCGGCCTATCGGCTGGAGAAAATCAGCGAGCTGCTTGGTATTGATTTCAAGAAGGTCAATGATTTGCTGCGTTTGAAACTGGCTTTTCTGTTCCGTCACCGTATAGAAGGGACGGTGCATGTGGCAAAGCGTGCGTCTACAGGCGAGCCTGCCGGCGCGCGAGGGAGCGGAGAGCTGAGGTCGGCAGCCAGAATGGGCCTCGGCCGCTGACGCCCGTTCCGGGCCGCGTACGGCCAAGACGGACATCTGGAGGAGGCTTCTGATGAACAAACCATCCATATTGATTAAACACGCGCAGCTTGTAACGATGAACGCCAAGGACGAGGTGTTTACTGGCGATGTATGGATTGAAGCGGGACGTATCCAGGCGGTTGCGCCAGAGCTGAACGCTGCGGCGGACCGGGTTATCGACGCCGGCGGCAAGGTGCTGCTGCCCGGCTTTATTCAAACTCACGTGCATTTGTGCCAAACCTTGTTCCGCGGGCGGGCGGACGATATGGAGCTTCTGGACTGGCTGAAAAAACGGATTTGGCCCCTGGAGGGCGCTCACGATGAGGAGTCCGTTTTTTACTCGGCGCTGCTTGGCATCGGGGAGCTGATCCGCAGCGGCACAACGACCATTCTGGACATGGAAACGGTCCGTCACGCGGATGCCGCTTTTCGGGCTATGGCAGAGAGCGGAATTCGGGCGATTTCCGGCAAGGTGATGATGGACCGGGGCGAGGACGTGCCGGAGTCGCTTGCCGAGGATACAGACCGTTCGATGCAGGAAAGCGTCGATTTGCTGGAACGGTGGCACGGTTACGACGGCGGGCGTCTCGGCTATGCGTTCTGCCCCCGGTTTGTGCTGTCCTGCACGGAGCGGCTTTTGCTTGGAGTACGCGACCTGTCGGAGCAGTACGGGGTGCTGGTGCATACGCACGCCTCGGAGAACCGCAGCGAAATTGAGCTGGTCGAGCGGGAGCTGGGGATGCGCAATGTGGTTTATTTTGACCATATCGGCCTTGCCACGCCGCGCCTTGTTCTGGCTCACGGGGTATGGCTCGACGAGCAGGAGAAGCGGATCGTCCGGGATCGCGGGGTTAAGCTGACGCATTGTCCGGGGTCGAATTTGAAGCTGGCCTCCGGCATAGCGGAGGTGCCGGATTTGCTGACCCGCTCGATTGCTATGGGGATTGGGGCGGACGGGGCTCCCTGCAACAACACGCTCGACATGTACCAGGAGATGAAGCTGACGGCGCTGCTGCATAAGGTGAAACACGGGCCAAGGGCGATGGATGCCAAAACAGCGCTGCGGATGGCGACGATAGGCGGCGCAGAGGTGCTTGGGCTTGAGCGTGAAATCGGGAGCATTGAAGCGGGGAAAAAAGCGGACCTGCAGCTTGTGGATTTGAACGAGTTTCATGCGTACCCCGCTTATGACGCGGATGTGTATTCACGGCTCGTATACGCGGCGGGCCGCGCCGATGTGGATACGGTTCTGATTGACGGCAATATTGTAATGGAGAACAAAACGGTGCTGACGGTGGATAAAGCAGTGGTGCTGGCAGAGACGGACCGCTGCATCCGGCGGCTGCTGGAACGTATTGGAGGATAAGGAACCGCTGTTGTGAGGGGAAGCGCCGTCTATCCGGTGTGTTGTACGGCGGCAGCGCCGGAGTTTGTACCCGATGGGGGGAGCCGATATGGAATGGCATGAGCTGCTGGGGATCTGGGCCGGCAAGAAGCGGGAGGCGGTGCTGGCCCCGGGGGATTGGGGGCTGATTGACGGCTGTCCTCCCGGCCGCCGCTAAGGCCCCGGTGACATGAGCGAGGAGCGATGATCGGAGCGTCCGGATCAATTGGTTCA
Organism: Paenibacillus sp. y28; assembly: GCF_037137075.1. Classification (NCBI taxonomy): domain Bacteria; kingdom Bacillati; phylum Bacillota; class Bacilli; order Caryophanales; family Paenibacillaceae; genus Paenibacillus; species Paenibacillus sp. y28. The sequence continues at coordinate 88,091 of NZ_JBBBNV010000019.1, forward strand.
ATCAAGCTGCTGGATCAAAGGCTGGATATGAAAACGGTGTTTACGACGGATTGTTTGCCCGCGCCATGGACGGGCGGATTGCTGAATAGGGGCTGCTCCAGCTATGGGGCGGCCATTTGGCGATCCGACTAGCGGTTCCGCTCCCCGTAGTTGTTATCACCCGCAAAGCTCCCTCTGGGCGCGCAGTGACCTTTTCCGGTGATAGAAACCGATGAACGAGTCCCTTTCTGCGGTCAAGGTACCTGAGACCCATTCATGCCGATGTGCATGTTTTGGACAAAAGCGCCGCCTATTTTTTGAATCGCTGATGACAGCGTATCCACAATCGGCCTCTGAATCCGCCAAACCCGCGCGGGATGCCGGATGGCGGCGATTTACATTTTTTGGATCGAAAAAAAGTTTGTTTTTGTGGTTTGCCGTAAAACGGAGCAGTATGGCGCATTCAGAGGATCACGTATGATTTTTAGTAGAAAAATAGGCTTTCGAACCAATTGACATGCACAAGATATTGATATAAATTATTTAAAGCAATCTACATATGGTTGTGACGGGTGCTTTTTTCACCAAATAGCGGGTTTGCGGTCCTTGTGCAAGGACACCGGCCGTTAAGAAGCTAGACTAGAAGCGGGTTTATGAGCGTGAGCGAGTGACTTCTAATCTGGAGCTATCGTGAAAAAAGCTTAATAGGGAAGTCCGGTGCAACACCGGCGCGGTCCCGCCACTGTAAGGGAGCAGATTCGGTCCAATCAGCCACTGGCGCAAGGCTTTGATGCCGGGAAGGCGGACCCATCGCAAGGTGCCCCGAGCCAGGAGACCTGCCCGCACACATTGACACACCCCTACGGTCGATAGGAAGGTGTCCGTTACGTCGGTTTACTTGTCAGGCTTGAATAAGCCCTGCCTGTATTCGGCGCATCCGGCACGCCTGTCGCTGATGCGCCTTTTTCGCTGGATAACAGTGAATTCCGCTTGCATGCACGGCATTGCTTTTTATTTCAAGAATAAACAAGACCGGCTTGCGGACAATCGGCGGAGGGTGTTCCGGGCGCAGGGGATAGGGAAAGGGAGACTACATAATGCTTATCGTTTACGATTCCAAGACAGGGAATGTAAAAAGATTCATCGGCAAGCTGAATATGCAGGCGGTGCCGATTGATCACGAAATGATTATCGACGAGCCGTTCGTGCTCGTAACGTATACAACCGGCTTCGGCCAGGCGCCGGATAAGACGCTCTCCTTCTTGAAGCGTAATCATCAGAAGCTGAAGGGGGTTTCGGCCAGCGGCAACCGCAACTGGGGCGAAGGCTTCGCCCGCAGCGCCGACCGGATCGCGGATCTGTACAGCGTCCCGGTGCTGAGCAAGTTCGAGCTGGCCGGAACAATGAAGGATGTAGAACGATTCAAACAGGAGGTGAGCGCAGTTGCGTCATATTGAACTGAACAACATGCTCATGCAGCGGACCGAGGACGGCTTTTTCCAACTGGATAAGGACCGTGAGGCCGTAGAGGCGTTCATGGAGGAAGTCCGTGAGAAGAGCATTCATTTTGCCACGACAGCCGATAAAATCCGATATATGATTGAGGAAGACTTCTACGAAAATGTGCTCGAAACCTACACGCTGGCGCAGGTAGAAGAAATTTATGGCATTACGCATGCATACCGTTTTGAATTTCCTTCGTATATGGCTGCGTCGAAGTTTTATACCGATTATGCCGTCAAAAGCAATGACCGCTCTCTTTATCTGGAGCATTATCCGGACCGGGTTGCGATTGTAGCGCTGCATCTGGCCCGTGGCGACATGGAGGCGGCCCGCGCGCTGGCCGGTTCGATGATGGAGCGCCGGCTGCAGCCGGCTACGCCGACCTTCCTGAATGCCGGGAAAAGCAGACGCGGCGAGATGGTATCGTGCTTCCTGCTGGAGCTGGACGATTCGCTCAATTCCATTAACTACGGCATTGGGACGTGTATGCAGCTTTCCAAAATCGGCGGCGGCGTTGCGGTCAACCTGTCCAAGCTGCGGGGCCGCGGCGAGCCGATCAAGGGTGTCGAAGGGGCGGCCAAGGGCATTATGCCGGTGCTGAAGCTGATGGAGGATGCATTCTCCTACGCCGACCAAATGGGCCAGCGCAAAGGCTCGGGCGCAGGGTATTACAATATTTTCGGCTGGGACGTCATGGAGTTTCTGGACAGCAAAAAAATCAATGCCGACGAGAAAACACGGCTCAAAACGCTGTCGATCGGGCTTATCGTTCCGAACAAGCTGTACACGCTGGCGGAGCGCAACGAGCCGCTGCATGTATTTGCTCCCTATTCCGTTTACAAAGCGTACGGACAGCATATGGACGACATGGACATGGATGAAATGTACGACCGCCTGCTTGCCGATGACCGGGTGAAAAAGAAAGTAGTCATGAGCGCGCGGGACATGCTGATTAAAATTGCTACCATTCAGCTGGAATCCGGCTACCCGTATATTATGAACCGCAGCAACGCCAACAAAGGGCATGCGCTGAAGGATATCGGCACAATCAAGATGTCCAACCTGTGCACGGAGATTTTCCAGCTTCAGGAAACGTCCGAGATCGGGGATTACGGCCAGTCCGATGTTATCCGCCGGGACATCAGCTGTAATCTGGCGTCGCTGAACATCGCCAACGTCATGGAGCGGAAAAAAATCCGCGAATCCGTCCATGAAGGTATGATCGCTCTCACTGCGGTGAGCGATATGACCAGCATTTCCAATGCGCCGGGTGTCGCCAAAGCGAACCGCGAGCTGCATTCGGTCGGGCTGGGCGCGATGAACCTGCACGGCTATTTGGCCAAAAACAACATCGCCTACGACAGCAGCGACGCGATTCAATTCGCCAGAGCCTTCTTTATGGCACTGAACTTCTATTCCCTGGAGAAAAGCGCCGACATCGCAGCCTCGCGCGGCATCGTCTTCGACGGCTTCGAGCAGTCCGAATACGCCAAGGGCACCTACTTTGAACGCTATGAGCGCGAAGATTACCGTCCGGTCTCGGAGAAGGCGAAGGCGTTGTTTGAAGGCATGGAGCTTCCGTCCCCGCAGGACTGGAGCGAGCTGAAAGCCAAGGTGCAGAAGCAAGGCCTGTACCACGCCTACCGGCTTGCGATTGCGCCGACGCAGAGCATCTCCTACATTCAGAATGCCACCTCCAGTGTCATGCCGATTGTAGAGCCGATTGAAACGCGGACCTACGCGAATTCAACGACGTATTATCCGATGCCTTACCTGAATCGCGACAATTTCTTCTATTATAAATCCGCCTATAATATGGATCAGTTCAAGGTCATTGATTTGATTGCCGAAATTCAGACGCACATCGATCAAGGCATCTCGACCGTCCTGCACGTGAACAGCGACGTGACGACGAGACAGCTGGCCCGTTACTATATTTATGCCGCCAAAAAAGGCTTGAAGTCGCTGTACTATACCCGGACGAACCGCTTGTCCGTCGAAGAATGCGTCAGCTGCTCGGTGTAACCAGTGCTTGACCCAAAAGGAGAACCTGAAGATGGATAACAAAGCCAATAAAGGGCCGCTGCGGGCCGTCAACTGGAACCGGCCGGATGATGACTTCACCAGTACGTTCTGGAGCCAGAATATTATGCAGTTTTGGACAGATGAAGAAATTCCGTTGTCCGATGACAAAATGTCATGGATGACGTTATCCGATAATGAACGTGAGCTGTACATGAAAGTGCTCGGAGGCTTGACGCTGCTCGATACCGTGCAGGGCGGCGTCGGGATGCCCAAGATTATGGAGCATGTGGAAGGGCTGCAGCGGAAGGCGGTGCTCGCCTTCATGGGCATGATGGAGCAGATCCATGCCAAATCGTACAGCAGCATTTTCACCACGCTGGCTACAACCGAAGAAATCGACGGCGTATTCCGCTGGGTCGAGCAGAATCCGCGCCTGCAGACGAAGGCGGAGACGATTTCCCAATATTACCGTTCTATCGAAACGCCGAAGGATTTGTATTTGGCGATGGCGGCTTCCGTGCTGCTGGAAAGCTATTTGTTCTACAGCGGATTTTTCTATCCGCTCTATTTGGCCGGACAAGGCAAAATGACCAGCAGCGGCGAAATCATCGATTTGATTTTGCGGGACGAGAGCATTCACGGCTTGTATGTCGGCGTGCTTGCCCAGGAAGTATTCGCGGAGCTGAATGAGGATGAGCAGCAGGCTGCGCTGGAAACGTTCCACGGCTTACTTCACTATTTGCATGGGAACGAGGAGCGTTACACGGAGGAGCTGTACTCGTCGATCGGGCTGGCGGAGGAAGTGAAGCGGTTTGTGCGCTACAACGCCAACAAAGCCTTGATGAATCTGGGGCTGGATACCATCTTCCCGGAGGAAGAAGTGAACCCGATCGTGTTCAACGGGATCAGCACCAGAACGAAGCAGCACGATTTCTTCTCCAAAAAAGGAAACGGCTACGTCCGCACCACCAACGTGGAGCCGCTGACAGACGACGATTTTATTTTCTAATGAATGAAGGCCTGTAAGGCATAGCGAGAAACAATCCACCTGCACCCAATATGCCGTTCCAATTGGAACGCAAAACAAAGTCGTCCTGTTCAGGACGGCTTTTTTTACTGATTACAGCGGCGGCTGACCTGCTTCGGCGGTTTCTCCCGCTGCGCCTCATCCCTGCCAATAAAAATAATGAACCTTTCTGAATGCGGTGTTGTTTATAAAGCATACACAGGAAGGAGGAGGGCGCTTGACCAACAAAGAGCTGTTTGAAGCCTGCAAAAAGGATGTATACAAAACGTGCTTCTTCATGCTGCATCATCCCGACGATGCTGAGGATGTGTGCCAGGATGTGTTTATAACGGTATTCAAGACGGATTGGCATGAAATCGAGCATGTGACTTTTGAGAAAGTGAATTAAACGTATATGCTTCGCGGAAAAGAAATCATCCCAGGCAATCAAGCCAAGGTGAATTTCCTGGGCAGCGGCAGCATGTGGTCGACCGACCGCCGTCATGCAGCGAAACACCGCGCGCTGGGAGCTGCGCGCGTGCAAATGAGGCGATTGACGTGTATGCCGGATTCGAGGGCACGGAGGCGGACATTTATATTTTCTGGTATTATACCGGGGATAAGGACAAGGAAATTCGGATTCCATTGACCAATAAATGAAAACGGAGACCAGTCTCGCCGTGGGCGGATGGGTCTCTTTTTTTAGAGGGGAACAAGCACGGTTAAAGAAAGGGGCCTTTTTTATTTTTTGATGAAAAACAATTATTTCCTTGTGCGTTAGCAAGGATTAGCTGCAAAAGCATCAGTCTGACCGGAATGCCGCACTTTTTCGATATCAAGCATCGTTCATCTACGGTCCGGCTCCCGGCATATCCGACGGAGGTCAACTTCAGCCGCTCAAAGGAGCAATTTTTGTGTCGACACGGTTTTGAAATTTCACTATGCTATACATTATGGAATCCAAATGCTGTTCAAGCGGAACAGCCAGGGGAAGAAGCCGTTTAATTACAGGAAGGAAGGCTGGCCGTCATGGGGCATGTTATTGATGTACAGGGCGTTACATACCGGAATGGAAAAAATGAGCTGTTGAACAATATCAGCTGGCAGGTTCGTCCTAACGAGCACTGGGCGCTGCTCGGTCTAAACGGATCGGGAAAGACGACGCTGCTAAATTTGATTAACGGATATATGTGGCCGACACAGGGCCAAATCTCCGTGCTGGGGCACCGGTTCGGGGAGGTAGATTTGCGGGAGCTGCGCCAGTCCATCGGATGGGTCAGCCAATCGCTGCAGGACAAGCTGTATGCCAGTGATAAGGCGCAAAATATTGTAATCAGCGGGAAATTCGCCTCCATAGGACTGTATGAGCAAATTACGGACGAGGATCAGGCGAAGGCGGAAGCATTTATGAAGACACTCGGCTGCGCTCATTTGTGGGACCGCGAGTTCCGGACCTGCTCTCAGGGGGAGAAGCAAAAAGTGCTCATTTGCCGGGCGTTAATGGCCGAGCCCCGGATTTTAATTTTGGATGAGCCCTGCAACGGCCTGGATTTATTTTCCCGCGAAAAGCTGCTGGACAGCATTGAGGCTTTGTCGCAGCGGCAGGATGCGCCGACCCTGATTTATGTCACGCATCATACGGAGGAAATATTGCCGGTATTCTCCCATACGCTGCTGCTGCGCCGGGGCGAGGCTGTCCGCAGCGGAGAAACGGCTCAGGTGATGACCGAGGACACGCTAAGCGGCTTTTTTGAAGCGCCGGTTGTTGTTGAGCAGCACGAGGGTCGTGTATACGTGCGGGCCGGGGCTAAGGCATAACGGACCCGGCAGTCAGGGCTTGTGGAGCGGTGCCTGCGCCTCAGGGTTGATGACCGGTTGTTACGGCGGTTGTAACTGGTTAATTGGTCAAATTCGTTAAAATCTCATTGAATCCTATAAGCACCCTGCGGCTGAACGAGCTGCCCCAAGCTTGTATCATCGGGCCGGGCACAGAAGACACACGAGGTTGAAGCCAAGTTCAATCTAAGTTCATTCTAAGTTCAATCTAAATTTTATCTAAGTTGAATCAGAAATCATAGCAAATCTTAACAAGGGAATGTGAACCATTTGTCGAATATGAAACAGATAACGAAACGGACAAGTGGGGAACGACATGGAAAAACAGAGCGAACTGGAAGAAGTATCAGGAGCGATGAGACAAGCGAAAGATCGCCGAATGTTTGAACGTTATCAAGCGATCTACTTACATCTGAAAGGCACTTCGATGATTGAGATCGCTGACATTCTCAATCGAAATCGAATGACGGTGAGCCAATACATTCATGCGTACAAAAACGGCGGACTTCCCGCCTTGCAATTGGAGCACTCACCTGGAGCTCCATCCCGGTTGACGAAGGAACAACAGGAGCAATTGAAACAGACTGTCGCTTATTCGGTCCCCCATGAAGTCGGGTTCACCGCCAAGCACAACTGGACACTTGAACTTATTGCCGCGTATGTGGAACAGCAATGGGGTCACCACTACTCGCTTCGTGGGATGTCCAAAGTCATGGAACGATTAGGACTCAGCTACATTTGATTGATGGTTTCTTTCATTCAATTTATATAGTTATATCTGATTTCACTAGCGTTGCATAAAAAGTCGGCGGCATAGTTTTCGAATAATTCTGAACAAGGTTTTAGTTTTCATTACCAAAAAGTCGATTGCCCACCAGAAGGTAGCTCTCTGTCCATTTGGTAAATTTATGTAGTTTCCCCTGAGTGACGGAAATACTAGCTCACTGTTTCTTGCGCCTACCCGCTGATTTTCGACTAGTGCTTAAAATCTCAAATACCTCAACGTTAACAGGTTAATCTTACCAAGCGATGTGATACACTGAAAGCACGAA